>CAVYIL010000033.1:0-8904 GCA_963768325.1 uncultured Flavobacteriaceae bacterium | reverse complement strand
GCCCTCTACTGGTTCAGCGTATTGCTAAGGTAAATTTGAAATTACACACTGGTGGAATAAAAAAATACAGGAACTTTCTAAAGGAATGGCTCAGAAGGTTCAGTTTATAGTAACCGTACTTCATAGACCAAAACTTTTGATTTTTGATGAACCATTTAGTGGATTTGATCCTATTAATGCTAATATTATTAAGGATGAGATATTGCAATTAAGAGAGGAAGGTGCTACCGTTATTTTTTCTACTCATCGTATGGAAAGTGTAGAGGAATTGTGTGATCATATAGCTTTAATTCACAAGTCAAAAAAAGTATTAGATGGAAAAGTGTCTGATATAAAAAGAGAATTCAAATCTAATACATTTGAGGTTGGTTTATTAGCAGATGACAATAAGGAGCTTTTATCTAATTTAGAAGAAAGGTTTTTAGTGAAACCAGCTAATTTTAAAACAATAGATGATCAACTAAAATTAAAAATTATCTTAGATAAAGATTTTTCTTCAAATGATTTACTTAGATATTTGTCAGAAAAAGCTCAGGTTTTACGATTTAATGAAGTGATTCCAAGTGTTAATGAGATATTTATAAAAACTATTGCAGCGAATGAGTAATCTTAAGCTAATCATTAGAAGAGAGTTTGTTTCTCGTGTGCGTAATAAGACTTTTGTTGTAATGACATTTTTAAGCCCACTAATTTTTGTGGGAATGATATCATTGATTACTTGGTTGACTACATTAAATGAAGATAAAATTCATAAAGTGGCATTTTTGGATGAAACGGGTTTGTTTAGCTCAGAACTTCAGGATTTGGATACTGTACAATATGTTGATTATAGTAATTATACGTTGGATGATGCAAAAGATTCTGTAATTATTAAAAATTTATATGGATTACTGTACCTTCCTAAAGATATATCTAATAAAAAACCATATAAATCCATACAATTTTTTGCAGACGAGTCTCCGAATATATCTGTTTTAAACGATATAGAAAAAATTATATCTACTAAATTAACGAATCAAAATTTAGAATCTCAGGGTTTTGATCTAAATATTATTGAAAAAGCAGAAGCTAAAGTGTCTATTCAGATCGAAAATTTCACTGGTGAAAAAACATCTAAGATGTCTAATTATATCAAAATGTTTTTTGGTGGGGCAGCAGGCTATCTTTTAATGATGTTTATTATTATTTATGGTAATATGGTAATGCGTTCGGTGATTGAAGAAAAAGCTAATCGCATTATTGAGATTATTATTTCGTCTGTTAAGCCAATACACTTAATGATTGGTAAAATACTAGGAACTTCTTTAGCTGGGACTCTTCAGTTTTTTATATGGGTAATTCTTGGGGGTGTTTTGTTAGTGGTGGTGAACTCTATTTTTGGATTAGGTTATCAGTCAATAGAATTAGAACAATCTTTGGAGTTGCAACAAAGTAGTCAACAAGAGATACAATTAATAATTCAGGATATACTGAAACTCCCTCTATTAGAAATGATAGTGTTGTTTTTTATATACTTTATCGGAGGATATTTTTTATATAGTTCTATATATGCGGCCATAGGAGCTGCAGTGGATAGTGAAACGGATTCGCAGCAATTTATGTTACCAATTATATTGCCATTAATGTTAGGGATTTATGTAGGTTTTTTTGCGGTAATTGAGAACCCACATGGGACAGTATCTTTTGTTTTTTCGATGATTCCCTTGACATCTCCCATTGTAATGTTAATGCGTGTACCTTTTGGTGTAAGTTGGTGGGAAATAGTGATTTCTGTGCTACTTTTGTTTAGTAGTATAGCCTTGATAGTTTGGTTTGCTGCAAAAATATATAAGGTTGGGATATTGATGTATGGTAAAAAACCGAGTTATAGAGAATTATTAAAATGGTTAAAATATTAATAGAATGATTAAGGGAGAAGTAACAGAGCAAGTAAAAGAGGTTATCGAAAAGAATGTTTGGAGTATTTTAAAGGATTTTTTGCACTTTAAAATTTTTGATTTTGGTTCAAAGGATCATCCAATAGTATTGACGGTTGGACTTTTATTTTTTGTTATTTTAATTCTTTTAATAACTTCTATAGTTTTAAAATTAATTAGAAAAATAGTTACACGACATCTACAGGAAACGGATCAGTTAAAATTTGTATCTGTATTTTCATTTATTAAATACTTTATTTATATCATAGTAATTCTTATAACCTTAAATAATATAGGGTTTAATATTACGGCAATATTTGCAGCTTCTGCAGCCTTATTGGTAGGTGTTGGTCTTGCTTTACAAACGTTTATTGAGGATATTCTTTCAGGAATCTTTATTTTAATAGATCAAACAGTACATGTAGGAGATATTATAGAGTTAGAAGGTAAAGTGGGGCGTGTAGTAGAGATAAAATTAAGGACAACTAGGGCAGTAACTAGAGATAACAAAGTGCTGATTATTCCTAATCATAAATACTTGACATCGTCATTATATAACTGGACTCAGAATAATACGATAACTAGAGAGTCGGTGTCTGTAGGTGTAGCCTATGGGAGTGATATTTTACTAGTAAAAGAATTGTTGACTAAGGCTGCGTTGTCTAGTAAGCATGTGTTAAAAAAACCAGAACCATTAGTTTTGTTTACGGATTTTGCAGATAGTTCTCTTAATTTTATGGTGTATTTTACAATCGATAATAGTTTTTTGGCAGAGCTTCCAAAAAGTGAAATAAGATTTGAGATAAATCGATTATTCAAAGAAAATAATATCAATATTCCATTCCCACAACGGGTAGTTACTATCGTAAAAGATGATAACTAATTCTTTACATACATTACAAATTTTAGTAGGAGAGGATCGTTTTTATGGAAATATACAGAAAGTAAAAATGTTTTTTTGATAATGATGGAGAGGATAAGGTAGTAGAAAACACTTCAATACTCTCAATAATAGGAGTTTTAGGATATGAGTTTTATCTTACATAGCATTTATTGGTATATGTCTACTCTGGATATACTTTTTATAGCCAAATACATTTAATAAAAAGGTATAGTGCTGATGTTTATATAATTAATTAATAGAAATACATGTTGTTTACGTACAGGAATTAAATAAAAAATATAATGGCAAGAATATTAGTAATAGAAGATGAATCGGCAATCAGAAGAGTTTTAGTGAAAATTTTATCTGAGGAAAGTGATCAGTATAAAGTTTTTGAAGCAGAGGATGGATTGGCTGGTATAGAAAAAATTAAGAATGATGACTATGATCTTGTGTTATGTGATATCAAAATGCCCAAAATGGATGGTGTTGAGGTGTTGGAGGCTGCAAAAAAAATTAAACCTGAAATTCCTATGGTTATGATTTCAGGTCATGGGGATTTGGATACAGCTGTTAACACAATGAGATTAGGAGCTTTTGATTATATTTCTAAGCCACCAGATTTAAACCGGTTATTGAACACGGTTCGTAATGCTTTAGATCGCAAAGAGTTAGTTGTAGAGAATAAGATGCTCAAAAAGAAAGTATCTAAAAATTATGAGATGATTGGGGAATCTAATGCTATAATGGATATTAAAAATATTATAGAAAAAGTTTCAGTTACAGATGCTAGAGTACTTATCACTGGCTCTAACGGAACAGGAAAAGAATTAGTTGCGCATTGGATTCATCAGAAGAGTGAACGTAGTAAGGGACCAATGATAGAGGTTAATTGCGCTGCGATACCCGGGGAATTAATAGAGAGTGAGCTTTTTGGGCATGTAAAAGGAGCTTTTACATCTGCTAATAAGGATAGGGAAGGTAAATTTGAGGCGGCTAATGGAGGAACTATATTCTTGGATGAAATTGGGGATATGAGTCTTCCTGCTCAAGCAAAAGTTTTAAGGGCTCTTCAAGAAAATAAAATACAAAGAGTAGGTAGTGATAGGGATATCAAAGTTAATGTACGAATAGTTGCAGCAACTAATAAGGATCTTATGGAGGAGATAGCAGAGAATAGGTTTAGAGAAGATCTTTATCATCGATTGGCTGTGATATTAATAAAAGTGCCTGCATTAAACGATCGAAGGGAGGATATTCCTTTGTTGGTTAAATATTTTACTAAGAAAATTGCTGAAGAACAAGGAGCACCTGATAAAATTTTTTCGGATAAAGCTGTTAAATTGTTACAACAATATGATTGGACTGGTAATATAAGAGAGTTACGTAATGTTGTGGAACGTCTTATAATTCTTGGAGGGAAAGAAGTGAGCGAAGAGGATGTTAAGCTTTTTGCTACCAAGCAATAAGAGGGTCTAAAAACAGATTCATGAAAAGATTACTTTGTTTACTACTATTATTGTTGTTGTTATTTATTGGTAAATCTTTTGCTCAATATGACTCAGGTGCAATAAATTATGGAATAGTATCTATAAAAAATTTGGGATTGCAGAATGAAGTTGGGTTTGGTGGAAGAATAGAGTATGCATTAAATTGCTATACTACTTTTTTAGGGGAATATAACCGATTGTTTTCTATTGGATCGGATAAAAATGTTAAAGGGTATAATGAATTGGGATTTGTTGTTAATTTAATTATGTTTAATTGGTATCCCACGACAATTACTAGCGGTTTAGGGTATATAGTGAATGATTCTGATATTTTTAAAACAATAGAAAAAAAAGCTTATTTAGCATTTAGGTCAGGGGATTTTAATCATGGAGCTCAGGTAAAGGTTAGGGCTTTGTATCAAATTTCGAAACCATTACATGTTTTTTTAGAATTAAACATTAAGAGTTTAGGGAGGCGGTATGATACTTTATTAATAGGGTTTAATTATGATTTTTAGGCAAACTGAAATGAGAGGATTAGTAACTATTTACCTAGTTAATTTATTTATTTTCAACGTGTTAAAAATTGTGTTTTTACTTTAGTTAGCAATTTGTAAACTTTAAAATAAAATAATGACACTAAAATCAGGGTTTTGGTTATAAATCATCAATAAAATAAAGATTTTTACGCTATATACTTAGAAATATTTAACAAAAACGGCTGAATAGTTACGAGGATTAATTAAATTTTTTTAATAAGAAAAGTATGTAGTTTATATGCGAAAAAACCTAATAGAATCCCTATTGCCATTCCTGTTAGTATGTCTCCTGGGTAATGTACTCCTACATAGATTCGACTGTAGCTAACGACGATAGACCATAGTAACATGCCTGCTAAAATAAATTTCATTTTTTTTTGTAATACTAATCCAGAAAAAAAAGCTAGTGCCATAGAGTTAGAAGCATGTGCTGAAAAATAACCATAACCTACGCATCGTTCTGCGATATAACGCGTATATTCTGAGACTCCTTCTGCTCTACAGGGTCTTGGTCTCATAAATAAAATGTTTTTAAATAAATTAGATAATTGATCTGATGCTGTTATCAATGCAGTAACAATAACTAGGGTGATAATTGTGCCCTTAACACCAAAGTATTTATAAAAAAAATAAAGCAAAACTAGGTATAGTGGTATTTGGTATAATTTTTCTGTCATAAATAGCCAAAAACCATCCCACATGGGTGATCCTAAGTTATTTAAATATATAAAAAATTCTTTGTCTAACTCTATAAGTTTTTCCATGATTAAATTATATCCGATAAATAAAACTATTCTTCATAGCGGTTTATTTCGCGTTCGTAGAAGTTATTTGCTTCCTGAAATAAATTTTCTGCTTCTTTAAGAAGTTCTTCCTCTTCATTTTTATCAAACTCCTCTAGCCATTCTACCTCATCATTTTCTAAATTTATGATAAACCTAGGAAAATCGGTATGAACAATAAAGATTGCATTGGGAAAATCGGTGTTATCACCTAATAAGAATTTAGGAAAGTCCATATTTATTTGTATTCTATATTTTAGCTTTGCAAAGCTACAAAGTTTTATAGACAAATAAATTATAATTAACTTAAGCTTTTGTATAAAGAATTAAAGGGGGATAAGTAGTTTAATTACTTATCTCCCTTTTCCACTATCACATCAAAAAATTTTGTAATTATTCGAATTTAATTTGAACTCTAGAGTTTGATTTTGCATCAATTTTGCCATCAATTTCTTCTATAGGAGAAGTGTTTCCTATTCCAATTGCTTCTATAAGTTCTTCTGGGATACCATTTTCAATAAAATACGCTTTTACATTATTAGCTCTAGCTAATGATAACATTTCATTAGGGTCTCCTGATTCGATTTCAGACTCTTTGTTTTCTTCGTCCTCTTCTGTTTCATCTTTTACTACTGCATCACCATCGTTTGCGTGACCAATTATTTTTATAGCGGTTATTTTAAATACTTTTGCGTATTGTATGTATGAATTTAATGATTTTTTTATGTCTTCTTCAATTTCACTTTCTCCAATTAAAAATTCTACATCTTTAAAGTCTAAGGCCATGTTACAGATTGTTTCTGGCATTACACTTTTGGTATCTTGTATTTCAATTAATAAAAGATCGTCTATGAAATAATATGCGGTGTCATAAGATCCTGATTTTAATGATTTTCCTACAGGATTATTTCCAAAATAGCCAATAGAGATGTATTTTTCGTTACCTTTTGCTCTATAAACACCACATATTTTTGTCCATTCTTTGCTGTCACAAATCATTTTGGAGGATTTGATGTGCAAAGGAAAGTTTGATGTTTCTGTAATTCTAGGATATACAGCGCTAAAATAAGCGCCTATAGAGGAGGTGCAAGAGTTGGATACACCCTCAGCAAGTGAAGTATACATATGGAAATAATAATATTTACCCTTAGATAAAGGGCCTGATAACATTGCGGTAACACCTTCGTTATGAAGTCCTCCTTCAATATATATACCCGCTTTTCCTTCTCCTGTTCTTGGTTCTTGTACTCCAAATTGTTTTAAAAAATTTGGGGATTTATGAATGAAATTAATATTTTCTATGTTTGGATGAAAAGCATCTGGAGAGTTAATAGTGGCTTTCCAGCTATCCATTATATCAAAGTTTTGCATTGCCATTTTTATTTTCTTAACAGAGGGGTTTGTGATCTCAAAACTAGGGTTAGGTATTAAGTTTCTTTGACTCTCAATAGTATGGATTAAACCTATATTTAATATCAAGAATAAAAAGTAAAATTTAGATTTAGGGATTTTCATTTTTTTTCTCTTTTAAACCGAAATATAGTTAAATATTTCTTAATATTATAGTTAAATTGTTTTTTATTTCTTATAAAAAGGGTTGTTGCGATAAATACATTTAAAAAACGAACTAACTATTTCTATATTGTAAAAACTTTCAAAAAAATGTTTTTTTTCTATTTATAGTGTTTGCTTTTTTATCAATTTTTTACTTAAATAATTAAATCTTAATGATAGTAAAATGGCTGATGTACTTAGTCCTGCTAATAGACCTATCCATATTCCAGAATTTCCATATGAAGTGTGTAGTCCTAAATAATAACTAACAGGAAAACCAACTACCCAATATGCTATAAAAGTAATTAGAGCAGGTATTTTAACATCTTGTAGACCTCTTAACGCTCCTAGGACAACTACTTGAATACCGTCAGATAATTGAAATAAGGCAGCGATTAGTAATAGCTTAGCAGCAATTGTAATAACCTCGGTGTTATCTGCAAAATTCATTACATCATCTGAGTCTAAATAGATTTTGGGCAAAAATTCATTACCTACTATAAAAAATAGTGCAAAAATAATATCAATAAAAACTGTTAGAAGAAAGAGAGAAAATGCAATTCTTCGTAATTCTGTAAATTGCTTTAACCCTTTTTGGTTCCCTACCCTAACCATGGCTGCTACACTTATTCCCATTGCGACCATAAATGTCATGGAGGATAAATTTAATGCAATCTGATTGGCTGCTTGAGAATTTTTGCCTAAAATACCAGATAACCATATTGCTGCGGTAAAAATTGCAACTTCAAAAAACATTTGTAAAGCAGATGGTAATCCTATGGATATTATTTTTTTTAACATATCATTTTCTAAAGTAAAAAATTTAATTGCAGTAACGTATTTTCTGGACTTTTCTTTATTTTTTAGAATAATCCATAAATACAAAAGCATTACAAACCTTGACACCATTGTACCAAAAGCAGCACCTACAATTCCTAATTCAGGAAATCCAAATTTTCCAAAAATAAATAGGTAATTTAATACTACATTAACAATATTAGCTACCAATGTTGCATACATTGGGTATTTGGTCATAGATAACCCTTCAGAAAATTGCTTAAATGCTTGAAATACTACTAATGGAATTAATGAAAATGCTACTAAATCTAGATAAGGAATTGCTAATTCTACTACCTCTTTAGGTTGTTTCATTAAATACATTAGGGGCTTTGCAGCTAGAATAGCAAAAAACAAAACTACTCCTAATGTTGTACACAAAAACAAACCATGTTTAAACGACGATTTACCACTTGCGAAATTATTTTCGCCGTCTGCTTCTGCTACCAATGGAGTTATCACAGTAGAAAAACCAATTCCTATGGACATAGCTATAAACATAAAACTATTACCAAGTGATACAGCTGCTAACTCTGCAGTACCCAATTGCCCTACCATTATATTATCGATTAATCCTACAAAAGTATGTCCTAACATGCCTAAAATTACTGGTGCTGCAAGTTTAAGATTATACTTAAATTCTTTTGTGTATTGGTAAAGCATTTTTTCTTTTTGAACCGACAAAGATAATTAGATTCTCCATTGGGATAATTCGTTTTTAACGGAACTTTATTTTAAAATACAGTTGAAACAACTGACAATGATCAATTTTTAACCAAGTATAATTTGTGAGAAAATGAAAAAAATAACAGTTCATTTTTAAAACATAGTATTGAAGTTGATTCTTTATAATACAAAATCCCTATATATAAGGATCTTCTTAACCAACACAAAACATATTCA
>CAVYIL010000032.1:0-30543 GCA_963768325.1 uncultured Flavobacteriaceae bacterium | reverse complement strand
ACGAACTATGAACTCAGACCGCACGGCGTGGTCAATATGGCCCCCTGTACCGGAAAGCGAGCCGCCCATGCCCCCGATCCGCGTGGCGCAGATGAACACGGCACCCGGAATCGACGCCTACGAACGCCGTGTCAGCCCGGGCGGGACAGGTTCACCACCTGGAGCGCCGGCGATGGCCTGGTCTTTACCCACCATGCCCCGGACTCGGGATCTGAGCCAAGTCTGCCGCCGAGGGTTGTGTGACCATCACGCCGCTGACCTACAACTTGACAGACTACGGCCGCCTCCAACTGGCGCGCGCAGCGCCTCGCCGGCGATGAGTGAGTCTCGGGGCGAAGCGGCGCGAGACCGGTCTTGCGTTAGTGCGGAGCGCGGGGGTTGAGGACAATGCGTAACCCGACTTCACGCATCTCATTATGCTCACTTCCGCCCCGGGCAATCCCCTGGTCGAGATCCAGTTCGCATCCGACGGCGTCCCCCTGCTCGCGAGGATTCTCCAGAGTTCAGGCGATCCCCTCATCGATGAGTTCCTTCGCAGTAGCCTCTATCGCTGGCGTGCATCGGGGAAGCCGCTGACCGAACTGAAGGGCGAGCAGACCATCGAAGTGGAGTTACGCATTGTCCTCAACCCCCTGCGCTCTGCACTAACGCAAGACCAGTTCTCGCGCGGCTTCGCGCGACTCACTCATCGCCGGCGAAGCGCCGCGCCAGGTCTGGAGGCGGGCGTAGTCTGTCAAGTTGTAGGTCAGCGGCGTGATGGTCACACAACCCTCGGCGAGAACTTCGGCATCCGAGTCCGGGGCATGGTGGAAGACGAGGCTATTGCTGCGGCTCCAGTAATGAACCTGTCCCGCCGGGCTGACACGGCGTTCGGCGCCCATTCTGGGTGCCGTGTTCATCTTCGCCACGCGGATCGGGGGCATCGGCGCATCGTCGCTTTCCGTACGGGGAATGTTGATATTGACCACGCCGTGCATGTCCAGTTCGTGTTCCAGAACTCGGTCGATGACGCTGGTGACCTGACCAGCCCTCCCGTAGCGAGCCCTGGCCTTGTCGGGGGTGTGCAGGCTGAACGGCGATTGTGGGCACGCCCAGAATGGGCGCTTTCAACCGCCGCCGCCACGGTGCCGGAGTAGATGACATTGATTCCAACATTCGCGCCGTTGTTCATGCCGCTGATGGTCAAACTCGGGGTGGCGTCCTCACCGAACTTCTCCTGCCAGATCGCGCGAAGGGCGACCTTCACGCAGTCGGCCGGCCGGCCGCCCACCGCGATGCCGTCCATACGATCGTTTACGATGACTTTCTCGGTGAGAAGTGGGTGGGTGAAGGTTATGCCATGGCTGGCCGCCGATTGCATTGTGCGGGGGGCGATGGTGATAATCTCCCCCAGCCCTTCAAGCGCTTCACCAGGGCGACAATGCCCGGTGCGTCGATACCGTCATCGTTGGTCAGCAGATGCGCATGAACCTGTCAGCCCTTCATGGCAGTCGCAGGAAAGCAGGCGGCAGCTACGTTCGTATCCGTCAATACCGCGGCTCGAGTATGTACTCCTCATGAGCCCAGACCATCGGCCTGCGGTTCTTCAGATCCCGTGCCGCGGCGAACATCACCGACGCGATCACCCAGCAGCCGGCGGGATGAAAGACCGTAGCAATGCGCGGTGCGCCACACAGACCATAGACCCGCAGAAGCGACATCAGATGCACCCCGCTCCCGGCGGCGGCAACGCAGATCAGCGCCAGCCCCAACGGCAGGAACGACTGCCACAGAAGCAGGAAGCCGAAGATGACGGCTGCAAACTGAACGGTGGGGATAACCATGCCCATTCCCATCGCACGCCAGGCGTTTTGCCAAACGTTGCGGCTTTCTCTGCCACGCCTCGATGAAGATGGGCGGCTTCCAGCCCGTCTTCATGGCTCCGAGGGAGTCGTACATTGAGCAGGTTGCCTAAGAGTTTGAAAACGGAAATTGTTAGTGTAATTTTAGTGTATTATGAACTACATTTGTATGACTTTAAAAAGCCCAAATCATTAAAAATATTAACCGAAATTTTTAATTAGATGATACGATTATTTTTGTTTGTTTTATTTAGCTTATTTTTTGTGTTTAAAAATAATGCTCAAAACATAACTGTATTAAGTGAATCTTCCTACAGTCCCATTCCTAATGTATCTATTTATAACAACGATAAATCGAAAAGCACCATTACAGATGCGGAAGGGAAAGCGGATATTTCTGTTTTCTCAGAAGAAGAAATAATATATTTTACCCATGTATCCCATGTCACAACTAGTTTTTCTAAATTACAACTAGTAAAAAATAACAATAATATTGTTTATTTAGCTGTTGATGAGAATACGCTTTCTGAAGTGGTTATATCAGTGTCCAAATGGGAAGAAGAAACTAAAGATATTACTCAGAAAATAGTAAGTATATCCTCTAATGAAATAACAATTGCAAACCCCCAGACATCTGCTGATTTGTTAGAAAGTAGTGGACAAGTCTTTGTTCAGAAAAGCCAGTTGGGAGGAGGTAGCCCAATTATTAGAGGGTTCTCTACTAATAGATTGTTGTTGACCGTAGATGGTGTGCGTATGAATAATGCAATATTTAGAGGAGGTAATATACAGAATGTTATATCTGTAGATCCTTTTACAATAGAGCGTACCGAAGTTATATTAGGTCCAGGTTCTGTAGTGTATGGTAGTGATGCAGTTGGGGGGGTCATGAACTTTTATACCACAAAACCTCAAGTTTTGGATGTTTCTAAAAGAAAATTTAAAGGGAACGCCCTTGCTAGATACGCTAGTGCTAGTGAAGAAAAATCAGGTCATATTGATTTTAATATTGGTCTAGATAAATGGGCTTTTTTTACTAGTGTAAGCTATACAGATTTTGATGATTTAAAAATGGGTAGTCGTGGATCAGATGATTATTTACGCCTAGAATATGTTGAAACAATAAATGGTAAAGATATTGTAAAACAAAACAAGAATCCTGAAAAGCAAGTATATACTGGATATGATCAAATAAATTTTTTGCAAAAAATAAGATTTGTGCCAAATGCTAATTGGGATATTGATGCAGGATTTATTTACACAACTACGACAGATTACCCTCGTTATGATCGTTTAATAAGATATAGCAAAGGGGTTTTAAAATCCGCAGAATGGTATTATGGACCGCAGCGCTGGATTATGGGAAATATACAAGTAACACAGAAGTCTAAAGGTTTTTTTTATGACAAAATGCAAATCACATCAGCATATCAAAAGTTTGAGGAAAGTAGAAATGATAGAAATTTTGGTAAAGATATTCTACAGAAAACAGAAGAAGAAGTAGATGCCTTGTCTCTGAACTTGGACTTTGAAACTAAATTTAGTAACAAGACGGCATTGCATTATGGAGGGGAGTATGTGTTTAACAAGGTTGGCTCTAGAGGATCAGAGGTTAATATAAAAACAAATGAATTGTCCCAAGCAGCCTCTCGTTATCCAGATGGGTCTAAATGGCAATCTTTTGCAGTATATTATAGTCTTAAACACAAAGTGAATGAAAAATTAAGATTACAAACAGGGCTGCGGTATAATCAAATCATACTAAACTCAATAATAGACACAACATATTTTAAAATTCCCTTTACCAAAGCTGATATTAATACTGGTGCGCTAACGGGAACAGCAGGAATAAGTTGGTTGCCTAATAATATATTGCATTGGAAATTAAATTTTTCTACGGCATTTAGATCTCCTAATGTGGATGATGTTGGAAAAATATTTGATTCAGAGCCAGGGTCTGTAGTGGTTCCTAATTCTGATTTAAAAAATGAATATGCTTATAATGGAGAATTGGGTTTAAGAGCAAGTGTTACTAAAAACTTTACTGTTGATGTGGCAACATATTACACTTACTTGACAGATGCATTAGTTCGAAGGGATTTTAGTATAAATGGTCAAAAAGAGATAGTGTATAAAGGAGAAAAGAGCAATGTGCAAGCTATACAAAATGCTGCTTTTGCTAGAGTTTATGGTATTGAAGCAGGGATTCGCTATAATTTTCTAAGAAATCTTTTATTCACTTCTCAATATACTTATGTGGGAGGAGAAGAGGAGTTAGATAATGGGGATTCAGCTCCATCGAGACATGTTTCTCCAGAATTTGCAAACGCTCATTTAATTTATAAAAACCAAAACCAAAAATTAACCTTAGATGCTTTTGTTAATTATAACGGAGAATTAAAATTTGGAGATTTATCTCCATCAGAGCAAAGTAAAGATTATTTGTATGCTAAAGACGAAGATGGAAAACCATATACTCCTTTATGGTATACATTAAATATTAGAGGGCAATATCGAATTATCCCAAATGTTCTATTAACATTAGCTGTAGAGAATATATCTGACCAAAGGTATCGGTCTTATTCTTCTGGTATTGCAGCAGCAGGACGAAATTTTATTTTTTCACTAAAATATTCAATGTAGTGGGGTGACTGTTAATATCTACATAGAGAAGTGGTTTAAACTTTTTTCAATTCGCTATAAAAATGTTCTTTTTTACTAAATTTTCGTCTTTTTATTACCTCGTAGCGCTGCTATGAAGTGCAAAAAAGACTTCAATTGAGTAAAAAATAATTGTTTTTTCGCCAGAATCAAAAAAGTTTAAACCACTTCAGAGATAAGAGTAATAAAGTATTATTGCTAATTTATTTTTTTTTTGGTTTTTAATTTTTTTATTAGATCAGTGTCAAAAACGGATTTAATGGTAGTGATTTCTTTAGCATTTTCGTTTGGTATGGTAATCGATAAAACATAGTGTTTTATTTTCCATCCATTTTCGGTTTTTTGCAATACTCCACTACCACGACAGATTCCCGTACGTGTATCTAGTAATTCATCAAACCAAGCTAAAGTAGAGTTGTTTTCAGTAAAAACGTTTCTTTCTAAAGTAGTAAAACTCCAAGCTTTACCTTTGTCAAAATAAGGTTTAGCATAAGCTTTAAACTCGTCGTAATTCCAATTTTCTGTGGGATCTGTACCTATAAAGATAGAATGTTCGTCCATCAGATTAAAATAAGCTTTATAATTAGCTTCGGCAGCAGCTTTATGCCATTTTTCTACTACATCATTTAGCTCTAATTCGTTATCTCTAGCATTAGTTTTAGTATCCTCTTTTTGTTGGGAAAAGCAAATTCCATGAAAAATTAATAGAAGGATCACTACAGATTTATTCATAATTGTGCGGTTTAATTTATATTACATTAGTTAGTATTTGTTGATGAATCTTTATGAGTTTTATTATTTCTTAGTAATTCTTTCTCAATGTTCTCCGGGATAGCTAATGAAAATTCATTTAACTGAGTTACTAAACTATTATAAGCAATAATTAAACGTGCATTAGCGCCCATTAGTTTTTTAGAATTAGGTTGCTTTTTATTAGCAATTTCTTTCAATAAGCCAGATTCTGTAGACAATACTACAAAGCGAGAGGTTATAGGGTTTATCTTGAGGTCACTTGTTAGGTTTTCTTTTACCGTTTGAATTATAAGACTAACACTATCAGCGTATTTTTGAACATAAAACGGATTAGATTTACTCATAGTCAAAATAATATTTTTTAGGTTTTGAAAATCTTCAAAAGAGGCAAGGTCTTCTGTAGCTTCTGTAGAGAGAGAGAGTAATTTCTTGTCTGTTTTTTCAACGGATAGACTATCCAGTTGGTTTATTGTAGTTTCAATTTGTGTAGTTGAAGTGTTTTTCTTTTTACAGCCAAAGCATAGTAAAATTAGAAAAGCTAAAGGGATGAGTACTCTCATTTTTGTTTTTTTATAATAGTTCCAAAAATAGTCTATTCTTCTCAAAAAAAATATTTTAAAAAGATTACGGATACAGAAAGTATATGTTTCTAGTATTATACTATTTTGAAGGAGTAATCTGTTTTTTATGTTGTAAATCCTATGGATTTATTGCTTACTCAGTTCTGTGAAATATTTATAAAATAATGGAATTGTTTCTATACCTTTTAAATAATTAAAAATACCAAAATGCTCATTAGGAGAGTGAATAGCATCGCTATCTAGACCAAATCCCATAAGAATAGTCTTGCTCTTTAGTTCTTCTTCGAATAATGAAACTATGGGGATACTGCCTCCACTTCTTTGAGGAATTGGAGTTTTTCCGAATGTGTCTTTATAAGCCATACTCGCAGCTTTATATCCGATATTGTCAATCGGAGTAACGTATCCTTGCCCACCATGATGAGGTGTTATTTTCACAGTAACTGCACTAGGGGCAATATTCTGAAAATGTGTTTTGAATAATTCTGTGATTTCTTTCCAATCTTGATTAGGAACTAGTCTCATAGAAATTTTGGCTGATGCTTTACTAGGTATTACCGTTTTGGCACCTTCCCCTATATAGCCTCCCCGGATACCATTTACATCAAGTGTTGGTCTAATAGAGTTTCTTTCATTAGTAGTATACCCTTTTTCTCCATATACCGCTTTAATATCTAAAGATTTTTTATATGCCTCTAGAGAAAAGGGGGCTTTTGCCATTTTTTCTCTTTCTTCTTTGGTAAGTTCTTCTACTTTATCATAAAAACCAGGTATAGTAATTCTATTATTTTCATCATGTAATGAGGCTATCATTTTGGTAAGAATATTAATAGGATTGGCTACAGCTCCTCCATATAAACCACTATGTAAATCTCTATTAGGTCCTGTAACTTCTACTTCTATGTAACTCAGACCTCTAAGCCCAGTGGTTATTGAGGGTACATCTTGAGCAATCATTCCTGTATCACTAATCAATATCACATCATTAGCAAGTTTATCCTGATTGCGTTTTACAAACCAACCTAAACTTTCGCTACCAACTTCTTCTTCTCCTTCGATCATAAATTTAACATTGCAGGGCAATTGACCTGTTTTGGTCATTAATTCCATTGCTTTAACATGCATATACATTTGTCCTTTATCATCACAGGCTCCTCGAGCAAATATTGCTCCTTCTGGATGAATATCTGTTTTTTTAATTATGGGTTCGAAAGGAGTACTCTCCCACAGTTCTAATGGATCTGCTGGCTGTACATCATAATGTCCATATACTAATATGGTGGGTAATTTTAGGTCAATTATTTTTTCTCCATAAACGATAGGATACCCAGGTGTTTCGCATATTTCTACCGTATCACATCCAGCTTTTTTTAAACATTCACTTATCTCTTCTGCAGTTCTTATTACATCTTTTTTATAAGTTTTGTCGGCACTAACAGATGGTATTCTAAGTAGTTCTAGCAGCTCGTTAATAAAACGATCTTTGTGTTCCTGAATATAGGATTGGATTTTTTGCATAATTATTCCGTAATTTTTTCTAAAAGTAATAAAAAGGTGGCTATTCTTATACTAATACATTTCATCTTTTGTTTAGAGAAGATGTTTTATTACTAAAAAATAAGCTCCTCCTATCGAATAGGGGTGGGCTGTAGTAAACCCATAAAGAAAAATCTAGCGTGATTATCGATTAGTAAGTAAAAAGAAATATTTACAAATCAAACATTGATATAGAAACAGACGTTGGTTTATTGGCTATAATTTCTGAAATTATTTTACCAGTGGCAGGAGCTAAGCTAAGCCCCATCATAGAATGACCAGTAGCTAAAGTGATATTTTTTATTTTATCTAATTTTGTTATTATTGGAAGTCCAGAAGGGGTACATGGTCTAAACCCATACCAAATATCTTCTTTTTTGGGCATTTTTATATTTAATTCTGGATAAAATTCATTTACAGAATTAATAATACCTTGTACTCTGTTTTGATTTATTTCGTTATCGGCGGCATGGGTTATTTCCATGGTTCCCCCAAAACGAATATCGTTCTCCATTGGAGTTACTGCCACTTTTCCTTCACATAAAATGGAAGGTATTGAGGGTTTGTTTTCTTTGTTTTTTAAAGTAAAACTGTATCCTTTTCCAGGTAAAAGAGAAATAGATGTATTCAATTTCTTGGCGAGCTTTGGACTCCATGAACCTGTGGCTAATACAACTTCATCTGTTTTAAAATTTCCTTTATCCGTGGTTATTTCTGAAACTGTATTATTTTCAATTTTAAAATCCACAACGGTGGTATTTGCTTGGATTATCACATTTAATTTATAAAGTTCTTTTTTTATGAATTCCATAAATTTTTGAGGGTATAAATGGGCATCTGAGGTATAGAGCATTCCGCCGAGTACATTAGTTTTTGTTCCTGTCTCTAGTAATGCCACCTCTTCTTTGGATAAATAACTTACGGACAAGCCTAATCGTTCTGCTGTTTTTCCTTCATGATAGATTTCTTCTGCTGTTTTTTCGGTTTTAAAAAGCATTAAAAGCCCTTTTTCTTCATAGGAAAAGGAGTCATTTTGTTTTGCAAAATCCTGATATAATTCTTTGCTTAATAAAGATAAATCACGAAGTGCTGGCATAGATTTTTCTATATGTGTTTTATTCGCTTTTTTATAAAATTGTATCCCCCATTTTATTAACTCCGCATTTAATCTTGGTTTTACATAAAATGGACTTTGACTATCAAACATCCACTTAATACCTTGTGCAATCATACCTGGTTGGGCTAATGGGATAATATGTGAAGGTACAATCATTCCAGCATTGCCATATGAGCACCCGTCGGTCATATCACTTTTGTCAAAAACGGTTACTTGGTATCCTTCTTTTGCTAAGTAATATGCAGAACATAGCCCTATTATACCACCTCCTATTACACTTATTTCTTTACTCAAAGTTTTTTGATTTTTTATATGTGTTCTTGAATTGCTTTTTTAGATTACTTGAAAACCAAAAGCATAAGGGTCATCATCATCAATCAGAATGTTGTTATAACCATAAACTTTCGCCCAGCCCTGAATACTTGGTATAACGGCTTTATGACCATTTAATGTGGTTTCTTCAATGGCTCTCCCAATAAATTTGCTTCCGATATAACTTTCGTGAACAAAATCTTCGCCAATTTTTAATTTTCCTTTAGCAAATAATTGTGCTATTCTTGCAGAAGTTCCGGTGCCACAAGGAGATCTATCGATTGCTTTATCACCATAAAAAACGGCATTTCGCCCAGAAGAAGTTGAATCTAGTGGTGTTCCTGTCCATAGCATATGACTAACATCTCTAATGGTTTCGTTTTCTGGATGAATAAACATATTAGGGTATTTTTGATTAATACTGCTTCGAACTTCTTGACTGTACTGAATGATTTTGCTGGCAGTAAGGTCTTGTATGCCAGAGAAGTTTTTTTGAGGGTCTATTATGGCGTAATAATTTCCTCCATAAGAAACATCAAAGGTTAATTCTCCTAATTCTGGACAATCTATTGTTAAGCCTTCTGCTGCCAGATAAGATTTTACATTGGTAAGGCGTACCCAATCCACCTTTTTTTCGGTTTGTTGATATTCTATATTGATTAATCCAGCAGGAGCTTCCATTTTTATTTTCCCTTTTGTTTTTGGTGTAATAAGCCCTTCTTCTATAGCGACTGTAATAGTCCCAATGGTGCCATGACCACACATGGGTAGGCATCCTGAGGTTTCGATAAATAAAATTCCAAAATCATTTTCAGGGTTGCTTGGTGGGAACAATATGCTTCCTGACATCATATCGTGTCCTCTAGGCTCATACATTAATCCTTTTCTAATCCAATCGTATTCTTTTAGAAAATGTTGTCTTTTTTCAGACATGTTTTTTCCTATTAAGTTGGGACCACCTCCTGCAACAACCCTAACAGGGTTGCCGCAGGTATGTGCATCCACACAAAAAAAAGTTTTATGTATTGACATTTTACTTTAAAGCTTCTGGTAGTAATGATTTAGGAAAGTCTTGATATGAAAATGGTCTTACCCAACGTTTGATAGAGTTTGTTCCGACAGCTGTAAAACGAGAGTCTGATGAGGCTGGATATGGTCCTCCGTGTGTCATAGAAGGGCATACTTCTACGCCAGTTGGCACTCCGTTAAAAACAATTCGCCCAACTCTGTCCTGAAGTGCATTTATTATAGGAGTAATGTTTGTATAATCCGACTCTTCTGCAATGATAGTACCCGTTAACTGACCATCAATACCATCGATGATTTTGATTAGTTCGGATTCGTTTTTGCATCTGACAACTAATGAAAATGGTCCAAAAACTTCTTGATGCATTTTAGGGTTTATCAAGAAATCATTACCCGATACTGTCGATATTTGTGAGGACACAAAATTAGGTAAAACTTCATCCATTACTTCTGTTACTATTTCAACGCCTGATTGAGAGGAGATGGAGGTTCCATTTTTTACAAAATCTTTTTTGATATTTGGGTGTAGCATACATTGAGGTGCAATTGCAGCTGCTTTTGTGGCGAGGTCTTTAATAAAATTATTTGTTTCGCCATTGTCTATGGTCAGAATTAATCCAGGATTAGTACAAAATTGACCAGTGCCTAAAGTAATAGAGTTTGCGTAAGTTGATGCAATTGTATCTCCTCTTTTGGATATTGCATTTGGTGTTATAATTACTGGATTAATACTACCCATTTCTGCAAACACAGGTATTGGCTCCTCTCTATCTGCTGCAAGATCAAATAGTGCTCTTCCGCCAGATATACTACCTGTAAAACCTACGGCTTTTATTTTGGGATGTTTTACTAAAGCTGCTCCAACAATTTTGCCACTACCTGCAATGTTAGAAAACACACCATTTGGCATTCCTGTTTTTTCTGCTGCTTTTATTATAGCTGACGCGACTAATTCTCCAGTTCCTGAATGCATTGAGTGAGATTTTACTATCACTGGAGAACCAGATGCTAATGCACTTGCAGTGTCTCCTCCTGCTGTAGAATAGGCTAAGGGAAAGTTACTTGCTGCAAATACTACTACTGGACCTAAGGGTATATACATTTTTCTTATGTCTGATTTTGGGATTGGTTGCCTATCAGGTATGGCGGTATCTATAGAGATTTCTCTCCAATCATCATTAATAACTAATTCTGCAAATGATCTTAGTTGAGAAACTGTTCTGCCTCTTTCTCCTATGGCTCTTCCTTCTGGTAGTCCTGATTCTGAAGTATATGCTTCAATTAATTCATTTCCTAGATTCATTATCTCATCAGCAATAGTATTTAAGAATTCAGCTCTTTTCTTTCCTGAAGTATTTCGATATTCCTTAAAGGCTTGATGAGCCAATTCTACTGCTTCATCTACTTCCTGAGATGTGGCTTCATGAAATATGTGGTTGTTTTCAATATTCAGTTTAGGATTAAATGTTCTGAAGGTGTTGGTTCCTTTGGCTGATAATTTATTTCCTATATAGTTTTTTCCTGTTATCATTGTTTTTTGAATAAATTTAAAGATAATTTGGAGTTTTTTGGTTTGTTTTTTAATAATAATTAAGAAACTATAATCTTATCCAAATGTTTTTACAATAGTTAAACAATCAGATTAATTAAGTTGTTAGTTTATTAAATTCTGTGTTTAAATTAAACTTGCTCAATAATTCATGGATTAAATTTTCATAGTCATCAAATATTACTTTTATTCTGTTAAAATTTTCTAAAGTAACAGGGTCAATAATATTTTGATTTATATGATATAGTATAGTATCTCTTTCTTCTTTAATAGATTTTAATCGATCAAGTTTGGTTTCGACATCTCCTTTTTGAATTTTTTCTTCTCCCCAAGTTTTAAACTTTTGTACAAAAGTTTTTTTAAAATCATCAATAAATTCATTACTCTCTTTAAAATCATAATAATTACCTAGTTTATTTATGTTGGATAAGTCAGATTCGATTAATGAGCATAATTCCTGTAAACAAATTCGGTATAAAGTTTTGAATAGTTTATTATTGTGTTGTTGTTCTAGAGTTAGTTTTAATAAATTAGCGAAATCACTACATATTAAATTGTGAGTTTTTTGATAATCTTTTAGAATCATTTCAGATTTGAAATGTTCTTTTTTCTTCTGCATCATCTTCTTAGTTTTTTGAGTTTGTTTTTTTAGGTTTTTTATATCTAAATGGAACTTATTTACACTTTTAGGGGTGTCATTTAATGGTATAAAAGTGTAAACAAGTTTGGGGGTAAAATTTTAGATATAGAAGTGGTTTAAACTTTTTTTAATTCGCTATAAAAATGTTCTTTTTCACTAATTTTTCGTCTTTTTATTACCTCGTAGCGCTGCTATGAAGTGCAAAAAACACTTATTTTTCGCCAGAATCAAAAAAGTTTAAACTACTTCATAATAAATCAGGCTAAAACTTGTAAATTTTTATAAAGAGGTAATACTGGGCGCGTTTCTAGTGCCTTTTTTATGATATTTAAAACTTTTTTCCTTTCTTCTCCAGCTAGTGGAAGGCGAGGAGCTCTCACGTTTTCTGTGCCTAATCCTGTGGCTACTTCGGCTAGTTTAATATTTTGAACTAATCGCGCATTTATGTCTAATTCTAATAATGGCATAAACCATCGATATATTTTTATAGCCTCATGGATTCTGCCAGCTTTGGTTAATTCATAAATAGCAACTGTTTCTCTAGGGAAAGCGTCTACTAACCCAGCAACCCATCCATCTGCACCCATTAGTAAACTTTCTAAAGCTAGTGTGTCTACTCCGGATAAAATTTTAATTCTATTGCCAAAACGATTACGCATTCGTGTAACATTAGTAATGTCTCTGGTTGATTCTTTTACTGCTTGGATATTTGGACATTCTGTCAATAATTCCTCGAACATGTCTAAAGTTACCTCAATACCATAATCTATAGGGTTGTTATATATCATTATTGGTAGATCCGTACTGTCTGCAATAGCTTTAAAATAAGTGATTGTTTCTCTATCAGAGGCTTTATACCGCATAGGAGGTAATATCATTAATCCTTTTGCACCATCTTCTTTGGCTATTTTGGCTACTTCAATTGCTTTTTTTGTGGTTTGCTCTGCAATGTTGATAATTACAGGGATTTCATCGTTTACAATACTTACAGTTGTTCTTACTAGTGTTCTTTTCTCTTCATCACTTAATGTACTGGCTTCACCAAGGGTTCCTCCTAGTATGATACCGTGAACTCCAGCTTCTAATTGTGCTTTGATATTTATTTCAAACGTAGCAAGGTCTAAGGTGTCTTCGTTAGTAAACTTAGTGGTCACTGCTGGCATTACGCCTCTCCAATTTATTGTCATAATGGAAGTTGTTTTTTAATTAATGTGTTGTATTCAAGCCAAATATATAGCTTAATCAAACTAGAATATGCTTGAAAATTACCAACATAGTGTACTATTTTACCTCTTAAGGGAAATAAATTGAAATTAGTGAGTAATATTGATCTGTTTTTTGTTTGTTTTGGGAGAAGTGTAACAAAAAAAAAGTGTTAGATGGTGTTATTTTGATACGGGTTGAGTAATTAAGAATTATTTATTTTTAAACGTGTGCCTAAAAATTGTATATTAGATTAAAGTCTTCAATTTTAGAACAATAGTTTTTATTGGTCTTTATTGTAATTGCCGATATACTTTTATGAGAATATACATGTTGTATATAAATCAGGAGGATTGATAGTTTGAGGTTGTTTCTAGAAGTCTTTTGATTATTGTTAAAAATAGTATATAAATTGAAAATAGTATAAAAATGCTCTAATGATGATCCCTTTAGGATAATGAAAGTTTTACCTTTTAAAATACCAAAAAAAAGTACGGATACCTTAATCGTTCAGGAAGATAAAGAACTTGTTTTTTATGATAAGCTACATCAACATGAAGAAATTCAGATTTCTTTAATTGTTTCAGGAGAAGGAAGTTTAATTGTAGGGGATACTATTTCTAATTATTATCAAGGAGATATTATAGTTTTTGGAAGTGGAGTCTCTCATGTTCTTAAAAGTGCTTTTTCTTCTGATGAATCGTACATGATTTCTCTTTTTTTTAGCAAAGAATCTTTTGGAGTTTCTTTTTTTGAATTACCTGAGTTTGATGAGTTGTCTTATTTTTTTGATAATTCTTCTTATGGTATAAAAGTTCTTTCGAAAAAAGAAGAAATAAAAGAACAGTTTTTAAAAATAGTTGGTATACAAAATAAATTAGATAGGTTTATCGTCTTTTTGAAAATTTTAAAGTTATTGAGTACTTCTAAAATAGAAACAATATCTACATTTATTTCAGAGAAAAAATACACTAGTAATCAAGGTAAAAGGATGGCAAACGTCTTTCAGTTGGTTATGGATTCGTTTAATAGAGATATTACACTTAATGAAGTTGCTGAATTAGCAAATATGACACCTAATGCGTTTTGTCGATATTTTAAAGACAGAACTAACAAGACATTTTTTCAGTTTTTAATAGAGGTTCGTATAGAGAATGCTTGTCGTTTATTGTCTAATAATGATGAGATTACAATATTAGAGTCCGCTATTGATAGTGGGTTCAAAAATTTATCTAACTTTAATAGAAAGTTTAAGGCTATTAAAGGTGTTACTCCATCAGAATACAAGAAAAGTTTACACGATACCCATCTTTTTTAATAAAAATGATGCATTCATATTCTGGCAGATTCCATTTTTAAATTTATAATCAAAAAACAGTTCATCCTCTATAATTTGTGCGTCAAAGAATCGGTTTTTTACTTGTGCTAATTCTGATGATATTTCGCAAAGGCTTAGATCATGTGTTGCGATAATCCCTGTGGCATTAGCACCGACAAGTTTTTCTACAAATTTTCTGGATCCGGCAGCTTTATCTTTACTATTAGTTCCTTTTAGAATTTCATCTAATATTATAAAATATTCATCTTCTTTAATGGCATCAACAATCTTTTTTAGTTGGGTAAGTTCTGAAAAGAAATAAGAAGCATCATCGCTAAGAGAGTCTGAAGTGCGCATGCTGGTAATTAGCTTTATGGGGTTGTATTCGCAAGATTTGGCACAAATAGGCAGTCCTATATTAGACATTACAATTTGTAATGCTACTGTTCGTAAAAAAGTACTTTTTCCAGCCATATTAGCTCCTGTAATTATCAGAAATTGTTCTCTATCGATGGTAATATCGTTATCGATTCTTTTTTCTGGATTAAGCATAGGATGCCCTAGTTCTTTTGCTTTTAAAAGTATGTTTGTAGATACTAACTTAGGGTATATGTAGTTAGGATGATTAAAACTAAAGTTGGCTAATGAGTTATAGGCATCAAAGGTGGCTATGATATCAAACCATTTGATAACCTTATCATGATATGCTGTTATCCATTTCTCGATTTTATAACTTTGATGTAGATCCCAAAGTAATAGTCCATTGGCTAAAAAGCCAAATAACATATTATTACGTTGGTCAAATGCATGAAGAATTTTAGCAAATTGTTTTAATGTATGGGAGGCTTTTTCTTTATTATTAACGACTATCTGCTGTTGTTCTCTAAGTAGAGTAGAGGGGAAATTAGTTTTCTCAATTTGGTCTACAAGTTTATAATACTGTTGGAATGTGTCTTTAACTTGATTGGATTGGTTATATAATAGATTGATTTTTTTTAGTTGTGTGCCAGTAATGGCAAGACCGATAAAAAACCAAAGCAAAAACACTTTAAATGTGATGATTTCAAGAAATAGTAGGGATATAACAATCAAAGAGATTGTTGAAAAAATTATAGGTAGAATCCGCATTATTTTAGGGACAAAAGAAGTGTAGTTTTGGAGCCAATCTTTTATAACGGATATAGAAACTGTTATGCTTACTAAAGCAGATATTGCGCTAAATTCTTGTCTCCATTTTGGTAGTTTAGAAAGGGTGTTAATAGCTTCTTGTTTTTTTTCTATTTCAATTATAGAGTTTCTGGATAAGATTGATGCGAGTTTGTTTTTGCCTGCTGCAGTTGTTGTACGGTTGATATATTGAAAGAAAGATCGTTCTCCAAACAAATCTATATCATGACTATATGGGTGTGATGGGTTTATAAACTCAGCTCCAGAATCCAAATCGCTATAATTACCATCAATAACATTAAGTTCTAGTTCATTTATTTTGATTAGTTGTTGTAATTTATTCTTAGTGTAGGTTAGATTGCCATGGCGAGTAACCAGAAAGGTGAAAATTATAATGCCGATTAACATGCTAGATATTAGTATTTTGGTGTGTGAGTATCCATAATAAATACTTGTTGATATTGCTATAAATACCAATAACCTTATAATTCCGGATAATACTAACTGATTTTTCACTTTTTTTAAAGCTATAGTATGTGTTTCGATTTGATTCCTGTAAAACGTATGTGGATTGCTCATAAATTATTATTCTTAATTTTATATCTAAATAACACCTAATTTTAGATATAGATTAGATATAGAATGGTGTTACTTTTTTCTATATAGAGTTAGGTATATTGATTATAAATTTTCTAAATCTTGTTTCGCTTTTTTGGTTAGGCTAGTAATTACTAATTCATAAGAGTGATCTATTAATTCATATAGCATATTAGTAGCTAAAGTGCCAGAAAAGTTAACAGTATTCCAGTGTTTTTTATTCATATGGTATCCAGGAGTAACCTCTGAATGATATTCTCGGAGTTCTATAGCTCTTTCTGGGGCGCATTTTAGGTTGACACTAAAAGGGATGTTGTTTATTCCTGTTAGTGCAAATATTTTTCCCATTACTTTAAAAACCAAAGTGGTTTGATCGAAAGGAAATGATTCTGTAACTCCTTTTTTTTTAAGACAATATGTTCTAAAATCTTCGATATTCATAAATTACAAATTACTGAAATAAAAAGTTAGTTATAATAGCTTATCTTTTTCTGTTTGGGGATCAATTTTTAATGCAGTATAATCTAATTTCCAGCCAATTGCTTCTGCGAGTGTTTCCATTAAGGAAATAGCTGTTAAGGCTTCTTTTTTGGCGGACTCCATTAGTCCACTTTGTGGGATTTTATCCAGAATAAATTGTTTGGCTTCTTTGTTTATTTCTGTGAGGTCTGTAGAGGTAAATGGATTTAACCAACCTTCTTTTTTATCATAATATTTAACATCTGTTTCTATAGTCAGTAACTTGGGTTGTGGAAAATGTGTTAGGATAATGCTTTTGTTTTTAGTGTCGCTTTCTAGTTTAACTAAAGATAAATCAAAACCTATATAGGCTTTAGCGTCGATTAAGATTAATGCTTTTTTTTTACCAACCAAAAGGTTAAAAAATTTTTCTTTAACATTTTCATAGTGATATATTTCGGCAAAATCACCTTCTACGGTAACCAGTTTACATACGCTTTTAATCTTTTCCATGAGTACAACAGATTGTGTGTGTATGGAGGATTTGTTTTTAGCTGCGCTTAATTTTGTAAAAATAAAATAGGCAATAAATGCTCCTATCAATAGTCCTATAAATAATAATTCCATGTTGTTTTTCTCCTATTTAGTCAACGTGTTTTGTGTTTGTTCTTTAAGTTTTATCGTTTAAATCTATTACAATGCTAGTATCAATGTGTTAAAACATCTTTTTATACAAACTGAGTTTAAAAAAACAAGAATAGGCTATGGTAAAGGTGGTTAAATATCTGTAATTCAGTTTTTATAGTGTTGTTGTTTGTTTTAGATCAAATAGTAATGCTTAAATTAGGCTAAATTTACTAAGAAAAGATCACTTGCGATTCCATCGCTTAAAAATTTTCCTTTTTTAGTAATTAAAAGAACATCTTTTTTTACTATTAAAAGATTTTTTTTTAGGTGTCTTTCTGCTTGTTTAAGGAGGTGGTTTTTATAAGAGATTCCAAAATCCTTTTCTATTCTTTCTAAGGACAAGCCCCATTTTGTTCGCAAACCAGTCATTACATATTCATTATATTTATCGATTGTAGTCAAAACTTCAATTTCTCTAGGTAATTCGTTTTGTAGAATTGCTTTTATATATTTTGTATTGTTATTGATATTCCAGCTTCTACGAAGTCCGTCATAAGAATGAGCAGAAGGACCAATACCTAAGTATCGTTTTCCTTGCCAATAAGCTGTGTTATTTTTGCTATAAAACCCAGGTTTACCAAAATTAGATAGTTCATATTGTTCAAACCCTTTTTCTTCTAGTGTTTCAACCAATATCTTAAAATGTTTTTGAGCTATGATATCATTTACTGGGGTGATCTTTCCTTTTTTAATTAGGTTTTCTAATGCTGTTTTAGGTTCTACTGTTAGAGCATAGCTAGATATATGTGGCACTCCTGAATCTAGGGCTATTTTAAGATTTTCTTTCCAGTTTTCTGTTGTCATATTTGGAATGCCGTAAATTAAATCAATTGTAATATTAGGGAAGTAATGAGTAGCAAGGGATAAACTTTTTTTTGCTTCTATAGCATTGTGCGCGCGATTCATTAATTGTAAGTCTTTTTCAAAAAAAGACTGAATACCAATGCTTAGACGGTTTATTTTAGTGGAACTGGCTAATTCCTTTATTTTTTTTTCGGTAAGGTCATCTGGGTTGGCTTCTAAAGTGATTTCGACGTCTTTGGTTACAGGGTAATTATTATATATTGTGTTTATGATTAACTGAATATCTGTAATAGATAATATGCTTGGTGTTCCGCCTCCGAAATAGATGGTTTCTATGTTTTCATGAATATTGACCTCTGATTTTCTTAATATAATTTCGTTACATAATGCTTGTACCATTTCATTTTTTTTCTTTAGTGTAGTTGAAAAATGAAAATCACAATAATTGCAAGCTTGTTTACAAAATGGTATGTGAATGTATATGCCAACTCCTGATCTTTCTTTTAGGAAGGAGTTTTTGTTTTCTGTCATTAGATTTTGTTTTATCAGGAGGTTTTATTTGATCTTTTTGGGAGATACAACTCTTTTTTCATTTTGTTTCACAAAAGCTCCCCATCCTGTATAATTCTTACCTGTAATATCTGCTCGACCCATATTATAAAAATGACAAACTGCTGCTGCTAATCCATCAGTAGAGTCAAGGTTTTTTGGTAATGTTTTGAGGTGTAAAAGGTTTTGTAGCATTTTAGCGACTTGTTCTTTACTAGCATTGCCATTGCCTGTAATTGCCATTTTAATTTTTTTAGGAGAATATTCCGTTATTGGCACCTCACGACTTAATCCAGCAGCCATAGCTACACCTTGTGCGCGTCCTAGTTTAAGCATAGATTGTACATTTTTACCAAAGAATGGTGCTTCTATAGCAATTTCATCAGGGTTATACGTGTCTATCAGTTCGACAGTTCTCTCGAAGATAAGTTTTAGTTTTAGATAATGATCATCGTATTTACTGAGTTGTAGCTCATTTAGTTGTAAAAAAGACATTTTTTTTTGTACTACTTTAATCAAACCAAATCCCATTATTGTTGTTCCTGGATCAATTCCTAATATAATTTTTTCGTTTTCCAATGCATTTAGGATTTTCACAAAATTACGCAATTCATAATAAGTATAGTGGTTAGTTAACACTAATTACAAGAGGTAGTTTATAACGAGTAGTTACGGGAGTACTTCGTGTATGTGCTGGTTTTATTTCGGGTAGTGTATGGATGCTTTTTTCTAAGAGATTTCTGAAATCAGGAAGTTGTGTTTTTAGGATATTGGGTAATTTAAAATTTTCAAGAAAGATTTTCCCTTCTTTAGTAATCAATAAAGGAATCCAAATTGTGTCATGAATGGCTTCTTTTGTAGAGATGGTGTATTCTTTAAGGGAATTATGAAGGTGTTTGGTTATTGTGTTCCTAAAACAACTTCTTAATTCTTCTGTAGGTTCATCTTTACAGTTAATAAACAAAGGGGGCTCGTCTACTTCGTTGAGGCTTAATTTATCCCATTCAGTTTTAAAGATATCTTCTCTGTTTTCTTTTTTACGGATAAAATAATCACAAGAATATAAAGTGAATATTAATACAAAAATATACCAATTGCTTTTACTCATAACTCGAAAAGGAGTATTACAGTACCAAACTACATATTTTTTTTCAGAGTATAAAGAGATAAAGGCTTTGGTTTTCTGTTTTTTTTAATCTCTTAACTAATTATGTCTATTTCTAATTAGTTAATTGCCTTAGGTGTTTTTGCTAATTGGTATGATAAAAGAGACTGTCATAAATTTTTATATAAACTATTGGTTAGGTAATTTATGAGGTTGACCTTAATAATTTTCCGATGGTCATTTTTATAAAATAGTACTCTTTTGTGTCAGAAATCAAAAGACGGATAGCTTGTTTATTTTAATGTTTTTTGAATAAACACAAATAGTAACAAATCTAGAAAAACATTAATTTACCGACATTGTGTCAGTATATAAGACAATTTGTCATAGGGGTTTTCCCCCTGTTTTTCGCAACTTTTTTCTTGACCTAAAATTACGTAAAAAAAATTAATGTCTGATAATCAGTTAATAACAAATAATCGCAGTTGTTATTTAGGAAATAAACATTGTAAAATATTTTTAGGAGGTAATTTTAACCCGATGAAAGCTTAAATAATTTAAAAAATAAAATTACATGACAGATTAAATAACATTTCTAAATTAAACATTTTCTATGTTTTTTTTGCACAATAGTTCTATTCTAAATAACACTAATAAAACTCGAAAGAATATAATAGTTGCAGTATCTATATAGTGTCATTTTGTAGTGCTTATAAAAAGCATTCTTTTTAGGACAATATCGATTTTTTAACGTGTAATAAATAATGAAATCTCCCTTTCTTTAAAATTATTATTCACCAATTATCTGATTAGCGCGAAAGCTTATAAAACTATTAGACATTTAGCTAAAAGTGTTATTAGTAGTTTGTATTACTGTATGTTGTGATTTTTTTAAAATTTAACAAACGCTCTTAAAATTGATGTTATGGATAGTTTTAATTTATTTTTCGATCAAATACATTGTTGTTAAATGACTTATGTAAAAAAAAATATTTCTAAATGTTAAAATTACATTTTCCCCATTGAAATTAAATGTTTATTCCGTAGATTTGCCGACTTTATGAAAAACATGAAACAAAAATTATTATTAATCAATGGAAGAAGAATCTTCCGCTAAAAATTATTTTAAAAATGAAATTATATTATTGTATTATTTGTTTTTTAGGAATTACATTCCTAACCGCTCAAGAATCAGAAGTAATTGATTCTATAATTGAGAGTAGTGATACTGAATCTCCAGTAGAGGAGTCACAAAGTAAGTTCAAAATTGGACTAACAGGAGGGATGACTTTTAACAAAGTCAATCAAAATTTATCAAACTTAGCATATTCTAAGTATTCTGATAAGTCAAGTTATTATGTAAACGCATACGTAGAGTACCGATTAAAAGGACCATTTATTGTATCCTCTGGAGTATCACTAATGCAAAAAAATTATATGTTCGAAAGAACAGGAGCATATGACGGAGTTTCTACTAAATATAAATCTAGTTATCTGAACCTTCCTTTAATGGCTGGGGTTTACCTAATCAATCCGGATAAAGAAAAAGGGTTTAAATTACTAGTTTCGGCAGGTGGATACATAGGACACTGGCTTACATTAAAAAGAAGTGGGAAAAATATTTCTTTCTCAGAATATGACTATAACGAAGAAACGGGTCAATTTTATTCTCCTTTTATCACTTATGATGAAAAATATGATTTTGACAAGAATGAAAACAATTTTAAACGTTTTGAATATGGTTTACAAGGGGATATAAAAGCTATTTATGATATATCTAATTCTATAGGTTTTACACTTGGGTATTCTTATCAACACGGTCTTTCTAATATTTATAAAAGTCAAAAAAACGAACATCCTATGTATAATAGAACTTCTATAGTATATATAGGTGCTTTATACAAACTTTAAAAAAACACAAAATAAAAATTAAAAAAAACACAAAATGAAAAAATTTAATATTATTGCTTTGTTTATCTTTTTTTCTGTGATAAGTTTTTCTTGTACAGAAGATGATTTAATAATCGAAGAGCCTAACAGAAAAGAATTCGCTAACTCTTATGCCGAAACATTTCAATTGTTTTGGGAAACTATGGACACCAAATACAATTATTTCTATGAAGAAAAAGAAACTAGAGGACTTGATTGGGATGCTGTTTATAGTGAATATTACCCTAAATTCGAAAAGTTAAAAACTTTTGGTGACCAAAAAGCAAATAGTGATATAGCTTTAAAAGAGCTTCAGACTGCTGTTAATTATTTTTATGAGATAATAAACCCTTTAATTGACAGGCACTTAGGAGTAGAGGTTCATTTTAAAACTCCTGTTTTGTCTAAAGATGGCTATTCAGTATATTATAGAACTGGTAGAGAAAACAATAGTATATATGCTAACTTTCCGTATAATTATACTCCATCATATCAAAATAGATTAAGAAGAAATCAAATTTTAAGTAATATAGAAACTAAAATAGATTTTAGAAGAGAAGGTGTAGTAAACATAACGGATTTTGATAAAGATGGTGACACTATTCATAAATCTATTTACGGGGGTTTTTTAAAAGAGAATACTAATGCAGATATCTATTATTTTAATTTTAAAAAATTTAACCTTAATACTAAAGACCTTAGATTAACATATCCAAAAACAAAAGGGTCTCTTAGACTAAATAATGTTAGTACTTCTTTATTGCCAGAACTTAACAAACAACAATTTGATAAAATAGAAAACATACACTTAAGAAATTATACTATAGAATACGCTAAACAATTAAGAAATCATTTAGTTTATGAAATTGATCATATAATTTCATCTCGTGAATATACTCGTTATATCAATGAATTGAATGTATTTATGAGTACTGAAAAAATGGAATTACCTATTTTAGAAAATGCGAATATACTACTAGGTAAGATAGACCATGTACATTCTGAAATGGGAAAACTTTATGCAGAAAATGAAAATGAAATTTTTAAATATAAAAGCGATGAATCTATAAAAGAAACGGATATTTCTAACCATTCTAAAATTATTGACAAAGTAATTTTTAATAACAAAGAAATTGAAAAGTTATACGAATTAGAAAATTTCAAGAAAAATTTAGAGTTTATTAAGACTATTTATCCTCTGTATCACATATATACTATTGTTTTCTCTACCAGTTCTATAATATACTGAATAGCCATCTTTAGACAAAACAGGAGTTTTAAAATGAACCTCTACTCCTAAGTGCCTGTCAATTAAAGGGTTTATTATCTCATAAAAATAATTAACAGCAGTCTGAAGCTCTTTTAAAGCTATATCACTATTTGCTTTTGGTCACCAAAAGTTTTTAACTTTTCGAATTTAGGGTAATATTCACTATAAACAGCATCCCAATCAAGTCCTCTAGTTTCTTTTTCTTCATAGAAATAATTGTATTTGGTGTCCATAGTTTCCCAAAACAATTGAAATGTTTCGGCATAAGAGTTAGCGAATTCTTTTCTGTTAGGCTCTTCGATTATTAAATCATCTTCTGTACAAGAAAAACTTATCACAGAAAAAAAGATAAACAAAGCAATAATATTAAATTTTTTCATTTTGTGTTTTTTTTAATTTTTATTTTGTGTTTTTTTAAAGTTTGTATAAAGCACCTATATATACTATAGAAGTTCTATTATACATAGGATGTTCGTTTTTTTGACTTTTATAAATATTAGAAAGACCGTGTTGATAAGAATACCCAAGTGTAAAACCTATAGAATTAGATATATCATAAATAGCTTTTATATCCCCTTGTAAACCATATTCAAAACGTTTAAAATTGTTTTCATTCTTGTCAAAATCATATTTTTCATCATAAGTGATAAAAGGAGAATAAAATTGACCCGTTTCTTCGTTATAGTCATATTCTGAGAAAGAAATATTTTTCCCACTTCTTTTTAATGTAAGCCAGTGTCCTATGTATCCACCTGCCGAAACTGTAATTTAAACCCTTTTTCTTTATCCGGATTGATTAGGTAAACCCCAGCCATTAAAGGAAGGTTCAGATAACTAGATTTATATTTAGTAGAAACTCCGTCATATGCTCCTGTTCTTTCGAACATATAATTTTTTTGCATTAGTGATACTCCAGAGGATACAATAAATGGTCCTTTTAATCGGTACTCTACGTATGCGTTTACATAATAACTTGACTTATCAGAATACTTAGAATATGCTAAGTTTGATAAATTTTGATTGACTTTGTTAAAAGTCATCTTTTTCATAAAGTCGGCAAATCTACGGAATAAACATTTAATTTCAATGGGGAAAATGTAATTTTAACATTTAGAAATATTTTTTTTTACATAAGTCATTTAACAACAATGTATTTGATCGAAAAATAAATTAAAACTATCCATAACATCAATTTTAAGAGCGTTTGTTAAATTTTAAAAAAATCACAACATACAGTAATACAAACTACTAATAACACTTTTAGCTAAATGTCTAATAGTTTTATAAGCTTTCGCGCTAATCAGATAATTGGTGAATAATAATTTTAAAGAAAGGGAGATTTCATTATTTATTACACGTTAAAAAATCGATATTGTCCTAAAAAGAATGCTTTTTATAAGCACTACAAAATGACACTATATAGATACTGCAACTATTATATTCTTTCGAGTTTTATTAGTGTTATTTAGAATAGAACTACTGTGCAAAAAAAACATAGAAAATGTTTAATTTAGAAATGTTATTTAATCTGTCATGTAATTTTATTTTTTAAATTATTTAAGCTTTCATCGGGTTAAAATTACCTCCTAAAAATATTTTACAATGTTTATTTCCTAAATAACAACTGCGATTATTTGTTATTAACTGATTATCAGACATTAATTTTTTTTACGTAATTTTAGGTCAAGAAAAAAGTTGCGAAAAACAGGGGGAAAACCCCTATGACAAATTGTCTTATATACTGACACAATGTCGGTAAATTAATGTTTTTCTAGATTTGTTACTATTTGCGTTTATTCAAAAAACATTAAAATAAACAAGCTATCCGTCTTTTGATTTCTGACACAAAAGAGTACTATTTTATAAAAATGACCATCGGAAAATTATTAAGGTCAACCTCATAAATTACCTAACCAATAGTTTATATAAAAATTTATGACAGTCTCTTTTATCATACCAATTAGCAAAAACACCTAAGGCAATTAACTAATTAGAAATAGACATAATTAGTTAAGAGATTAAAAAAAACAGAAAACCAAAGCCTTTATCTCTTTATACTCTGAAAAAAAATATGTAGTTTGGTACTGTAATACTCCTTTTCGAGTTATGAGTAAAAGCAATTGGTATATTTTTGTATTAATATTCACTTTATATTCTTGTGATTATTTTATCCGTAAAAAAGAAAACAGAGAAGATATCTTTAAAACTGAATGGGATAAATTAAGCCTCAACGAAGTAGACGAGCCCCCTTTGTTTATTAACTGTAAAGATGAACCTACAGAAGAATTAAGAAGTTGTTTTAGGAACACAATAACCAAACACCTTCATAATTCCCTTAAAGAATACACCATCTCTACAAAAGAAGCCATTCATGACACAATTTGGATTCCTTTATTGATTACTAAAGAAGGGAAAATCTTTCTTGAAAATTTTAAATTACCCAATATCCTAAAAACACAACTTCCTGATTTCAGAAATCTCTTAGAAAAAAGCATCCATACACTACCCGAAATAAAACCAGCACATACACGAAGTACTCCCGTAACTACTCGTTATAAACTACCTCTTGTAATTAGTGTTAACTAACCACTATACTTATTATGAATTGCGTAATTTTGTGAAAATCCTAAATGCATTGGAAAACGAAAAAATTATATTAGGAATTGATCCAGGAACAACAATAATGGGATTTGGTTTGATTAAAGTAGTACAAAAAAAAATGTCTTTTTTACAACTAAATGAGCTACAACTCAGTAAATACGATGATCATTATCTAAAACTAAAACTTATCTTCGAGAGAACTGTCGAACTGATAGACACGTATAACCCTGATGAAATTGCTATAGAAGCACCATTCTTTGGTAAAAATGTACAATCTATGCTTAAACTAGGACGCGCACAAGGTGTAGCTATGGCTGCTGGATTAAGTCGTGAGGTGCCAATAACGGAATATTCTCCTAAAAAAATTAAAATGGCAATTACAGGCAATGGCAATGCTAGTAAAGAACAAGTCGCTAAAATGCTACAAAACCTTTTACACCTCAAAACATTACCAAAAAACCTTGACTCTACTGATGGATTAGCAGCAGCAGTTTGTCATTTTTATAATATGGGTCGAGCAGATATTACAGGTAAGAATTATACAGGATGGGGAGCTTTTGTGAAACAAAATGAAAAAAGAGTTGTATCTCCCAAAAAGATCAAATAAAACCTCCTGATAAAACAAAATCTAATGACAGAAAACAAAAACTCCTTCCTAAAAGAAAGATCAGGAGTTGGCATATACATTCACATACCATTTTGTAAACAAGCTTGCAATTATTGTGATTTTCATTTTTCAACTACACTAAAGAAAAAAAATGAAATGGTACAAGCATTATGTAACGAAATTATATTAAGAAAATCAGAGGTCAATATTCATGAAAACATAGAAACCATCTATTTCGGAGGCGGAACACCAAGCATATTATCTATTACAGATATTCAGTTAATCATAAACACAATATATAATAATTACCCTGTAACCAAAGACGTCGAAATCACTTTAGAAGCCAACCCAGATGACCTTACCGAAAAAAAAATAAAGGAATTAGCCAGTTCCACTAAAATAAACCGTCTAAGCATTGGTATTCAGTCTTTTTTTGAAAAAGACTTACAATTAATGAATCGCGCGCACAATGCTATAGAAGCAAAAAAAAGTTTATCCCTTGCTACTCATTACTTCCCTAATATTACAATTGATTTAATTTACGGCATTCCAAATATGACAACAGAAAACTGGAAAGAAAATCTTAAAATAGCCCTAGATTCAGGAGTGCCACATATATCTAGCTATGCTCTAACAGTAGAACCTAAAACAGCATTAGAAAACCTAATTAAAAAAGGAAAGATCACCCCAGTAAATGATATCATAGCTCAAAAACATTTTAAGATATTGGTTGAAACACTAGAAGAAAAAGGGTTTGAACAATATGAACTATCTAATTTTGGTAAACCTGGGTTTTATAGCAAAAATAACACAGCTTATTGGCAAGGAAAACGATACTTAGGTATTGGTCCTTCTGCTCATTCTTATGACGGACTTCGTAGAAGCTGGAATATCAATAACAATACAAAATATATAAAAGCAATTCTACAAAACGAATTACCTAGAGAAATTGAAGTTTTGACTACAATCGATAAATATAATGAATATGTAATGACTGGTTTGCGAACAAAATGGGGCTTGTCCTTAGAAAGAATAGAAAAGGATTTTGGAATCTCTTATAAAAACCACCTCCTTAAACAAGCAGAAAGACACCTAAAAAAAAATCTTTTAATAGTAAAAAAAGATGTTCTTTTAATTACTAAAAAAGGAAAATTTTTAAGCGATGGAATCGCAAGTGATCTTTTCTTAGTAAATTTAGCCTAATTTAAGCATTACTATTTGATCTAAAACAAACAACAACACTATAAAAACTGAATTACAGATATTTAACCACCTTTACCATAGCCTATTCTTGTTTTTTTAAACTCAGTTTGTATAAAAAGATGTTTTAACACATTGATACTAGCATTGTAATAGATTTAAACGATAAAACTTAAAGAACAAACACAAAACACGTTGACTAAATAGGAGAAAAACAACATGGAATTATTATTTATAGGACTATTGATAGGAGCATTTATTGCCTATTTTATTTTTACAAAATTAAGCGCAGCTAAAAACAAATCCTCCATACACACACAATCTGTTGTACTCATGGAAAAGATTAAAAGCGTATGTAAACTGGTTACCGTAGAAGGTGATTTTGCCGAAATATATCACTATGAAAATGTTAAAGAAAAATTTTTTAACCTTTTGGTTGGTAAAAAAAAGCATTAATCTTAATCGACGCTAAAGCCTATATAGGTTTTGATTTATCTTTAGTTAAACTAGAAAGCGACACTAAAAACAAAAGCATTATCCTAACACATTTTCCACAACCCAAGTTACTGACTATAGAAACAGATGTTAAATATTATGATAAAAAAGAAGGTTGGTTAAATCCATTTACCTCTACAGACCTCACAGAAATAAACAAAGAAGCCAAACAATTTATTCTGGATAAAATCCCACAAAGTGGACTAATGGAGTCCGCCAAAAAAGAAGCCTTAACAGCTATTTCCTTAATGGAAACACTCGCAGAAGCAATTGGCTGGAAATTAGATTATACTGCATTAAAAATTGATCCCCAAACAGAAAAAGATAAGCTATTATAACTAACTTTTTATTTCAGTAATTTGTAATTTATGAATATCGAAGATTTTAGAACATATTGTCTTAAAAAAAAGGAGTTACAGAATCATTTCCTTTCGATCAAACCACTTTGGTTTTTAAAGTAATGGGAAAAATATTTGCACTAACAGGAATAAACAACATCCCTTTTAGTGTCAACCTAAAATGCGCCCCAGAAAGAGCTATAGAACTCCGAGAATATCATTCAGAGGTTACTCCTGGATACCATATGAATAAAAAACACTGGAATACTGTTAACTTTTCTGGCACTTTAGCTACTAATATGCTATATGAATTAATAGATCACTCTTATGAATTAGTAATTACTAGCCTAACCAAAAAAGCGAAACAAGATTTAGAAAATTTATAATCAATATACCTAACTCTATATAGAAAAAAGTAACACCATTCTATATCTAATCTATATCTAAAATTAGGTGTTATTTAGATATAAAATTAAGAATAATAATTTATGAGCAATCCACATACGTTTTACAGGAATCAAATCGAAACACATACTATAGCTTTAAAAAAAGTGAAAAATCAGTTAGTATTATCCGGAATTATAAGGTTATTGGTATTTATAGCAATATCAACAAGTATTTATTATGGATACTCACACACCAAAATACTAATATCTAGCATGTTAATCGGCATTATAATTTTCACCTTTCTGGTTACTCGCCATGGCAATCTAACCTACACTAAGAATAAATTACAACAACTAATCAAAATAAATGAACTAGAACTTAATGTTATTGATGGTAATTATAGCGATTTGGATTCTGGAGCTGAGTTTATAAACCCATCACACCCATATAGTCATGATATAGATTTGTTTGGAGAACGATCTTTCTTTCAATATATCAACCGTACAACAACTGCAGCAGGCAAAAACAAACTCGCATCAATCTTATCCAGAAACTCTATAATTGAAATAGAAAAAAAACAAGAAGCTATTAACACCCTTTCTAAACTACCAAAATGGAGACAAGAATTTAGCGCAATATCTGCTTTAGTAAGCATAACAGTTTCTATATCCGTTATAAAAGATTGGCTCCAAAACTACACTTCTTTTGTCCCTAAAATAATGCGGATTCTACCTATAATTTTTTCAACAATCTCTTTGATTGTTATATCCCTACTATTTCTTGAAATCATCACATTTAAAGTGTTTTTGCTTTGGTTTTTTATCGGTCTTGCCATTACTGGCACACAACTAAAAAAAATCAATCTATTATATAACCAATCCAATCAAGTTAAAGACACATTCCAACAGTATTATAAACTTGTAGACCAAATTGAGAAAACTAATTTCCCCTCTACTCTACTTAGAGAACAACAGCAGATAGTCGTTAATAATAAAGAAAAAGCCTCCCATACATTAAAACAATTTGCTAAAATTCTTCATGCATTTGACCAACGTAATAATATGTTATTTGGCTTTTTAGCCAATGGACTATTACTTTGGGATCTACATCAAAGTTATAAAATCGAGAAATGGATAACAGCATATCATGATAAGGTTATCAAATGGTTTGATATCATAGCCACCTTTGATGCCTATAACTCATTAGCCAACTTTAGTTTTAATCATCCTAACTACATATACCCTAAGTTAGTATCTACAAACATACTTTTAAAAGCAAAAGAACTAGGGCATCCTATACTTAATCCAGAAAAAAGAATCGATAACGATATTACCATCGATAGAGAACAATTTCTGATAATTACAGGAGCTAATAGGCTGGAAAAAGTACTTTTTAACGAACAGTAGCATTACAAATTGTAATTCTACAGTAGGACTGCCTATTTGTGCCAAATCTTGCGAATACAACCCCATAAAGCTAATTACCAGCATGCGCACTTCAGACTCTCTTAGCGATGATGCTTCTTATTTCTTTTACAACTTACCCAACGGAAAAGATTGTCGATGCCATTCAAGAAGATGATATTCATACATTAGATGAAATCTCAGGAACTAATAGAACAGATGGTCATTTAGTATCGTAGAAAAACTTGTCGGTGCTAATGCCACAGGGATTAATCGCAACACATGACTGAAGCCCTCGCGAAATATCATCAGAATTAGCACAAGTAAAAAACCGATTCTTTGACGCACAAATTATAGAGGATGAACTGTTTTTTGATTATAAATTTAAAAATGGAGTCTGCTAGAATA
>CAVYIL010000031.1:0-53804 GCA_963768325.1 uncultured Flavobacteriaceae bacterium | reverse complement strand
AGCCCTTTTGGACCGCACTGGAGGCCTTCTTATCCACGGAACAAGAGAAACTCCTGCGTCATCCCACTGCCGATAGTATGCGGGACTATTTTGAACTTTTGCAATTCAACCTGCAAGTGGGTGAAAAAGGTTTCCACAGTGGTATGAACGCCATGCTCGAGTACCACGGCGCCAGGGCCAATGATGCCGTTCAGGCCTGGTTGAATACCGTCTACAAACGTGAAGGTGAGACAATTGTCGATTTTACCGAAAATGAGGCCCGGTTGCTGGAAACCCTTCTTCACGCGTATCCGAAAGCCATTCGCGCAATAAAACCCGAATACGGATTCCATTTTGATGAAGACGGCTACGTCAAAGCCGGTGAAACGGATCGTTATCTGATGTATCAGGTGTTGCCGACCAACTCCGAGAGTGTCAGAGAGAACGGCAAGCCAGTTCTGATCGTGCCACCCTATGTTTTAGGGGCCAACATCCTGGCCTTTTTACCCGGTGAAGGTAAAAGCTATGTTCATGCCTACGCCAACCAGGGCATCCCCACCTACATTCGCATTCTCAAAGATATCGATGCGACCCCGGCCGTTCAGACCCTGACAGGGGAGCAGGACGCACTGGATACCCGTACGTTTTGTGAAATCATTAAAAAAAAACACGGGCGGCCCGTCACCCTGAACGGCTTCTGCCAGGGCGGATTTGTAGCGATAACCGGCATGCTTTCCGGAAAACTGGACGGCCTGGTGGATACCTTGATTAACTGCGTGGCACCGATGGACGGTACCCGCAGCAAAGCTTTGGTCGAGTATATGCAGCACCTGCCGCCACGCTTCAGAGACCTGGGCTATGCCGTCAAACCATTACCCAACGGCAACCGCGTTGTGGACGGCAAGGTCATGAGCTGGGTATACAAGCTGAAAAGTATGGAAAATGAAGCGCCGCTGTATACGCTGTATCGCGATTTAAAAATTTTTGACAACGGTAACCGTGGCCCGGCAAAAATCAGCAAAACAGCCGCCGCCATCAACAATTGGTTAATTTTCGATCGCAATGACCTGCCTGAAGCGATAACCAAAATGAGTTTTGATTCTTATACCGTTCCGGTGGATGACCGGGGCAACCTGCCCTTCAAACTGTTCGATCGCAAGCTGAATTTCAAGCGTCTGCAGGAGAAAAACATCTCGTTTCTGATTTGCTATGCAGAGAAAGACGACCTGGTGGACAAAGACGCCGCCCTGGCACCCCTGGATTATATTCCGGCGGAAGTCACCTGTTTTCCAAAAGGCCATGGCGCGATTGCAACCTCCTGGTCGCGTCCTGATTCTGCCTGTGCCCTGCACACCCGATTTGGCGACAACTACCGCGGTCCGGTCCGCTTCCATTTGGACATTGAAAAAGATCAGGAAAAGAAACAAATAAAACGGACCAAGAAGTCCAAATCCTGATGCCGAGCCAAAGGGGCGATGATGACTGCTAAGGAGCCATCGGCATAAAGGTTTTTAACTACTACGGCATCGCACAATCTCTATAGTCTTCGCCAAAGAAACTGGATTCTCGATGTGGGAAGATAGCCGGATGGACAGCCAATTTTTAGAATTCTGGGGGAATTACCTGCTGGCAGCCGCAAAAGGACAGAAGCAGCTGGAAGATCTGAGTCAATGGATCCGCCAGGGATTCAGCGGATTTGAAGAACTGACCGCCATGTTGAAAAAGTTTTACGGCATCGAGCCCCCCCGCAACAATGACGCGGATTCGACAAAAGCCTGGCAAAATGCGGCGGCCGAGTTTCAAAACTCCCTCGACTCCTATTTAACGCTGATGGGGCTGATCCCGCAGGAGAAATACCGGACACTGGAGAAAGAGTATGCTGCGCTACAAAATAAGGTCGCTGAACTGGAGGACACTATCAAGGTTCTGAGAAACCTGCTGGCCGAGAAGGGCACCTATCAGGGTGAAACGACCAAGGTGTTTCAGGATCTGGTCAACAGGCAGGCCGAGGCATTTGAGACATTGATGCAAAGTGTTTCGGCGGCAGATAAAGACAAAGAATAAAGACTAAATCAAGCGACCACCAGCAGAGCTGGGGGTATGAAGATGGCCCCTGGCAGGAGCCGGGGCAACCTCTGCTGATGGTGGCTGATTTTTAGTTCCGTCTTCCCAGCTTAACAACCTACGAACTCACGGTTTCTTTTCGTGAGTCTACTCAAAACCACGCCCGCTGCCCCGATATCGTCTTTGGTGCTTTTATCCTGGTACTGAATCCGCTCATCCGCCTCAAATTCATCGATTAGGATTTATAGATACGGTTGCATCTTGAATTTACGCTTAAATTTTCTAAAAATTTGTAGATTCCTTTAATATCGAGGCCTCCCGAGAAGCTTTACCGACTGAGGTCAGGAGCCCTGAAATTTGAGAATCTTGACTTTTCGCGAGAACATCAATATTGTCAGTGACACGGATATAATGTATAGCGTGAGCGTGGGGTGATGAAATTCGCCTGTAACTTGATGCATATAGACTTAATTTTTTACACCATTTTTGTTCCGAAAATCTGGTTTCAGGTGTCAGGTTTCGGGTGTCAGGAAAGGTAGACGCAATCGCATATCCTGAACACTGACACCCGAAACCTGACACCCAAAAAGAGGAATAAAAATAGGATAAACGTTACGGCTCTCCATTATGAGTATTTTCACCATACTAGCGTGAGCGCAAGTGTTTACGGTTTTCTCATTGAGTGCGATCCAATCCAGTTCGAGGGGGTAAGTCGAATCATGAATGAAACAAAACAGGAAAATGCAGGCGCCGAGACCTTACTGGCGGCCTGGCTGAAAACAGCGACAGAATTCTGGGGATCAATGGCCCGCACCTGGGCCAATGAGGCGGATTCTTCCGCGATCTCTGATGAAGCTGATAATGACGCCGAATCTGAAAAAGACGCCGTGCAGCGCGCCCAAGAATCGCTGCAAAGCGCTTTAAAGACATGGCTGGCCTTGTCTTCGGTCATGAGCGATCCGGGGACCCTTGATGCCCAGCTCAAAGGCGTTCATGGTCTGCCGGAGGTCTTGACCAGGCTGGTGCAATCCGGATGGAACGGTTATTTCCAGCTGCAGCAACAGTGGTTTCAAAGAGCGGAAAGGATTGGAAAAACGACTGAAGCCTATAAATTTGAAAAGCTCGACCAAAATGTTTTTGCGTTGTGGAATGAGCTTTACGAAAAGGAATTCCGTCAGTTTTTGCACATTCCCCAGCTGGGACTGACCCGCTTTTATCAGGAAAGAGCGGGCCAGGCAGCAGACGAATTCAATATATTCCAGGCCAAATTAGCTGAGTTCCTGCATATTTTCTTCCTGCCCATGGAAAAGTCAAACAAAGTGATGCAGGCCAAGCTAACGGAAATGGCGGAAGCCGGCGAACTTCCCGACGACGCCAAAGCCTATTACCAGATGTGGATTAAAATCCTTGAAGGCCACTATATGACCCTTTTTAAATCAACGGAGTACGCCGAGACCATGGGCCAGACCCTGAATGCATTGGAAGATTACAAAATGACTTCAGCAAAGGTCGTTGAGGATATTCTGGAGATATTCCCCGTACCCACCCAAAAAGATATGGATGAGCTGTACAAGGAAATTTATCTGTTAAAAAAGAAAGTAAAAGCTTTGGAAAAAGAGAAAGTTTGATCGTTAACAAGTTGAATTGGAGGGATTAATCGATTTAACCAATCAACCAATCAACCACTTAACCAGAATCAACCAGGGGGTGATCTTATGGCGCAGTCCAAAATAGCCGTTGATCTCATTCTTTCCAAATTGGCCGAGGATGCCGAAAAGTCCCGGGAACGGGTTCAAAAAGCCTCCAATGTGCTGCTGGAGTCACTGAATACGGAAATTGCCACGACCCCATACGAGGTGGTCTATGAAGAAGATCGCGTCAAGCTAAAGCATTATCACCCGGTAACCGAGCCTCAGGTAAAAACACCGCTATTGGTGGTTTATGCCTTAATCAACCGGGAAACCATGCTGGACCTGCAGCCCGGCAGAAGCGTGGTTCAAAATTTTTTAGATAAGGGGATCGATCTTTACATGATCGATTGGGGTTATCCGACGCGCAAGGACCGGTATCTCACCATTGACGATCACGTCAACGGCTATATGGACAACATTGTTGATTTTATACGCCAACGGTGTGATATGCCGAAAATCAATCTGATGGGAATTTGTATGGGCGGCTCCTTCAGTGTCATGTACTCGGCCCTTCATCCGCACAAGATCAAAAACCTGATGACCACGGTAACGCCCACCAACTTCGACACGGACCAGGGGCTGTTGCATATCTGGATGAAGGCCCTGGACGTGAACCGAATGGTGGACGCCTTCGGCAACATGCCCGGTGATCTGATGAATCTGGGTTTTCTCATCCTTAACCCTGCCCGGCTGATGATCGACAAGTACGTGGGGTTTATAGAAAACATGGACAACAAGCAGTTTGTGGAAAATTTCGTCCGTATGGAAAAATGGATCTTTGACAGTCCGGATGTGCCGGGGGAGACCTTTCGGCAGTTTGTCGAAGATTGCTATCATAAAAACCTCCTCATCCAGAACAAACTGGAACTGGATGGCAAGCGCGTAGATCTAAAAAAAATCACCATGCCGCTGTTAAATTATTACGGTCAATACGACCACCTGGTCCCTCCCGCCGCCTGCGAGCTGCTCACGAGCAAGGTGGGCAGTAAAGACACCGAAGATATTTGCTTGAAGACGGGTCATATCGGGATCTATGTGAGTTCCAAAGTCCAAAATGAATTTGTTCCCAAAATTGCCGTTTGGCTCAAAGAGCGGGATGAAGAAAGGAGCGAAAGGAAAGCCAAAAAACCGCCGGTCAAAAAATCGTCGGCCAAAAAGGCAACCGTGAAAAAAGTTGGGACCAAAGTTGCGTCAGCCGCGAAAAAGGTCAAGAAAATCAAGATATTGTTTAACGCTAGCTAGAGCCATATAAAATAACGATTAACATACAACTAACAAGCGGGAGATCAACCATGACCAAGAAAACCGATTTTTTTAAAACGTTCTGCAAAGTCAGTAAGGCATTCGGTGGGACGCTCAAAAGAAATGAATTGCTGGATTTAATTGTAGAAAGCGCTATCGAAACCATGGACGGAAAAGCCGCCTCTTTGTTTTTAGCAGATGAGAAAAAGGATGTGTTTGTGGCAGTAGCTCATAAAGGACTTTCCAAAGGCTATTTTCATGCCGAACCCATGACGGCCAAAAAGGTCGTTGCCAATGTTTTAAAAGGCGGGCATCTCTCAATTCGTGATGCCACCACGGACACCCGCTTGGAAAACCTGGAGGCTAAAAAGGCCGAAGGGATTGCTTCCATTCTGGTCGTGCCGGTCATGGTTAAAAACAAGGCCATTGGAGTCCTGTCTCTTTACACCGCCAGCCCCAGGGATTTTTCTAAAGACGAAATTGATTTCTTGAGCGCCCTGGCCGACCAGGGAGGCATGGCCATTGCGAATTCCCGCTTGTTTGAACGCATCAGGCAAAACTCGGCCCTTTTTCTCGACCTGGCATCCAACATCAACTCCAGTCTTGATATTAAGGAGGTCCTGCACAATCTGACCAACGAACTAACCAAGGCTCTCAATCTAAAGGGAGTCGCCATTCGTCTTTTGGATGAAGACACCAGAACCTTGAAACTGGTTGCCAGCCACGGACTGAGTGAAGAATATCTGAACAAAGGTCCTGTTTCGGCCACCAAAAGCATCGCCCCGGCTCTGAACGGAGAAACCGTAGCCATCGAAGATACAGCCACCGACGATCGGATCCAGTACAAATCCGAAACCCAAAAAGAAGGTATTGTTTCCATGCTTTGTGTTCCCATCAAGGTCAGGGACAACATCATCGGTGTAATGAGACTCTGCAGCGGGGTAAAACGCGATTTCCCGGAAGATATCGTAACCCTGGTGAATGCCTTGGCCCATCAGGGGGGGTTGGCCATCCAGAACGCATCCATGTACCTGAAACTTCAGGCGGATAAGGAGAGTTTGGAAAAGGATATCTGGAGCCACCGGCAGTGGTTCTAAATTCTTGTTTTCCTTTCGAAAAGATCAATGCTGAGGAAACTATGCGCGTATATCCTGAAAAACCGCAAAAGGTATATTATTTCGGCACCTGCCTGGTGGACATGATGTATCCCGAAGCCGGATTGGCGGGGATTAAACTGATTCAGCGCGAGGGGGTTAAGGTCATATTTCCGCCCCGACAAACCTGCTGCGGCCAGCCCGCCTACAACTCCGGATTCCCGGATGAGGCCAGAACGGTGGCCAGAAAACAAATTGAGTTATTTCCTGAAGATTATCCGATTGTCGTACCCTCCGGCTCCTGCGCGGGAATGATGCGACATCATTACCCCAAATTATTCGCCAACGATCCCGACAGCGAGCGGTCCATCAATTTTTCAAAGAAAATATATGAGTTGTCTGAATTTTTGGTCCACGTTTTAAAGGTCAAACTACAAGACCGCGGCGATCCCATTAAGGTGACCTGGCACTCTTCCTGTCACGCATTACGCGAAATGGGGATCACCGAAGACTCTAAGTTATTGATTCGAAAACTTAAAAATGTCGATCTAATTGAATTGCAAAATGAAACCGACTGCTGCGGCTTCGGCGGTACCTTTGCAATAAAGCAGCCGGCCATTTCCGCTGCCATGGTAAAGGACAAAACCGACGATATCCGGCAAACCCAGTCGTCGCGATTTATTAGCGGCGATTGCGGCTGCCTGATGAACATCTCAGGCGCATTGCAGCATAACAAAATTCAGATTGACGGCCAGCACCTGGCCGAGTTTATCTGGGAGAGGATTAATGACAACCCATCAACAGGTTGATTTTGATGATAACGTATCTCGCGCCTTAAACGATACCCAATTAATCAAAAATACAAAATCCGCCATGAACACCCTGGTTTCCAAACGGAAAACTATTTTCTCGGATGAAGCCGAAATCGAGCAATTTAAGAACCTTAGGAAACGCCCTCAAACAAAAAGCCCTCAGCAAGCTGCCGCAGCTACTGGAACAGCTAGAAGAAAAATGCACACAAAACGGCATCAAGGTCCACTGGGCGGAGACCATCTCCGAAGCGAACCATCAGGTCTTGGAGATCATGAGATCCCATGGCGCCACCAGACTGGTCAAGGGCAAATCCATGGTTTCCGAAGAAATGGAGCTCAATGCGTTTTTAGAAAAAAATGGTATTGAGGCCCTGGAAACCGATCTGGGCGAATTTATCATTCAGTTGAACCATGAGAAACCGGCCCACATCATCGTTCCCGCCATTCATAAAAATAAAGATCAGATTTCAAAAATATTTCATGAAAAGATTCCCAACACGCCTTATACCGAGGACGTCGCAGAGCTCACGGCCATCGCCCGTAAAACTTTGCGAAAAAAATTCTATGAAGCCGAGGTCGGATTGAGCGGGGTCAATTTTGCAGTCGCGGAAACCGGAACGCTGTGCCTGGTTGAAAATGAAGGCAACGGCAGAATGTGTACCACCGTACCGCAAGTGCATATTGCCGTTATGGGACTGGAAAAAGTTGTCGAGAAACTGGAGGACCTGCCCCCCGCTTCTGCGACTGCTGACCGGCTCGGCCACCGGCCAGTTAATCACCACGTATGTCAATATGATCACATCTACGCGCAAGCAAGGGGAAAAAGACGGCCCGAAAGAAATGCATTTGATCATTCTGGACAATGGCCGTTCGCAAATCTTTGCCGACCCTGATAGGCGACAAACGCTTCAATGCATTCGCTGCGGCACCTGCCTCAGCCACTGTCCGGTGTACAACCGAATCGGCGGTCATGCCTATGGTTTTACCTATCCGGGCCCCATCGGAAAAATACTGAATCCCCAGATTGAGGGCCTGAAAGCGGCCGGGGTGCTGGCGACCGCATCCAGTTTGTGTAATTCCTGTGAGGAAGTTTGCCCGGTCAAAATCCAGATCCCTGATCTGATCCGAAGGATACGAAACGAGAGCTATTCCAAAGATCCCGCCAGCACCATGGAGGGACATGGTTATAAAAGAAATCTGCTGGAGACGTTGACCTGGAAAGTTTGGGAAAAAACAAACACCTATCCCATAATCAATGCCGTCGGCCTGAAAATCTTGAGTGTATTGGGAATAAAATTACCCAAAATCGGACCGCTCAAAAATTGGACACGCTACCGGGCCACACCCGAATTGGCCCCAAAAAGTCTACATGAACTGGTTAAACATCACGGAGTCGACCATGAGTGAGGGTTCACGCGAACGAATTTTTTCCAGGTTACATGCCGCCAGCCGGCAAAGATCAACACCTGATTCACAACCACACGGACTGCCTATCCTTAAATACAGTCGTAAGGAAAAAATAGAAAAGCTCAAAACCCTGATGGAAGCCATGCGCACCGAGGTGTATATTGGTAGTGCCAAAAATTGGGAAGCCAGCCTGGCAGGGATATTAGATCAGCGAAAAGTGAAAAGCCTGCTGTACGCACCCCGGACCGACATCGGCCAAGCCCTCGAAAATCATTGGAAAGATGTCTCCGGTCACGCGCTGCAATTGATCCCCTATGAGAGTGATATCGAGCAGCTTAAGGAAATGGTGTTCAAGGTGGATGCCGGTATCACCTCTGCCGTCGGCGCCATCGCCGAAACCGGTGCCCTGATCTTATGGCCTTCGGAAAAAGAGCCCCGCCTGATGTCGATCGTTCCCTCCGTTCACATCGCTGTCTTAAATGCGGATACCATACACAACACGCTTTTAGACGCCATGCAAAAAGAAAACTGGCCTGAAAGAATGCCCACCAATGTTGTGTTGGTGTCCGGACCTTCCAAAACCGCGGATATCGAGATGACCTTGGCCTTCGGTGTGCATGGACCGAAAGAATTGATTGTGCTTATTTTGGAGGATTAAAAATGTTACCTGCCAAATACAACAAATTCTATGAAGATCTGCGGTCTGTAATCCCTGAATCAAGGCTGATCACAGACTCCCTGCGAACCCTTGCCTACGGAACCGATGCCAGTTTCTATCGTTTGATACCTAAAGTCGTGATCAAGGCGGATACGGAATCAGAGGTTGCCAAGATTCTGAAAGCTGCCGACCGTCATGATATTGCGATCACGTTCCGGGCCGCCGGGACCAGCCTTTGCGGCCAGGCCATCACCGATTCGGTCCTGGTGATTGCCGGCAGCAACTGGAAGGATTATAAAATCCTGGACAAGGGAAACCGCATCCGGCTTCAACCCGGAATTATCGGAAGTCTGGCCAACGGCTACCTGATCCCGTACGGCAGAAAAATCGGCCCCGACCCGGCATCCATCAATGCCGCCATGATCGGGGGCATTGCCGCCAACAACGCCAGCGGTATGTGCTGCGGCACGTCGCAAAACAGCTATCGTACCGTCGACAGTATGCGCCTCATTCTTCACGACGGCACTCTTCTGGACACCGCCGATCCTGACAGTCGAAAAAGTTTTTACAAAACCCATCCGAAGCTGGTGGCGGATATCGATAACCTGGGCAGAAAAGTAAAAAACAACCCCGTCCTGTCCGGTCGTATCCGCCGCAAGTTCAAGATAAAAAATACCACCGGCTATAGTTTAAATGCCCTGGTGGACTATGAAGACCCCATCGACATCATCTTGCATTTGATGATCGGTTCGGAGGGCACCCTGGGATTCATTTCGGAAATTGTTTACGATACGGTCGTCGAGCATCCTTACAAAGCCAGCGCACTGATGATATTTCCGAATATTGAAAATGCTTGCAGCGCGGCGGCTGTTTTAACGCTGGCGCCGGTGGCCGCCGCTGAGGTGATGGATCGGGCCTCACTGCGATCCGTTGAAAATAACAAGGGAATTCCATCTTATCTCAAAACGCTTTCGGCGACCGCCACTGCGTTATTGGTTGAAACCCGTGCATATACAACCGAAGAACTCCGAATCAATATAAACAAGATCATTCAATCGCTTGAAGGGATTGAAACCGAACGGCCGTTGGAATTTACAGAAAAAGAGGATGAGTACACCAAACTCTGGAACATCCGCAAAGGATTGTTTCCTACGGTGGGTGCGGTTCGTACCATCGGAACAACGGTGATCATCGAGGATGTTGCCTTTCCGATAAAAAGCCTGGCCGAAGCAACATTAGAGCTCCAGAGCCTGTTCGCCAAATATCGCTATGATAACAGCATCATCTTCGGTCATGCTCTGGCGGGAAATCTTCACTTTGTGTTTACTCAGGATTTCAGTACTTCCCAAGAAGTTGAGCGTTACCGCCGCTTCATGGACGATCTTTGTGTAATGGTGGTGGATAAATATGACGGATCCTTAAAGGGAGAACACGGAACGGGGCGCAATATGGCCCCCTACGTTGAATTGGAATGGGGTAAAGATGCCTATGAGCTCATGCAGGACATAAAAAAAATATTCGATCCGAAAAACTTGCTCAATCCCGGGATTATTATCAACCACAATCCACTTGCACACATTGAGAACCTCAAACCGCTGCCAAAAACCAACCCGATCGTCGATAAATGTACAGAATGCGGATTTTGCGAAACGAGCTGCCCATCAAAAAATCTTACCCTGACGCCCAGGCAGCGCATCGTCATCCAGCGTGAAATTTCGAGACTACGATCGACCAACGAAAACGCCGCTATACTCCAAAAAATGGAAGCTGATTACATCTATCAGGGTGAACTCACCTGCGCTGTCGACGGCATGTGCGCCACGGCCTGCCCGGTGGACATCAATACCGGAGAGCTCACCAAAGCCCTACGGCATCTCAATACCCGCAAGCAACCGGACTCAAATATGGGCTAACCGGACCGCCGAAAATTTTGACCGGGTTGCCGGCATTCTGCGGTTGGGTCTCAAGGTGGGTCACATGGCGCATACCCTTCTCGGCTCCCGGTTGATGGAAAAAGTCACCCGAACGGCAAGAAGCATTAGCGGCGACCGGATCCCGCTTTGGAGTCGGTACATGCCGCGGGGTGTGAATGCGCCGCTTGGAAACAGCGTTCACCATTCTTCACCGTTGCAAGTGGTCTATTTCCCCAGCTGTATCAGCCGAACCATGGGGCCGGCGAAAGGAGACCCGGACGAGGATCCCCTGCCCAAAGTGACCCTCAACGTTCTTTTGAGAGCCGGTTACGAGGTTATTTATCCGGAAAACATGGATCGACTGTGCTGCGGTACCCCGTTTGAGAGCAAGGGTCTAACTGAACAAGGAGACCAAAAAGCAGCGGAACTGGAGGAAGCGCTGATGAAAGCCACAGCAGGCGGCAAGTTGCCCGTACTTTGCGATACCAGTCCCTGCCTGTATCGCATGCGCCAGGTGATGAACCCTGCTTTAAAACTATATGAACCGGTGGAGTTTATTCATGAATTTTTAATGGATAAGCTGATCTTCACCGAATTGCCCCGGACCATCGCCATCCATAACACCTGCAGTGCCCTAAAAATGGAACTCAAAGATAAATTCCAGACCGTTGCCCAGGCATGTGCTCAGAAGGTAATCGTCCCGGAAAGGGTGGGTTGCTGCGGATTTGCAGGAGATCGCGGCTTCACCCATCCCGAACTCAATCAATCCGCCCTAAATGAATTGCGTTCGGCTGTCTCGCAAACATGCAGTGCCGGTTATTCGAACAGCCGCACCTGTGAAATCGGTCTTTCCCTTCACAGCGGATTGTATTATAAATCCATCCTTTACCTGGTCGATGAGTGCACGAAATCAGCATAAGCAAAGGAGTCCGTACCGGCCCACCTGTCAGGAACGGTAAACGGGGTGATCAACATGGGGAATATGTTAGGACCCACCCTGCTTCAGCCTGCTGTAGGATTGATGCTGGATCGAAACTGGCGCGGTGATATAGTGGATGGGATCAGAACGTATAATATTAGCGCTTACCATACAGGCTTTACGTTAATAATTGTGTGGGTCGTGCTTTCTTTTATATTACTGTTTTTTACCAAGGAAACCTATTGCCGGCAGCAGATATGAATGGGTTTCTAATTTTGGAATGCCGGATTAGTGGCTGATCCATGATGTAATTCGTAATCCACGTGACCAGTTAATGACAAGTTTCAGAATTTTTTTGCGCAAAAGGCGCAAAACAATTCTAAGTCTGTCGGAAAAAGTCAACCACATTTTAAATTTGACCTATCGGCATTCAGTTTATTATTGAGGCCCTTGAAAAATGTTCATTTTTGTTCAAGTTCAAGGAAGGTGAAAATTTTAACCACAGGCATACATTGAGTATTTCGAGGATTAAAATTTTAGCCTGACACGGAAATTGGACAAAAAGGGACGTTTAGCAAAGGTTTCAATTTTGTGCATGTCAATCTGCTTCACCATCTTGAAACCCTTGACCACGCAGTAAGCCGCATAAAACACCCCGATGAGGAGCCAAATTTTGTATTTATGCCAGATGCCTTTCATGATAAAATTCCATTCAAGATTTTCACTTCAGAATTATCCACGACTTAACTCTTTTTCTATCTTCTCCTATTCCCTGACGGCACAATATTGCAGGCGGTTCTGTTTGAATATTTTTTTGTCCCTTTCAGCGAGGTCGAATCGGTCTGACCTTCTGCTGAAAATGTTATGATACAACAACTATGCCAGAACCGTCGTCACAAAAACTTCAGATTAATTTCAAATGGTTAGATAAATTTTAGGACTCAAATCGTGGGAAAAACAAGAGGATAAAACGGCAGATTAAGAAATGTTGTTCACAATTTATGTATCAAATACCATAGTTCTCATAAAAAATATGACATAGCAGAACTATGGCCTGCTTTCCTTTTTTAGCTGTTGTATTTTTGTGGAAATTTTCTCTGCTCTTCGGATATTTTCTTGGACCTGCTTGTAATTGGGATCAAATTTTTGTACCAATTGCCACTCGTTGATTGCATCTTCAAGTTTTTCTTCTCCAAAATATCGAATGCCCAATTGATAGTGAAGTTCCTTGTAGGCATCCTCACATTGTTTGATCATCGGCAGACATTGCAAACAATCGGTCCTGAAGTCCAGACAGGCCTGCAATTGCTGATCTGCAGCATGATATTGTTTTTTCTTCAATAAGTCTTGCGCGCTGTTAACATGGGCCTTATAGAGATACTCTTGGGTCTTGAAGTCTTGGGGATCTGCATTGACAACTTTCTTAAACTCTATAACCGCTTCATCATATTTTTTCTCGTGAAACAGTTGGAGACCGGCATCACGATAGTTGGCCACCATGGTATCAAAGGCCTCGACGTCCGCCTGGACCTCATCGGTTTGTTGCGCTTCCTGATACTCCGAACCTCGGTTGGTCAATTGCCAATTCACAATCTGGCTGTCGGATCTGATTTCGGGAGTACCCTCCGGTACAAGAAATGGCACACCTTCAATTTCGGGAATTTTAAGCTCTTTTCCAACTCGAACGGTGGTGGCATCGGGCAGATTATTAAACTTGGCAACAATCTGAAAATGTTTAGGATCGTTGTAATAGTTTTTAGAAATTATGCTGATAGTCTCACCCTTTTGAACGGTATGCATAATGTAGCGTTTGGTCTTGATCTGGGTTCGCGACTGTAACTTTTTCAGGGCGCCCTTATGCTGAGGCCAATATCTTAGGGCCGCTAAAAATTGCCGCTCCCCGTCCCGATACTTTCCTTGAGCTAAATACCTGAGGCCTTGACGATAATGCACTTCAGCCAAATTGAGCCTTTTTGCTTGAACGCGCTTCAAACTGTCGGCAATTTGCTTGTTTTGGGGCTCAACCGTAAGCGCTAGGTTGTAATAGCGGGCGGCCTCAACCCAATTTCCAGCATTTTCACTCGCCCGGCCCTGGGATAGATAGCCCTTTGCCGCTGCATTCGGAAATTGCAGTTGTTTCGATGACGGCACAACCGAATAATACGGTAGTGACAAGTATAAGATGGAACGAACTCCGAGTTTTACAACACATGTAATTACCTTAAAATAGATTGTTTGAATTATTTGAATTCGGTCAGCAAAATACGCTATGTTCTCTTCTGAAATTTAGCTGCGCTTATCGTCAACGGACTTGCAGGTTTTACCAAAACGATGGAACATTGTGGCAGACTATTCCATAATCTTGATGACAATCAGCGTAACATCATCTTGGAAATCCCGTCCTTTCCGGAAACCGTTCAAATCAGCTATGATAGCTTCAAGAATTTGTTCGGCGGTGCCATTCTTATTCTTTCTGATGGTGTTGAGTACCGGTTCCTTGCCATACATTTCATTTTGAGGATTCAATGTCTCATTAATTCCATCTGTGCTGATAACGATCACCTGGCCTTTTTCAAGCCCAGTCTTCTCATCTTCCTCATAGTGCCAGTCAGGAACGACACCGATGGGTATGCCCGCCGGTCCCCGGAGTTCTTCAAAAATATCCGACTTCGGGTCATAAACTATGGCCGGATCGTGTCCTGTCTTATCCTTATTATGCTTGGGTGAACCTGTCCATCTACCTGATAAAACAATGTCATGAAACTATTTGATTCCCATTGACCCTTTTTGTTCTACATGAGTTCCGAGAACAGCTCGTAATCCTTGATGCAAAAGATGTGTAGCACTATGATTGGATGCGGATCGTGCACGTTGTTTTTCATCCACTACAGCGGTTAATGTCTCCTTAATATGTTTTGGTAAATTCTTAGTGAAATGAATGATAAGATTATTTTCTTTTTTGGTATCTATAATATAAACAACATCTCCATTAGGAACTTCTAGGTATCCTTTATCTCCTACCTGGCCTCCACCTTCTGGATAAAAAGGAGTTTTGTCAAAAACTAATTGATATAATTCCCCTTCTTTCTTACTTATTACTTTTCGGTATCTAGTTATTTTCACATTTGTAGTTAAATAATCGTATCCAATAAATTCTTCGGTGCTGTTGTCTGATAATATTTTCCAATCACCAGCAGAAATATGGGAAGCAGCTCTGGATCTGTTTTTTTGTTTTTGTAATTCTTCTTTAAAAGCTTTTTCATCTAAATCATATCCTTGTTCATTTAGAATCAAAGCTGTTAGGTCAATAGGAAAACCAAATGTGTCATATAATTCGAATGCTTTTTCGCCAGAAACAGTAGAGCCTTTTGTGTTTTTTATCACATTCTCTAACAAGACCAATCCTTGGTCTAATGTCCTAAGAAAAGATTGCTCTTCTTCTTTAATAACATTAAAGATTAAATCTTTCTGATTTTTGAGCTCTGGAAAAGCACTACTCATTTGATTACTTAATGTATGTACTAGCTTATAAATAAAGGGTTCTTTAGTGCCTAAAAAAGTAAAACCATATCGAATTGCTCTTCGTAAAATTCTTCGGATTACATATCCAGCACCAGTATTACTTGGCAATTGTCCATCAGCGATAGAAAAAGAAACTGCTCTAACATGATCAGCAATAACTCGTATAGCTACGCTAACCTTTCCGTTTTCGCTTGTTGGTATACTTGTTTTGTCATAAATAGAATTTGTGATTGTTTCAATTTCTCTAATAAGTGGAGTAAATACATCTGTATCATAATTGGATTTTACCCCTTGCATTACCATACACAAACGTTCAAATCCCATTCCGGTATCCACGTGTTGTGCAGGTAGTTTTTCTAAAGAGCCATCAGCTTTTCTGTTAAACTGCATAAAAACCAGATTCCATATTTCAACCACTTGTGGATGATCCGCATTTACCAAATCACGTCCAGATACTTTGGCTTTCTCCTCCTCAGAGCGAATATCTACGTGAATTTCGGAACACGGTCCACAAGGACCTTGATCGCCCATTTCCCAGAAGTTATCTTTCTTATTCCCCATAATGATACGATCTTCAGGAACAATTTTTTTCCATAAATCGTAGGCTTCCTGATCCATTTCTAGGTTTTCATCTGCAGCACCTTCAAAAACAGAAACGTATAATATATCTTTATCTATACCACATACTTCTGTTAGAAACTCCCAGCCCCATAGAATTGCTTCTTTTTTAAAATAATCGCCAAAACTCCAGTTTCCTAGCATTTCGAACATTGTATGATGATAAGTGTCCATACCAACCTCCTCTAGGTCATTATGTTTTCCGCTAACACGCAAACATTTTTGAGTATCTGCAATTCGATTACTTTTAGGGATACCGTTTCCCAAAAAGAATTCTTTAAATTGATTCATTCCTGCATTAGTAAACATTAATGTAGGGTCATCTTTGATGACCATAGGTGCAGATGGAACGATACTATGTTGTTTAGATTTAAAAAAATCTAAAAATTGATTTCTAATTTCTTGGGATTTCATGGGTCTTACTTTAACTCTCTATTAGTCTTATTGATATATCTAAAATAGTATTTTGATTTATCTTGATTCAATGCTTAAATTATATAAAATTATAACCGATAATTTTTAGTTATTTTTTGACTTTGTAACAATTTACTATCTTTGCTATAGTCTGTTAAATTCACATAAGCCATTTTTGGTTAATATTCTACAAAAATAGTATATTTTAGATTATGTCAAAGGTTAAATATTACTACGATAGTGATACATTATCATATCGCAGAATCGAACAAAAGAAGGGTCGCAAATTTGGTATTGCAATTTTGAGTATCCTGAGTGCTTTCTTAGCTGGTTTTATTCTGTTGTTGGTGTACTTGAATATTCCTGAATTAGAGACACCTAAAGAGAAAGGGTACAGAAGAGAGCTTGAAAATATGAAGCTTCAGTTTGGACTTATGAATAAACAATTAAGGCGTGATGAGAACGTTTTACAGGAGATAGCAAAAAGAGATGATAATATATATCGTTTATATTTTGGAGCTAAGGCAATACCAGAAGAATTACGTAATGCAGGGTTTGGTGGAGTGAATCGATATAAAGATTTAGAAGGTTTTGAAAATTCTGAAATGATAATTGAAACTGCAAAATATGTAGATAAATTAACAAAACAGATTGTGGTACAGTCTAAATCTTTGGATGAGATTGCTAGTTTAGCAAAGCAAAAAGAGGAATTATTAGCTACTATACCAGCAATACAACCTATAGAAAACGCAAATTTGAAACGTATGGCTTCTGGGTATGGATGGAGAAATGACCCTTTTACTAAAGCAAGAAAGTTTCATTATGGAATGGATTTTTCTGCTGCAATAGGTACCCCAATATACGCTTCTGGAAATGGTGTAGTAACACGTTCGGATGCCAATTCTACAGGTTATGGAAATCATGTCAGAATTGATCACGGATTTAATTATGTAAGCTTATATGCTCATTTAAGCAAATACAATGTTAAAAAAGGACAGAAGGTTAAGCGTGGGGATATTATTGGTTTTGTAGGAAGTACAGGAAGATCTGTTGCGCCACACTTACATTATGAAATATTTAAAGATGGGAAAAGAATTAATCCTCGTAATTTTTACTACGGAAGTTTAACCTCTGAGGAGTTTGACAAAATGCTTAAAGCCTCTTCTTTAATGAATGAATCTCTAGATTAGTATATACGATGCACAAAGTACTTTTTGTTTTCTGTTTTTTGGGGATAATGTCTTCTTTATGTGCTCAAAAATATACTAAAGGAGTACTAGATTCGATGAGTTTTATTGTAGCGCAATATAAACTAGAAAAAGGAGCAAGTCCTAAGGTAATAAAAGTAATGGCTGTTGGGGACATTATGATGGGAACTAATTTTCCTAATGACAGCTATTTACCTCCTGCCAATAAAGAGCCTTTTGCAGATGTAAATATAATTTTAAAACAGGCAGATTTACTTTTCGGAAACTTAGAAGGTACACTTACTGATGAGGGGGAAAACGCAAAAAAATGTTCTGACCCATCTAAGTGTTATTCTTTTAGATCACCAGAGTATTTCGGAAAATTTTTAGAAGAGTCAGGTTTTGATGTGATGAGTGTAGCTAATAACCATATTGGAGATTTTGGGAGTGTTGGGATAAAGAATACATCTAAAACATTAGAGAAACATGGTATAGCATATGCAGGAATATTGGATAAACCATATGATATATTCAAAAAAAATGGGATTATTTATGGATTTTGTGCCTTTGCACCTAATAAAGATTGTGTAAAAATTCTTAACTTAACAAATGCTAAGAATATTGTTGCAGAGCTTAAAGAAAAAGCTGATATTGTGATTGTCTCTTTTCATGGGGGTGCAGAAGGTAATGAGCATACGCATGTAACAAGAAAAACAGAAAAATTCTATGGAGAAGACCGAGGTAATGTTTATCTGTTTGCACATACTATGATTGATGCAGGTGCAGATATTATAATAGGACATGGACCACATGTTTCTAGAGCTTTTGAGATTTATAAAAACAAATTTATAGCATATAGTTTAGGTAATTTTTGCACGTTTTCTAGATTTAATTTAGACGGAATTAAAGGATATGCACCTATTGTAGAAATTGAAATTGATACGGATGGTAATTTTATCAAAGGGAAACTTCATTCAGCTAAACAAATCGATGAGGTATATCCTTTTATAGACGAGAATAATAGAGCATTAAATGAAATTAAAAAGTTAACTCAGGAGGATTTTCCTGAGAGTAAGATCCTTTTTGAGGAGGACGGAAGTTTTACACAACAAAAATAATAAGTATGTATATAGACTTGCCGAAGAAAATGTATTATTGTATTGGCGAAGTAGCAAAAGCATTTGATGTAAATACTTCGCTTATTCGATTTTGGGAAAAAGAGTTTGATATTCTTAAACCCAAAAAAAATGCAAAAGGAAATAGAAAATTTACATCCGAAGATGTCAAAAATTTGGAATTAATATTTCACCTAGTTAAAGAGCGTGGATTTACCTTAGAAGGCGCCAAAATTCATCTAAAGGAACAAAGAAATGAAGCTCTAGATAGTTTTGATATTATTCGCAAATTAGAATCAATAAAAGGACAGTTACTGAAAATTAAAGAGCAATTGTAGTTTTAATTTACTGTTTTTTATTAGAGGGTAGATATAGAAGCACTGTTATTTTACCCCTCCTTTTAAGCTGTTAAATTTATAACTAAAACTAAGCATGAAATATTGACGTAGAACAGTATTTTGTATATCTTCTATATAATTTTCTGTAGCGAAACGTCTAGTATCGGTATTTTGGTTCAATAAATCATAAATTTTTAGAGCTACCATTCCTTTATTTTTAAAGATCGAATACGAAATAGTTGAATTCCAAAACCACGCACTTTTTTGAAATCCTATAGATACATTAGGATTATAGTTGTAACTGATGTCGTTATTCCATTCAAGATTTTTAGGAAAATAAGTTGTTGTTTTTAACCCAACAGAATGATTCGTAAAATTCTGATTATCAAACTGTTTCACATCATAGTTACTGTTGTTAATAGATACCCTATAATTAGGAATTACTTCTAAAACTTTATTCCAATTAAAAACCAAATCTAAACTAGGAGAAATAGATAAGTTTTTACTTGCGTATTTTACATTATTATTAAAGTTAATAACTTTATTCATTTCGCTTACTAATGATAATCTAATATCTAATGATCTAAGCGTATCTATTTTAAAGGTTTTATTATACTCGATATTATTGTTTAGACTATAATCACCATTTAGATTATCAAAGGTAGTGTTTTTTAGAAGATTGTCATCAATGATGGTTTTAGGAACAATTTTGTTTTTGATTAATCCTATTGAAAACAAAGTGGTAAACCCGCTGTTTTTTTGATAATCATAATTATTATATCCGATGCTTAGGTTATGATTGTTTGAGGATTTTAGGTTAGGGTTACCTGTTATTGTATGCAACGGGTCAGATACATTTTTAAATGTTTGTATTTGTGATAAGTCTGGAGGAGTGTTATTTAGATAATAGCCCATATTTATAGATGATCTAGCACTAATTTTATGGTTAATCTGTGAGCTCAGTTCAATTGAAGTGAAAACTTGATTATAATTAAGATTCCTTAGTTTATCAGTGTTTTGTTGATTTATAATCATGTATTTGCTGTAGATTCCTATAAATGTATCTTTTCCTTCATAGGATATATTTAGTCCCGATGCTTTTGTTTCATGTCTAAATTTAATATCTGTACTCAATAATGTATTAAACTTAGAATATTTTTGATCGTTTTTATCAAAATCGAAGGTGTTAGCAATGTTTTTTCTAGTGTTAAGTAAATATCTATACTCTATGGCTACAAACAATTTATTAGCAATTATAGGGTAGTTATAATTTATATAAGTATTCAATCCTGTCTGTGAGTCATCTCCATTGGTTAATTGATCTCGATTAATTATTTCTGGATTATCTCCAAATATTTTTGTGTTAGACTTTAGATATGTATTGCTTTTAATAATGTCGAATTGATTATCAATACTGAACATAAGGTAGGATCCTTGATTTCCAAAGCGTTTGGTTAGATTGACAAAATTACTAAACGATTTATTTATGATCTCACCGTTAGAGAATAGAGATGAGGAGTTGACAAGTTCTTTTTTTTGGCTAGCAGAACTATTAGTGCTTTCAAGCTTGTTTTTTGATTTTGATGTATTTATAGAAGGAGATAGATTTATTAAAAATGTAGAATCAATTTCAACACGAAAATTCAAGTTTACTCTGTGGCTATTATCGTTAATTTTAAGTTTAGAGTTGGCATCGTCATAAAACCTAGAATTAGCAAGTATATTTTCTCGTCTTGTGGTATTGTCATTTTTAGCATTACTTTCTTTATAAAAGTAGTCAGTTGTGATACTTGTTTTTTTGCTAATATTATCAGCGTAATTTATGCCAATATTTCTTGAAGTTATTATACCAGCATTATTAGGGCTTCCATGCATGTCATGAATATCTCCAGAATTAAACCCAGGAGAATTAGTGTTGTTTCCTCCAGACAAGAAACTTAATTGTCGATCATCATTAAAAAAATTTATCATTCCAATTAATTCATATCGTTTGTTTGTGCCTCCCCCAGCAGCAATTCTGCCAAATACACCTTTGTTTTTATCTTTTTCTATAACTATATTAATAGTTTTATTCTTTTGTTCCCCTTTCTTACCAGCAAAAGCTTCAGAATCAGTTTTAGTGTCCGAGACCTGAATCTTATATGTAATATCTTTAGTTAAGTTACGTGTAGCTATTGTGGGGTCATTACTAAAAAAGGGTTTTCCATTTACCAATATTTTATCGACTATTTTTCCATTTACTTTAATACCTCCTTTATGATCAACCTCTATTCCAGGTAATTTTTTAAGGAGATCCTCTACATTTGCATCTTTTTTAGTTTTAAAAAAAGAAGAATTAAACTCTAAAGTGTCCTTCTTGATCGTGATGGGGGCTTGTTTGGATTTAATGATAACATCCCCTAGTGTTTCTATCTCTATTTCTAGTTTTATTTCTTCTAGATTAATCGATTGTAATGAAATATCTATTTGTTTTTCATAGGTTTTATAGCCTATAGATGAAATATAGAATTTGATATTTTGGTTAGGAGCTTTACCAGTTAGTTCAAATCCTCCTTTGTTATTTGATATAGTATATGTTATTAAGGTGCTATCTATAAGTGTTTCTGCAAAAATTGTTGCAGATTCTAGAGGTGTTCCTTTTTCTGCGTCTACAAGTTTACCCGAAATTTTGAAGTTTTGACAATATGACTGAAAGGATAAAATAAGGAAACAGAACGATAGATTAAATAGCGTTAATTTCATTGATGAAATAAGGGGTTTAATAAGGGGGCAAATATAATAAATGTGAGGTTTTTTGGTGTTAATACTCAATGTTTTTTAACAAAAGTTTGGTTTTTCGCTAAATTACAGATTGGTTTAAGGATTTGTTTTCTAAAAGTACATTTTACAAAAACTGGTTTTTTACTCAATTAAGTGTTTTTTGCACTTTATAGCAGCGCTACGAGGTAATAAAAAGCCGAAAATTAAGTAAAAAAAACATTTTTATAGCGAATTGAAAAAAGTTTAAACCACTTCACTATTTATTTTGTGAATTTATTGCAAAATAAAACGAACTGATACATGAAAAGCCTCTCGTGTAATAGACAAGAGAGGTTGGTTAGCTCAAACTTTATTACTGAATTTTAAACTCTTCAGAGCAAAAATAAAGTTGTCTTTTACTCAATGATTAAGTGAGGTGTAGACGATTGATAATGTATTGTTCGTTTTTTGATTGATACTGATGCAAATATGTGATGTAATTCCCTCCTTGCAAAATTAAATGAATTGAACCGTACTTATAGTGTACTGAACTGTACATTACTAAATAGATAATAGAATAATAGATATGCTTTTTTATAGTGACTGCCGTATTAGGTTTGTTATTAATAGTTTAAATCAATATTGTCTGTTTCGCGTTTTTAATGCTACTTAGTATGTATTGTGATATTATAGTGCAATCAAAACATTTTTTGTTAAAATCATTTTATTTTTTATAAAATCTATATATGTATAAAATCTAATAATTTTTAACGAAATCATTTTTTTTTATGTTTTAACATATTCATTAACATGGTTTTATGTTCTTTTAGTAAAACAGAACACGTTGTGTTAAAAAAAAGATTTTTTTACTTAAAACATTTATAAAAAAAGATGGTTTATGCGTTAAATTAACTTAGTATTAACACGAATACTTAAATGTATTTATATTTTTGTTAAAAATGATAGAAATATAAAGAATTAACTTATTTGTTAGGTTATTGATTAAGATAGTATTTGTATTGATAATTTATAGTAAATAATATTAGAATTAATTATTGATATGTTTTTTGTGATGTTTTTTGTGTAGTAACATTCTTAATAGATGATTGCAACAACTGAATATAGCTGGATGAAATCAAAAAAATGTTAGCAAAGTGTATCATGAAATTTTAACCCCAAATAAATTCTTTTAATAACTAATAAATAACACTGAAATGAGAAATTTTTTATGTTTATTAATGTTTTCAGTTGTAATTACAACTGCATTTTCACAGAAAGCATATTCAGATGATTCCAAAGATGATTATACCAATAACGCTGGTTGGTCATGGACTCTAGATGATGATCATAATCAAACTGGAGAGGGGTTTAGATGGTGGAAAGATGGAGGAAATAATATTGATCAATTGCTAATGCAATTAACAGAGTCTAAAAATTTAAATCTTTTTGGGGATATCAATTTTAAAACTGGGGAAAAACAAGGAATTTACCAAAATACAAATGCAAGAAATAGTCCCTCTTGGTTAGAGATGTATGACGGTTCTTTTTTAGTAAATAAAGGAACATCATTGGGAGGAAAGAGATTGTTTTTTTATGTTAATTCATCAACAGTTGGAGCTGGTTTTAGAGCATTAGATATAAATGAAAATGGAACTGCTCGTTTTACAGTTGTAGATGAAGCTAATGGTAATCGTCTTAAGGAAGAGGCTGTTATAAATCCAAAAGGGCTACATATAAATAGATTACTAAAAAAGGGAGAAGGCTATTTACCTATATCTGTTGGAGATAAGGAGTTAGTTCAGTTTCATAAAGATTATGTGTTATTCTCTAATGGTTATGTTTCTTTTGCTAATTCAAAAGGAGAGGTGAAAACAAAAATACAAGATGGCATAATTAGTACAGATAAAGTTTTATTAAATGTAACATCATTTCCTGATTACGTATTTGACAAAAACTATGATCTAATGCCTTTACAAGATGTTAAAGACTACGTAAAGAAACACAAGCATTTACCTAATATGCCATCCGAAGCAGAAGTTGTAGCAAAGGGTATGGATGTGGCAAAAATAAATACTGCTTTAGTAGAAAAGGTGGAAGAGTTACTATTATATACAATTTCTCAAGAAGAGCAAATTCAAAAGCTTGACAAAGAGTTAGAATCATTAAAATCTACTGTAAAACAGATTCTTAAAAATAATAACTAAACATTATTCATTATGGGATTTAGAATATTTCTATACATAGTTATATGTATGGTTGGGATACATTTGGGTAATGCCCAAAATACAGAACTGTTTAGGTTTGTAAGTGAACAAACCAATGCAGAAGGAAAGCATTTAGTATTACATCATAACTTAACTACAAATAAGGCAGAGGCAGTTGCAATTTCTACAGAGGAATTAAATGCTAAAGATGGTTATTTACAGGCTTTTATAATTAAGCCAATCGAAGGATCAGGAAGGGTTCTTATAGCATCAGCAAAGGATCAAAGATATTTTTTGAAATCGACAAATGATTCAGAAACCCCTCCATCTATTAATGAAAATCACGAAGTAGATTTTAGTACTATTCCAGAAGGAGAAAAGGATTTAATCCCTTATTTGTGGAACATTCAATTTGCAGGGGAATATTTAAATGGAAGTATGGGTACGGTTCTACAAGTATACAAAGAAGGAGGCGATAATAATGAAGGCTTGTCGGTTTCCAGAGAAGGGAAAGTGTATACCAATTTAATGATCGATAAAAAAGGAAATGATAGAAGGAATGGTAGCGGTGATTTTAATACAAAACACCTTATTAGACTACAAAAAATATCAAATGTATTTTAAAAACAACTTCACATGAAAATAAGAATACAAATTACTAAAAAAAGTATAGTATTTTTTTTACTACTCAGTTGTATTACTAGTATAGCACAACAGATAGTAAAGCCAGCTGTACTAGAGCTTATAGGTGGTAATAATTATACAACACATTTTGACACACAAAACAGACTTACAACACAGCTCTTAAACACAGGAGTTAAAGGACAGGCAACTGTTGAATTTTGGATAAAGGGATCTGCAAAAGGAACCAATAGCACCTATTCACCTTGGTTATTTTCCAATTTATTGACTGGTTCCGAAGAATTCTCTGTTATGGGCTCACAAGATGAAATTCTTGTGAAATTAGGAAGTACAGAATACTCAAAAATACCTTTGGAAGGGAGTAGTAAATTAAAAAATAATAAATGGCATCATATAGCGTTAACATTCAATGTGCCTAATGCTACTATTCTATTATACATAGATGGTATTCAACAAGCTCGAATACCGTATACTAATTTATATCCAGAATTAGTATACTTAATGATTACTTCAGACGATAAGTTAAGCATTGCAGAATATAGAGCTTGGAATAGAGAACGTACTCGAGATCAAATTAAAGAAAATCGTTTTATTAGTTATTATGATCAAAATCAAACAAATTTAAGCATTTTATTATCCGACGGCTTAGTAGCAGCTTATTCCAATAATAATTTTATAGAATCTATACCAGCACTCTTACCAATAAGTGATATACTTTGGTACAATATGATTACAGACAAGACTAATCCAAAAATACCTACTTCTTCTCATATTGTAAGCGCTGTAAATAGGGATACATCAACACGATTAGCAGAGATGCGTATAGATGGAGACCACCCTATTTTTGGATTAGAAGATGTGCTTCTAACAGTATCAGATGGTAATGGGTCTAAACTAAATAATATCTCAGGTGGTAAACCTGGGATAGTTTTGAAATGGCCTCATATTAATGGAGTGACAAGTTATACAATTTCTAGAAGAAATGTAAATGTTCTATCTAGCTTACCCAGAAAAATAGATTCTAAGGACGATACTTCTGGGGTGTCAGTTTCTACATACCTTGATTATTTTGACGATAAGGTTCTGCCAAATGAAGTGTATGAATATACAGTAACATCAAATTTAGATAGAGGAAAAGCAGGAATTGATAATGGTTTTGTTTTTTCTAATGGGACTATAAAAGGAGCAATAGCAACAGCAAATGGAATAGCATCTCAAAACACCCTAGTTGAAGCAACTACCGAATTAGGAATTCCTGGTAGCGCATTACAATTTGATCTAGGAAGTGATCCTATAGGGATTAATGATGTGACTATCTTTCAAAATACAGGAGGTAAAGGAAGTATTGAGTTTTGGTATCGTACACCCCAAATAGCAAAGGGCGAAAACACTGTTTTTAAATTAGGAGCAGGTGAAATTCATATGGGAAGCACTGCTATTAAGGTAATGTTACGAAATTCTCAATTAAAAGAATATTTAAGTGCGACAAAACCTGATGATACAGAATGGCATCATTATATATTTACATATGATACAGCAGGTGGCTCTTTGTATATTGATGGTGGAATTATGCCTACAGATGGCGCAAAAGAAATAACGCCAAACGCTGTTACATCTGCTATTTTTGATACAGCACTAAATAAGACCTCTATGTTTTCATTTAATGAAGTCGCCCAAACAACATATCAGATTGATGAAATTCGAATTTGGGGAGAAAAGAGAACACCTATAGAAATTAATAAATTTAAAAACTATGTGCTAAGCGGTATAGAAACCGGTTTGATGGCATATTACCGTTTAGACTTACAGGATAAAAATAATATTTATAATCAAGCAGAAGAAACCATAGGAAGGTTAAAGGGAATTAGTCTAAGAGAATTGAAACGTTTACCCAAAACAGATCAGCCGCTTTCTAAATATGGCACCTATACAGATTCTAATGGACAATATGTTTTAAACAATATAAATGCAGGAACTCAAAATGATTCTGGCAATTCGATGACATATGTTGTTAATCCGTCAAAACCAAATAGCAAATATTCTCCTGAAAACAGAATTGTCGATATAGATAGGGTTTTATCCCCTAAAACTAAGAACGCAGACTTTACAGACATTTCATCGTTGCCAATATCAGGTAGAGTAGTATATAGAGTTCCTGATGAAAATTCTTTTAATATAGAAGAGTATCCGACCGTAAAGAACACTGGAATAAAACTAAATGGAACCATAGTAACAAGTAACGACCCTACTAATGAATTAGTTCGCACCAATAGGGAGGGGGTGTATACTATTTCAACACCTTTGGGGCGGCATACTATTAGTGTAGGAGGAATACAAACAGGAAAAGATGAAACCGTAATTGGTGGAGAGGACAGAGTTAGTTTAGATTTTAATGGAGTAGACGGATATGCAGTATTAAAAAACAAACTATCTGTGAAATCTACAGATAGTTTTACTTGGTCTGGTTTTGTTAAACCAGATATTACTACCACATTAGGAGCAACTGACAGCAAAGTAGAAGAAGCCTTAGATATTAAAATACCACCAATTCAAACCATATTGCATTGGGGAGATATACGATTAGAATTACGAGATAATGAACAGTTTGTGTTATTGGTAAAAGAAGAAGAGGTGTTAAACAAAGTAATTACGCAATCCTCACAATATACTTTTTTTGCTATTGTAGGAAATGCTACGGATAATACCATTGGCTTATATATAGATAAAGATTTACAAAAAGCAGCTTATTCAGGCGTAATTATAGATAATCATGCATATTTAGGAGTTACAAATTCTGAGACTGAAAAAGTGAATTTTTCGAGGGCAAATATAGACATATTAGAATATAGAACACAAGCTTATACTACTGATAAACTTAGTAAAATTAAAAGAGGAGAAGTTATTACAGAGGATATCGAGAACCTAAAGTTATCATACACTTTTGAGGATTTAAAAGGCAGACGAGCTATTAACTTGGCAGTTGATTCTGACACAAACAATACCGAAAACAACTTTTTATCTTTGCATGGCGGTGCATCATTCGACAATAAATCCACTTCGGGATATAGAAGGGATTTTGCTTTTCAATATAAAGCAATAGAGGGTGATAATGTAGCATTAATAAACCCGGAGAATCCTACAGAATATTTATTTAATATAACAGAAGCTGTTTCTGGAATTGATTTTGAAAACACTACAAGACGTTCTTTTATAGGAAACATTGTTATTCCTTGTGATAATAGTGTTGGGGCTTGGAGCGGAATTATTGAGCGTACAGATGTTGCTTTTCCAAAGTTTAGTAAATCCATTACAGAAGATAATTTTAATACTGATCAAACTGTTTTTGTAGTAAATAATTTGTTACCAGGTCAATATAAAATAAGTTTGACAAAACCAGGATTAACAAGTCCATTAACAGCTAGTGTAGATTTAAGATCAGGAAATAAAAGTTATGATTTCTCTTATAGAAACCCATTGCAGACAGAAGTTCAATTATACAGCATAACAATAGAAGAGTTTAAAAAAATAACAGAGATAGAAGATCTTAAAAAGCAAGAACAAGAATTAAATAGTCTGTTAAATAAAAGAAAAATAGAACCAACCTGTGGTACAGATACTAACATATACTCTATTAAAACAGGAGAGAACATCCTTGTTAAAGTATCCTTGTTTGAGGATTATAACGGTAGTAGATGCCCCGTTGAAGGAGCAAGTGTTAGTTTATCTGGCGATATGATAAAATATCCATTGGAATCTACAACCAATGCAGCAGGTGTTGAATCATTTGGAATATTTATTTCGAATCCCAATTTTATAGGAAATCATTTACGTAGTTTACATATTGCAGCATCTCATAGTAAACGAAACCTTAATCAAACTGTATCTGCTTATATAACAGGTTCAGAACGAAATAATGCAGATTTTACATTAACTAATCCTATCGTTGGTTATATACTATACGATCCACCTGGGGATAACAGTTCGGCAACATTAGAAAGTGGGTCTACATATACCTATAGTTCGACATGGAGTAAGGGAGTGGATGTTAAAACTAATTTCACGACTGGTACAGGAATTGATGCAAATGTTACTTCAGTGATATTAGCAATGACAGCTCCACTAGGAGTAGGAACTGCCCAAGGTATCTCAACTATGGTAGGTAAAACAGTGTCTTCTATTAAAGGAAAAGTAGACGCAAATTTTAATTATAAACATATAGGTGTAGATCAAAATAGCGTATCTTTATCTAGCTCTATATCAACTCCTTCCTATGAAAATGAAACTATTGTAGGAGCTGATGCAGATGTCTTTATAGGAACTTCCCAAGTTCTTACTTTTGGAGGAGGTAGAGAGTTAAAAATAAACAGCTGTACTCCAATAGTTGAAGAAAAGTCAACCGTAGTAACTGCAGATGATCAAACACCTTTTGTGTACACTAGGCAAGATATTGAAGATAGAGTAATAAGAAATTTACAAGAATTGTTAATCAAAGAATATGATGAGGTTCATGAAACTACAGCCGAAGAAAAAGCAGCTAGGAGTTCATTAGATTATCAATCAACAATAAATGGATTCAACATAAATAAGGAAATAACAAAAACAAATTCCGAAATAGCTAATTACAATATCCAAATTAATAAATGGAAACAAATAGTAAAGAGGAAAACAAGAGAAGAGCAACTTAATTATATAAATAAAGCACCCTCTTTTGCTTCTACTACAAGCGATTTAAAAAAATATGAAAACGGAAATTCTTTAGGGGTATCTGTTTCTGAAATAGATCAACAAATTAGTTTTAGTGGAGGAGATGTTAGCACTAAGTATTCATTAACTAGAACAGTAGATGATAGTGGAGAACATTCAGTAGGTGGAGTTGGAGGGTTTACTACCCTTTTGGATACGAAGCATACCATACTTGGTGTTAACGTTATATTAGAATCTAGGGTAAGTACCTTAGCAGAAACATCAGGAAGTTTTAAGTCTGAAAATGGTATTTCAAGAACAGACAGTTTTACATTGTCAGATAATGATGTTGGAGATCATTTTTCTGTAAAAATAGCTAGAGACCCAAAGTATGATACCGCTATGTTTTATACAGTAGCAGGACAGAGTAATTGCCCGTTTGAGTCTGGCACACAGCCCAGAGAAGGTGTAGAGATAGTTACAGATAAAACGGTTGGTTATGGAACTGGCGAATCGATTACATATAAAATTAAACTTCGAAACACGCAAAAAGCTAACGACAAAACAAGAAAAACATATTATATAAAAACCGATATAGCATCTAACAATGAAGGATCAGGAGCTATAGTTGAGTTAGCTAGTATGCAAATTTCTAAGTCAGAATCAGCTATCCTATTTGATTTAGATGAGAAATCGCCTACTGGAGTGAAACAAGAAATCGAACACGAGTTGCGTATATCCAAAGGGAAAGGGGCTCCGGAAAATATATCATACAAAGATTTAAAAATACAATTTTATACCTCTTGTGAGAATAACAATGATGGATATAGAAAATATCGCGTTGATGAGTATGAAGAGGTTGGAGTTAAACCATTTCAAGAAATTTTTTTAACTGCTCATTTTACAGGAGCTTGTGTCAAAGAAATAGAATCTAAATTACCACAAGAAAATTGGGTAGTAAATAGTACCGATAATAATAAACTAGATTTTAGATTTAAAATTCCTGAGTTAGTTAGTGGCGATGTTAATGATAAATTTTCGGTATTAATCGAGTATGCAATACCAGGAAACAACGAGCCCACACAATTAAAAAAGTTAACATTAGAAGAGTTAACAGGTTTAATGGATAAAGATTCAGAATTTATAAATTATAAAGCTGATGTTTCTGGATTAGTAGATGGTACATATCTATTTAGAGTAACTCCTTTATGTGATGATGGTGGAGCTAATTTACCCCAAAATAGGCAAACACCTACAGAATATGTAAAAGGAACTATTGCAAGAGAGGCTCCTGTAGTAGTAAGTACCAATCCTAAAAATGGTGGAATATTAACGGATGGTCAAATTTCGGTAGCATTTAATCGTGATATCAACCCTTTAACAGTTGTTAGGAGTGCTATTTCTTTAAGAGGAATTTTAGGAGGAGTACCAGCGGATCTTATTTCTGCTAACTTTGAAGAAATCGCAGATGAAGTTCGTGTACCACATCAAACTGATTTTGATTTAACAGGAGCTTTTACAATTGAAATGTGGGTAAATCCATCCTCGTTACCAACAGCGGATTCTGTTCCGATCTTACAAAAGGGAGATAATTATACGATAGCTTTAACGTCTAATGGAGCCATAAAAATAAATGATAAGATTATAGCATCAAAAGTATTACAGCCATTTACGTGGACTCATGTTTCAGCAATATATGATGGTGTAAGTACACTTACTATTTATTATAATGGTGTGTCTGTAGGTTCTGGAACGATCCAGAATTTAGAATCCAATACAGATCCAATTTATATAGCAAAAAATATAAATGGTAATTCTTATATAGGTAAGTTAGATGAGGTTCGTATTTGGTCTATTGATAGAAATCCTACCCAAATAGTATCCAATATGAAAGAGCAGTTAGTAGGGAATGAAACAAACCTAGAGGCTTATTTTGTGTTTGACGAAAATGCATTAGAGGGTGAAAATGGCGTAAATAAAGAAGCTATTAGGGATTTTACAGGACATGCGGTAGGTACAACAGCAGTTGGTTTATCTTTTGTTCGCGGAGAAGATAATGCAGCTCCTTTAGATATAACTAGAATAGCTAAAGATATAGATTTCATTACAGTAACCTCCAAGGGTAATACAGAAGTACAAATTAATCCAGTATTTACAGACGTAGAAATTGAAGGAGCTCAGTTAACTGCCATAATTCATAATGAAAAATTAGAAGATCCTAATGGTAATAAGATAAAAGGTAGCTCATGGAGTTTTACTGTAAATAGAAACACAATTCAATGGAACCATAATAATATTGAAATTTCGCAAGCACAAGGCAAGTCTACTAGAATTACAGAAATGTTTTTGGATAATAAAAATGGTGGAATAGCTGTAAATTATAAATTTGTAAGATTGCCAAATTGGTTAACTGTTGAAAAAAGAACAGGAAGCGAAACATTCACTAAGATTGAAGAAAATAGTGAGCAAAATATATCTGCGGGACATATAGAGCGAAATTTAGAATTTGTTGTAGCACCATATCTAAATCCTGGGATATATACAGCAAATATATATATTGAAACATATAATGCATCAACAGGTGTGCCTACTGGTACCGAAGTATTTAAATTGCAAGTCCATGTGTTTTGTAGTGCGCCAAATTTTTCAGAAGGATTTAATGCTTCCAATTATATTGGAAACATGAGATTTGTAGGGAAATTAAAGATAGGAGAAGTAGAATCTGTAGATACCGAAGATATTGTAGCAGTATACTTTAACGATGAATATAGAGGGTCTGCTAAGGTTAATAGAGATGGAATTGTAAATGTATCCGTATCAGGATCTCCGTCAGATTCTGGGGCGCTAACTTTTAAAGTTTGGGATGCGTCTGAATGTACAGAATATCAGGGTATTGTAGAGAATTATGTCTTTGAAATTAGAAAAATAAAAGGAACGTCTAGTAATCCTGTAACGTTTACGGTAGGGGATAAATTAGTAAGAAGAATATCTTTAGTGAAGGGGTACCAATTGGTAAGCTTTAATGTTAGAGACAATAAGAACACCAATAATTTAAACCTTTCATCTATTAAAGAATTGGTAAGTGGAGATCAAATCCTTGATGCTATAAGTTATGATATAATAGCAACTGTAAATACCAAAAGAGTTTGTGTGCCTTATGGGAATATACGGTTTTTAGATGTTACTAAATCCTATTTGATAAACACATCAGCATCTAGAATAATAGAAGTAATAGGGGTTCCTGTAGATTTAAACACTGATATAACCATTTATGGAGGAGAAAAAGGGAATGCAATTCCTTATTATCCTAGTGAATTACAGCGAATGGGGTATGCTTTAAGGTCTTTAAGATCTACAACGATAAGTGATGGTGATATCATTGAGCATAGAGATTTATCTGCCGAATACAGTTCTGAAAAAGGATGGAGAGGGAGCTTAACACATTTAACACCTGGTTTAGGCTATTTATATACAAGTACAAACGATGGAGTGTTAAATTACACAGGAATAGCAAAAGATAGAAATACGATGGTTTCATCAACTACTGCTAAAAGTAGTAAAAGAATGATCAAATTAGATGTTACAGATATTTCTGCTACTCAAAATAATATTCTAACATCGGAAGAGGTGTATGCACAATTTGATTACGAAAGAAAAGCGAAAGCTATTGGATGGAAAGTTAACACTAGTCAATATCCAGTATTTATGCACGTAAATGCAGTTTTGAAATCAGATGAAATAGAGGTAGACAGACCTTATATTATAGCTGCTTTTATAAATAATGAAGTTAGAGGCGTCGCTAAATCAGAGTTAATTGATGGAGAATATCGTTATTATCTAGGTATTGGTGGTTTTTCTTCTGAGGATATTAGTTTTAAGATTTTTGATGGAAACAGCGTTTTAACTCTAGATAATATGGAAAAGTTTGATAGAAGTATTAAACTAGGAAATATAGATAAACCATATGCATTAAATTATAGTTTAAATAAAACATCTAAATCAGACGGTAATGTGTTGGGATATAGCTTAAAACAAAACATTCCTAATCCTATGACACACACTGCCGAAATTAAGTTTAGTGTTCCTAAGAGTACTCATGTTGACATTAGTTTATATAACATATTAGGGCAAAAAGTAGCAACTCTTATCTCTAAAAAGGTGGAAGGGAACAAACTTCATAAAATCTATTGGGATAAAGATGGAAATAATAAGAGCCTTAAAAGTGGAATATATATGTACAAGTTATCAGCAGATGATAAGGTGATGACTAAAAAGCTTATTATTAATTAATTATAGAGTCTAAATTTTGTGATATCTTATAATTATAGGAAAATACTAAAAATCCCCCTAACTATCTGTTAGGGGGATTTTTAGTTTTATTACTAAAAATATTATTTTTTCCTGAAATAAACAGCAACTGGTACACCATGAAAATCAAACTCTTTGCGTAGTTGGTTTTCTAAGAATCGTCTATAAGGCTCTCTAACATATTGAGGTAAATTACAGAAAAAAGCAAACTGAGGTTGCGGTGTAGGCAATTGCATACAGTATTTAATCTTTACATATTTACCCTTATAAGCAGGAGGAGGATTTCGTTCTATTATTGGTAACATAGTGTCATTCATAACACTTGTTTTTATTTTTTTAGAACGGTTTTTATAGACTTCCACAGCTGTTTCCATAGCTTTAAATATTCGTTGTTTTGTCAATACAGAAATAAAAACAATAGGCACATCCGTAAAAGGCTCTATTTCTTTTCGAATATGTTTTTCGAACTCTTTCATCGTATTACTTTCCTTATTTTGGATAAGATCCCATTTGTTTACCAAAATAACAACTCCTTTACGATTGCGCTCTGCAAGCCAAAAAATATTTTGTACCTGTCCATCAAATCCTCTAGTGGCATCAACAACAACCAAACAGACATCGCAATGCTCAATAGCACGAACAGATCTCATTACAGAATAAAATTCTAGATCCTCTTTTACCTTAGACTTTCTTCTGATACCTGCAGTGTCAACAAGATTAAATTCAAAACCAAATCGATTGTATTTGGTGTCTATAGAATCTCTTGTGGTTCCTGCAATGTCAGTAACAATATATCTGTCTTCGCCTATTAAAGAATTGATAAAAGATGATTTACCTGCATTAGGTCTTCCTACAACTGCAAAACGTGGTAGTTCCGTTTCTTCTACCTCCTCTATCTCTGGTAGTGCATCTACAAGAGCATCGAGTAACTCACCTGTTCCACTACCATTAATACTGGCTATAGTATAATATTCTCCTAATCCTAAAGAATAAAACTCTACAGCATCGGCTTCTCTCATGGCGTTATCTACTTTATTGACAGCCAAAAAAACAGGTTTATTAACTTTTCGAAGTAAATTAGCTACATCTTCATCCATGCCAGTAACACCTGACTCTACATCAACAATAAAAATAATAGCATCAGCCTCATCAATTGCTAATTCTACTTGCTTGTCTATTTCTGCTTCAAAAATATCATCACTACCTACTACATATCCTCCAGTATCAATAAGAGAGAATTCTTTACCATTCCAATCACTTTTACCATAATGGCGATCTCGGGTAACACCGCTTACAGCATCTACGATAGCTTCCCTTCTTTGAATCAATCGATTAAAAAAGGTGGACTTTCCTACATTAGGTCTTCCTACTATTGCAACTATATTGCTCATTAAATTATATTCTAAAAATTTGTGCAAAATTAGACTTTTTATTTTAGCAATACTATAAATGTTTGGATATGATAAAAATATATTGAATTGTAGGAGGGTTTTTATGGTTGTATTATATGTTTAAAAAGGAGTGGGGGTTACCTTTTTATAAGTGATTAAAGGGTATTATCTTATAAAAAACAAAAAAGTCCAAAGATTGAAAACAATCTATTGAACTTTTTCATAATTGATAGTCAGTCAGTGAAATAATTACTTATGTCAAATATAAGAACATTATCTGGTATCTCGTATGCTTATAAACATCAAACTTTTTATGGTAAATACTTTGTTTGCACGGTTTTTAAGGGTGTTCTGATGATGTTGATACCTGTTTTATTTTTCTTTGGAAAGATAAGTTACTGACAAAATCATAGTTTTTTATTAGACTATTTCCTCTAAGTTCAATAGAATGAGAAGTGTGTGCCAATTGATCTAACAAGAATATTTTATTGTAGTAAACTCATAATAAAAATTGTTTAAAACACTAAAACAGAGTTTTAAAATTGTATTGTTACCCCAATAGATTTATATTGAGAAGTATATCCAAAATTAAAATCTGTTTTGAATCTAGGTTGTATTATTGCTCCAGTTTTGTCAACTTTATGTTCTTTAGTAATACGTCTGTTTGCCGCATTTTTTCCGATTACATATCCTATTAAAATAGCCAAAGGATAATCAGAAGCCCAGTGTACTTTACTACTTACCATCTCAAAAGCCATTATTCCTGCCAATGAATATCCAATTGGTTTTATCCATTTTACTTCTGGATAATTAGTAGCAATTACAGTTATTGTTGCCATAAAAGTAGCCAAATGTCCTGATGGCATTGCATCATAGTTAGGAGTGTGGGCTTGATATGCGTTAAAACTAGGAAAAGGAGTCCAATGACCACCGGGGTTTCCAGAATCCATAGCTTCACTAGGGCTTTGTCTCCCTGTTACTCTTTTAATAGTTTGTGTAATAACTCCAACAGATAGTAAAACTTCAACCAGTTGGTTAGCAGTGGATAGTGATCTGTAATCGTTTTTTATTTTACCAAAAGTATAAAACCCTGCAGATAAAAGAAGAGTCGTTCCTCCATTACCAATATAGTAAACCGCAGAATTAATGTCATTAGGAATTACGCGTAATAAACCACCTATTTTGCTGTAAGAGTGATCTTTATCCCAATTAATATTTTTTCCCAATTCAATGGAGTTATCCGTAATTTTTTGATCTAGTGGGATCAATCCTCCAGTTGCTCCTATAGCCAATCCTGTCCAGAGTAAATTCTTCTTTGCAATAGTAAATTTTCCGAACTCTACTAAGTCTTTAGGTATGTATTTAATCATATCAAAAAACGTAGGTTTATGATAACTATAGGTTAAGTTTTCTGAAATTGAATACGATTGTGTATCCTCTGTTTTGTCTTGTGAATAGGTATGTGAAAAAGGTAAAATAAAAAAATTGACAACTACAATAACTCGAAATAAATTCATGCTCTTTAATCTGTAAAATAATTTGTAAAAATAGGAAAAGATATTATAACAAATTTGCAATATCTTGTATTGAATAAATATTAATGTTTTTGTTATTTGTAGAGATATTAATACCATCTTCTAGTAAATAATGTTAGCAAAGTTTTAATACTTAGCGTAACCTTAAAACGAATTTTGTTAGCGTATTTAGGTTGATCCATTTCAAAACCATTTGTAGAAGATATAGGAAAAAACAGTTCTAAATAATCTGCTACTAAACTTAATTTTATCCCTGAGTCATACATGAATTTTGGATTATTCCCTTTGTTTTTAAGAAATCCAGAGTCACCATATAAAAATATCCAATTCCAAACACTGACTTCTGCATTTAGGGTAGATATCCATTGATTAGCATATCTAGTATGTAATATGGATTTAAAACCGCCTTCTGCTGTAATATACTGTTGAGAAAATATCCCTTTACTTTCAGATCTACCAAGGTAATCATAATCAAATAGGTAATCAGACGGCCTATCTAGTGCAAAATCAAAATAACCATTGTCTTTTTGGGTGTTATTGCTTAGAAAAGTACCTGTATACAGCCTTAAATTTAGCTGCCTGTTATTTAAAAATAATTTCTTAAATGTTATGGTTGTCGATAGTTTACTGAATTTTTTTGCTAATTCATAGCTTGTTGTAAACCTAAATGTATGATCAAAATTAGCATTAGAATATGTGTGTTTTAAATTAAGAACACTATAATTAGGTGTCTCTAGAGGTGTATTAGGGGATTTATCTCTATTAATAGTAACGTTTCTGAGGGTAATACTATTAAATTGGTTATTTCTTAAATCTTTATTTCTAATCAATAAATTAAAGGAGGGAGAAACACTATTAAAAAATAAATTAGGCGCATATCCAGATCGTTTTCCTTGCATATTGATAGAATAAAATAGATTGTCATATCCTTTTATTTGTCGATTTGTATGTATTGAGATAGAACCAATTATGCTTTTAGAATTAAAAGCGTATGTTGGGGTTAATTTATAAGTCAAAGGCTTTTTTATAATCGTTTTATTATAAAATTGAGCTCCAAATGTTAATCCATCATAAATATTGCGATATTCTATTATGGGCATTAAAAATACTTGACTATATCGAGGGTCTTCTACATCTTTTAAGAGTCTAAATTGTAATGGTTTGTTAAATACTCCTTTTAGATTTTTATAATTATTTCCTCTATTAACTTCAGGGATATTACCGTCATAATCAATGGCTATTTTATCATAATCATTATTGGGAATAGTAATTGTTTTTTCTCCTTTGAATCCTTCTGTCCATTGTTTTAAAACTACTTTTTTGTCTTTTAAAACAGAAAAAGATACGGGCATAGAATTATTTCTTTTATTTTTTAATACTATCGATACAGAGTCTTTTGTTGCGGTTGCTTTTTTTATAGTAAAATCGATTTTTACATTTTTTTTAATATAATCGTCAAAAAACCAATCGACTTTCTTTCGGGAGTTGTTTTTTAATGTTTTCTCGAAATCGCTACTAGAGCTATGTTTTAGTTTATATAAATCATAAAAATCGGTGATTGTTTTTTTTACAGAATTGTCCTCTAAATAATCCTCTAAATACTTAAACCCAATACCCGACTTATATGTATTCGCGATACTGTAATTAAATTTTAATAAGGAATCTTTTTCCATATTCAGAGGTTGATCTATAAACCTACGAGCCATATTTTTGTACCCTAAATAATATTGTTTATTAAAGTCAATATCAGTTGCATAAAACCATCGTAATACTATGATTTTGGATAAATTCCCAACCAGTTTCGTGTCTGGATAATATTCATCTATATAGTTTATCATGGTATAGACTAATATGGCGTCTGTAACCCATTTTTCTTTTCGTGGATTTAGGGATAAAGTATTTTTTAAATAACAAATAGTTATGTTTTTTAACATTTCTATTTCATATTGAAAATTATCAGAAAAGGGTCTTAAGAAACTAGGTAATTGATTTAGCCCATAAATGGGATTTTTTTTGTTTTCTAGGTTAGAAACAACAAGTTTATCAAATGGATATTTTCCGATATTATCTTTTAAAAAAGATGTGATTCTGGTTAAACTCTTACTTTGATCATTAACATCAAGATTACCAACGCTAACATCGGTTATTATTTGTAGATCATTGGTGTCAAAAAGCTTAAATCTTGTGTTTTTCTGGATATATAACTTTACTTCCTTTTGATTTTTTCCTTCTAGTTTTACAGTTTTATTAGTAATATCTACTGATTCTATTTTTTTTAGGTTGGATATAACGGAAAAGGTGTTCGGGATAAATAATTCTATATTGTAATCAGAAAACGGCGCAAAAAAGTCATCTAAATTTTTATTGCTATAGACTTCCCACTTATTTCTATACACAGCAGGAATAATATACCACTGCTTAAGATTAAAATCATTAGAGTCTGTATAACCATAATTAGTGAATTTATCACTCGGTATTTTAGTTTTATATTTAAACTTTATGGTATAGCTTTCTTTGGGTAGCAAGGGTTTTTTTAAGGATATTTTTAAAATATCTGCAATATTATTATACCGATCCCATTCTAATTTTTCATCAAAATCATTTGTGATATAATCTATTGTTGTACATCCACGTTCTTCTTCATTTGCAAAATGAAAACTTCTTTTATAATCTTCATTAAATCGGATAGCTAAAGGTGTAGTTTTACTTTCAAAACTATTGTTCCAATCATGAAACAATAGGTATTGTAATGTATCATTAGATTCATTTTTAAAAACTATTTCTTGAGATGTGTAAAAGATTTTTGTTTCTGTGTCTAGCTTAGATTTGATAGTGATACTATGTTGCCCATAAAAATAAAAAGGAAATGCAAGGGTTATTAAATAAGAAGGAAGCAACGATAATCTTTTCATATTTTAATTTATGTGTTGCTAAAATTTATACTGTAATCCTAACAAATAAGTTTCTTTTTCTTTATTAAAAGATAATTCGAAATGTTCTTTTTGATAAGGAGTGGTAAATAAATAAGCACTAGAAACACCGACAATAATACCTCCTAACACATCCCATTCATCATGTCTATGATAAAAACCTTTTATCCTAGAATACCCTACAAAACCAGATACTACATATGCAGGTATGCCGTATGCCCAGCCATATCGTTTTTGCAAAAAAGCAGCTCCAACAAAAGCAATCGATGTATGTCCTGAGGGGAACGCATGTCCATCAGTACCTTCGGGTCTGGGCTTGTCGATTGCATATTTTACAGCGTATGTTACTGCCATATCTAATGCGGTAGCTTTGGTTAATTGCCACACTCCTTTTTTATCTTTTTTAATAATTGTCATCACTAATGATGCGGCAATGGGAGCAAATTGGGCCACATCACCAATATCTTGAATTGTTTTTTTTGTTTTAAGATCACTTTGTCCATAGAAGAATATAGACTGAAAAAAGCAAAATCCCAAAATAATATTTTTCATATAATATAATTTGCATTTTATTGTTAACCTAAATGTTTTTACACACTGATTGTAGAACTTTACATCTTAGTAATAGTCAGGTTCTTCTCTTACAGAAAACATTAGATTTCCAAATTTCAAATAATAATTAGAATAAATTTCTATAATTAAGTTTTATTTAATAAAATTTAAGTAAATTAAAGATTTATGAAATTACGTTTATAGATTTTTCGCAAATCGAAATCGAAATAACTCCTTCATCTCCACTATAAAACTCCCCGTCTAATTGGTATCCTGTGCCTTGATCATGTTTTTTATAAAGTTTTATATTTTTTGTCTGAAAACTATTTACATCGCTTAGTAAATGGTGTTTTTTAAACAATACTAATAGTCCAAATAACAGAATCTTTAATTTGCTAATTCTTGCTACAACCATTACATCTAATAATCCATCTTGTAAACTAGCCTTGGGAGTAAGGCTGATATTATATCCAAGTTCATTAGAATTGGATATAAAAATCATAAATGGGTTTTTTATAGTTTGTCCATCATCAATACATATTTCGTCGATCGAATTTTTGTTGAGGTTTAAAAATGATTTTAGGCAAGCTCTGACATAATTAAATAGTGTTCTGCCTTTTAAGGCTTCGTAGTTTTTGATTACATCTGCATCAAAACCAACTCCTGTGTTGCTGAAAAAATATCGATCATTTAGGCTACCGACATCAATTTTTGAAACACTATTGTTTTTTATTAAAGAAATGGCTTGATCTATATTTTTCGGTATATTAAGATTAGATGCTAAACCGTTACCAGATCCTACCGGAATAATGCCTAATATAACAGGGGTTTTTATTAGACAAGATGCTACTTCATTTATGGTGCCATCTCCACCACAAGCAACAACTATATGAGCATTTTCTTTAATAGATTCCATGGTAAGCTCTATGGCGTGTTTTTTTTGTTTAGAATATTTTACCTTTATAAGGTATTCATCTTCTGTAAATTTCTGTTTCAAAAAATCTACGGTTATATTATGCTTACCAGACCCAGCTATTGGATTTATAATAAAATGAATGTTTTTCATAAAGATTTAATCTTTTATTCTTAATCCATTATTGCTGTATAAATAATCTGCTACTTGATAGAAGGAAATCGTTTGTTCTAAAAAATCATTATTTATTGGTAATGCATCTAGATTATTAGTCGTTGGATTCCAATCATAAAAATTAGCTATTTTCTGATCTCCTATAATCATTACTTTATTGTTTTTTAAGAATCCTAATTTTCTGTAATTACCAATAAAAGCCCTTTCGTCATTACTTTTCATTTTAAAAACATTCATGCCAAATAGATTAGTGTTATAATCCCAGTTTAATAACCCAAAAAGAGTAGGGAACATGTCTATTTGAGAACATAATTTGTCTACTTTTAATGGTTCTGTGTTTGGTAAATTATAAATCAATGCAGGTATATGATAGTTTCTTACATCTAGCTCCCATCTACCAGCACTACTAGCACAATGATCACTCATTATAACAAATACAGTGTTTTTAAACCAAGGTTTTGTTTTTGCTTTTTTTAAAAATTCTCCTATTGCAAAATCGGTATATTTTATAGCACCTTCTCGTCCGCTACCAGATGGAATATCAATTTTTCCTTCTGGATATGTATAAGGACGATGATTTGATGTAGTCATTACAAAATCAAAAAAAAGTTTTCCTTTTTCATGAGAAGCATCTGCTTCCTTTAATACTTTTTCGTATATATCTTCATCACATATTCCCCAAGCATTTTCGAATCTTACTTCATTGTCATCAATATTAGTTCTCTTAGTTTTTATACCCGTATCTAATAAAAAACCTCTTCCTCTGTCGATTATATTAAAACCATTACCACCAAAATAGGTATTCATATTATCAAAATAACCATCTCCACCATAAAAGAAATTACGATCGTATCCTTGTTTTTCGAATATTTTACCAATGGTAAATAACCCTTGGTTATTTTTTCGTTTCACAATGCTTCTTCCTGGCGTTGGTGGAATAGATAGCGTTATTGCTTCCATACCTCTTACGGTTCTTGTGCCAGTGGCAAATAAATTATTAAAAAACACACTTTTTTCTGCCAATGAATCTAAGTGTGGAGTTATGTTTTCATTTCCTCCAAAGGATCTTAGATATTTACCACTTAGACTTTCTATACAAATAAAAATCACATTCGGTTTTATAGATTGTTTTATAGAATCTGTATTTTGTACGGATCTAAATATTTCTTCCTTATTAGGATTTATAAAAACATCCCCAGTGTTTTTATAACTGTTTTTTACGGTCGTAAAAGCCTTTTTATTGTCGACAGTTTTATAAAATTCTGTATAAGATAATTCATTGTTTCTAAAAGCAGCAAAAAAGGAATATATGCCTGCCTTTGATAGCTCATTATTATATCTATTTGGCGACCAATCCGCTTGTTTATTGGTTATAAATGCGCTAAATATGATTACTATTGCTAACCATGGTAGCGTAGCTATCGTTTTTTGTTTAATCGTCGCAGAATTAGAAAAACTTGTTCTAAACACACCTAGTTTAGATACAGCAAAAATGCTAATTAATACGATTAACAGGAGACAAGATACAAGGATTGGTATGGGGTACGATTCGTTAATATTGCGAACTACTTCATATGTATATATTAGGTAATCTACTGCAATAAAATTATACCTTCTATGAAATTCATCCCAAAATGTAAATTCTCCAAAAAAAGAAAAATACAAAATTAAAACTCCTAGAAAAAAACCGAAATAGGTAATTGTTTTGTCCAAAACAGAGCCTACTATTTTTTTGGGTATAATCCATAAATAAATTAGATACGGAATGGTAAAGAATGAGATAGTTCCTATGTCAAAAAATAACCCTATCAGAAATGTTTTAATAAGATCAAAAAAATCAGTATCAACTTCGGTAAAGTTCCATATTAAAAAACTTATCCTTACCATAAAGGATACTATAAAAAAAAGAAAAACGAATGCTTTTAATAAAGAAAAACGTTCAGGAAACAGTTTAGACACCATATTTAATTTGTTTATGGATTTTAGTGATAAAAAAAAGCAAAAGTACGTATCCGTCTGAAATAATTAAAATATATAAATTATATAGTAGTTATTATAACTTTATCAGACGATATGAATGCTATTTTTCTGAAAACCATATTTAGGCGGAATGTATGAAAAATATTTCATCTATATATTTTAGATTGTTATAATTTTAAGAGTTTGGCAATTGTATTTAGGTGTTAATATTTCTGATTTGTTTTTTGCGAGTTTTATTGGTCTCATAATTAGTTAAAAATATGCACTTTAGTGCATCTCGCTTTAGCATCTAAAAACATTTACATTTGTCTTATGACAGAACAACGGGTAAATGGCCATACAGTATCACGTTTAACGGTTCATCTAGTTTGGAGTACCAAGTATCGTTATCCTGTTTTAGAAGGAGATATTCAAAAACGATGTAGGTCAATTCTAGTTCAGGTTTGTGAAGCAGAAGGAGTTAGTATTTTGAAAGGCGTAGTTAGTAAAGATCAAGTTCACATGCATATTGAGTACCGTCCGTCTCAGGATGTAAGTAGTCTAGTTAAGAAATTGAAAGGTCGCAGTTCAAGAAAGCTTCAGCAGGAATTTCCTAATCTGAAAAAGCGCTATTGGGTCGTCATTTTTGGGCTATAGGGTTTGGTTGTTGGAGTACAGGAAATATTACAGATAAAATGGTAAATGATTATCTAGAGCATCATCGCAAATCTAGTAATGATACAGATTCTTTTATCTTGGAATGATTCCGTACTGCTGACTTTAGTCAGATTTAAAAACCTATGGACTTTAGTCCATAGTGGTTTAGTATCCGTTTCAAAATTAAATATAAATGAACAACACTACTGAACTAGAAAGGTCTTGATTTAAAAGTGAAACTAATTTGCTCATTTTTAGTATTTATATTTTGTTTTAAACCCCTATTTGACTAGTATACAAAATTTTATAGAATCATTAATTTACGTGTGGTTAGAAAAATATTATATGTAGTTGGTCGATGAACACTGTGTTTAATTGTTTTTTTGTCTTTTTTATAGGAATTAATTTATGATACTACCATTAAATATGTTTGCCTATGAATAAGAAAGGCTATTTACACAATAGAGGTTATTTTTTTTAAGATACTATTCCTACTCAATTGAATATTGTAAATAAAATGCAATCCATAGTAAGGGTATGTGTAAATTTTAGCGACATATGTATGTAATGTTTTTTAATTCACCTTAAATCCGCAACAATATTAAACGAGTAATAATTGGATTTTTTTTATGGTTATTATTCTTTTGATTTTAAATTTTTGACGTGTTTAATCCTAGAAATTGGCATAATTAAGGGTTTGATTTATCAAAACTGGACTTCTATTTAACATGCCACGTCTGTTAAACCACATAGTTATATAACGTCAAAACGGTCTTGTGATAAAACCTTGATTATCAGTTATTTAACTTTACGAATTAAATACACTTATCCCTTTAAAATCAGTTGATTACATTTTTTATTTAAATTTTTAAATCAAAATAGGGCTTATCAGAGAATAATCTTAGCTTGTATTGTCTTGCTTCATAAATCCACTGCCCAGCAACGGTTATAAATTTAAAAACAAAACGTTTTAATCGAGAGGTAGGCTCTAGATCCTCAAATTTCTCTGATACAATATTTATGAAATACGTGTAGAAATTTTTAATCATTGCTGTAATTATCATAAAAGTACCGTTCTGATCTAAAAAGGAAAAAGGTAAGCGTTTCCAGCCAAAATCATTATTCATTACATCAAAGACTTTCTCGATTTTGCCTCGTTGATTGTAATATTCAATTATCTCTTGCTCACTGGAATCCCAATCATTTGTTAGGATGGTGCGGTATTTCATGTTGTCTTTTGTAAACAAATCCATTTGTGTTGAGTTCCCTTTCTCTCTCATTATTACTAATCGATATTTACGCTCTTGATGAAATTGCTTGAATGGTATTGAGGCTACTCCGTATATTTTATAGTTTAACTCTATTTCTTGCCAATTTTCAACCTCCTTAATCTGTTCAAATACGGTGCTGCTTTTATTTGCTCTAATGTAAAACAACTGGCTGTTTTTATCCACAACATCAATTATTTCTTTGGAATAGGAGCCAGCATCCATGCGAGAACGATGTATCTTTATTTTCTCTGATTCCAGTAATTGGTATGCTCGTTTCAAAGTTTGGTCTTGTTCAAATTTTACATTGGCATTACCATCACGATTTTCGACATAAACAATCTTATCTCCTATGGTTGCTATACCTGGAAGATAGCCTTTACACTTTTTATAGGTTTTTTTTGCATCGTAATTGGAGTTTTTAATGATTTGGTTATCGTAGTCAAAATCGTATAATTCCTCTGCTTCTAGCTGTTGGGTCAAAAGCAAACTCTTCAGGTTTAATCGATTCATTTCAGTATTAATGTTGAAATTATAAGTAACACCATTCTTTGAGGTAAATGTCGTGTTTGCCACAGTGAGTTCTTTTACACCACGGATTACTGTTGTAGGACTAGGAACATTGTTGTGAGGAATGTCTTTTAGGTGTTTTCCAAAACTTGTGTTCAAATCCTCTATGACATCGCCTCCACTCATAAACACACTGGTTAAACTTTTGAAGATATCACTATACTGATAACCAATGGTTTTTACACGGTTACCCAAGGTTGAGTCAATAAGGTCTGCAATACCTGATGCTTTGAAAGACTCGTTTACAAAAGATATTCCTGCAAAAGGGGTGATTGTTTTGTTACTTTTTATTACTTTCATAAAAATATTCACGGTTGTTTAATTTATTAGAGATCTTAAAAATACGTGATATTTTTATAATGTCAAAACAGTAAGGGAAGTCTTTCTCTTACTGCTTTTGACTTAGTTTTTTATAATTAGTCTTGCGGATTTAAGGATACAAATAAATTTAAACTATGAAAATTAATTTTAAATATTTTTTTACAACGTCATTAATAGGTTTAATTTTAGTGAGTTGTTCTAATGATGACGGTAGTGCTAATGTTAATGATACCAAGATTGATATAAAAGATCCTGATAAAGTAAAAAAGGATACAGAAGCTCCAAGTTTTTTGAGCAAGACATTTAATCTTACTGTAATAGATGAAACATCACTTTCTCTAGCTTGGTTTTCTGCAAGAGATAATGTAGATGTAGTTTCATATGAAATTAAGCAAGGGGATGATGTTATTGCAACCTTAGGTAAGGATAAGTTGCGTTATGAAGTGAAAAATTTACAAATATATAAAGATTATGTTTTTACGCTAACAGCCAAGGATAAAGAAGGTAATACTAGTGAAGAATTAAAAACAGAAGTGAGACTTACTCCTCCTATTAAAATTTCGTTTAAATTAAATGATGAAGAATTTAATTATAACCCTTCTTTAATTTATTGTGATTATACATCTTTAATTAATTCAATAAATAAGGAAAAGGGGATTGTAATACATTTAGTTCGAAAAAGTCCTCATGATACTTTTTCTATTAATATTCCATCTGAAGATTTAGTAAAAGGAAACAGATATAGTTTTGATGATACAGATAAAAATTATGTTTATTCACCTACCTTACTTAAGGAAGGAACTCGTTTATCTTTTAAAGAACCACAATTAGGTAGCTTTATTAAAATTACATATTATAATAAGTCAGAAAGAAGAATAGAAGGAGAAATAAATGTAAAGTTAAAAAATCAAGACAAAAAAATAGATAAAGTATTTACGTTTAAAGGAACTTTTGCTTTGAATTTTAAAATAAAATAATTATTCTATATCATTTTAATAATAAAAAAAGGGGTGCCTGATTTTTTAAAACGCTTATATAGTGTTTGTGGGAAAATTCAGCACTCCTTGACAGCAAAAAGATTAAATAGTTTTTAATAGTTGAATCTATTTTTTTAGATTTTGGACATTAATGAAGAATATCGATATAATGTCCCCTATAGGTTCATAAAACCTACATTATTTAAATATTTTTGTAACTATTCACCTAGTTAATTTATTTATTTTCAACGTGTTAAAAACGATGTTTTTATTTTAGTTAGCAATTTGTAAACTTTAAAATAAAATAATGACACTAAAATCAGGGTTTTGGTTATAAATCATCAATAAAATAAATATTTTTACGCCATATACTTAGAAATATTTAACAAAAATGGCTGAATAGTTACATATTTTTTACAGAATTCAAAATACATTCAATAAGTAAAAATACTCGGATTCTCTTTCATTATTGATGTTCGGTGTTTTCCCTCAGGCACTATATAGTTAGGTGTTTGTAAATAAAAAAAATCAATTAACAAGCTAAAACTAGACTTTGCACCACCCTACGACGTGGCAGGTCTGTATTCTTTTTTATCTATTACAATCTTAGCTATAATCTCTTTTAATATCTCAGAAGTACCTCCTCCAATAGGACCTAATCTACTATCCCTAAATAACCTAGCTAAAGGGTAATCTTCCATATAACCATATCCACCCAATAATTGCAAACATTGGTATATTACCTCATCTGCCATTTTTGTAGACAATAATTTAGACATACTAGCTTCTTTTACTACATACTGTTTTTGATCTAATCTTTTAGCAATTGAATAATTAAATTCTTTACACATTTCAATTTCACTAGCCATTTGTGCTACCGAATGTCTTAATGCTTGAAACGTATTAATTGTTTTTCCGAAAGCTTCTCGCTCAGACATATAATTTATTGTGTATTCTAAAGCATATTCTGCTCTTGCGTGAGAATTAATTCCCATTATTAGACGTTCTAAAGCAAAATGTTGCATTATATACGAAAAGCCTTTGTTTTCTTCACCCATTAAATTACTTAATGGAATCTCAACATTATCAAAAGCGATCTCTCCTGTATCGGAAGCTCTCCATCCCAATTTGTCTAGTTTTGTAGCAGAAATACCTGGTATTTTACGATCCATGATAAAAATACTAATCCCTTTATTCCCTAATTCAGGACTAGTTTTAGCTGCAACCACTAGATAATCGCTATACACCCCGTTAGTTATAAATGTTTTAGAACCATTTATAACATATTTATCACCATCTCTTACAGCAGTTGTTCTCATCCCAGCCACATCTGATCCTCCAAAAGGCTCAGTTATACAGAGACATCCTATTTTTTTACCCGAAATACTTGGGCTTAGATATTCCTTTTTGATTCTAGCATCACCTTCTTTATTAACATGTGTCATTGCTAAATATACATGTGCCCACATAGCAGCAGCAAAACCCCCAGAATTAATTCTTTGTAATTCTTCTAAAAATATTACAGTATAGAATAAGTCAAGTCCTAAGCCACCGTACTCTTCTGGGTAAGCAATACCAAAATACCCCATTTCTCCAAATTTCTCCCAAATAAAACGGTCGATAGTTCCCGTTTTTTCCCATTTTTCTATATGCGGAACCACTTCTTTTTTTAAAAATTCTTTAAGACTTTGCCTGAAAAGTTCGTGTTCTTCTGTAAAATACATACTATTCATAGGATACTTTAATTTTTAGTAGTTAACACATCACCATGAAAAACAAAATTTAAAACCAAAAAAACCTAGATAAATTCGTATTTATCAGGCTTTCAGATTTGTAAATCGTTAAAATTCATAGTTTATTTTTCCCAATTACTCAATTTAACTCCAAATATAATGCTATTCTATCTATTTTTTCTAAAGAAAACCCTTCAATTTTCCCAAGCTCCTCTAAACTGGATATTCCATTACTATCTTTTACAAAATCCACTATATCTAATGCAGTTTCAAAATCAAAATAAGGCACATCTAACAGTTCCTTAACGGTGGCTGTGTTAATATTTATTTTTTTCACCTTTATTTCAGTTTTCACTGTGTAAAAATTTAAGATTTTATTTCGTTGATTTTCATATAAACCAGAGACATCTTTTAGCTGAATGTCATCTATAAACCCTCCAAGACGTTTTCTATATTTTATAATTCTCAAAGCTATAAATTCAGGTATATTAAATTCATTTTGAAGAAGTTCTGCTGTTACCATATTTAAATCTTTTTTCTGATTAAAAGACCTAATTGAGTAGTTTTTCTTTTTAACGATTTTAGACCTTTCAGATTTCATAACCCATTCAGGGAACTTAAACAATGGAGCTATTGTGACCATAAGTGAGTCCGAAACACCTGTAACCTTTTTGAAATCCGATATGGAGTTGATCCATTTGTCATCCTTTCTATACTGATACAACTTATCTAACTCTTTGGGTGACAAGCCGAGTATATACCCTTTATAATCGGTAATAAAATTTGGGTTAAAGGGTCTTTGTTTATACGCTTTTTTCTCTACCTCAGCGATCTTTTTAAGCGAGTCAATTTGTTTTTGATACTCAACTAATTCTATAAAACTAGTTTGCGAATTATTAGATACAGAGTAGTAATAACTAATTAATACCAATGCTAAAAGAATCAATATTAAAAGAAAAATCCCATTTCGAAACCGTTGATGCATCTCGAAATAGGATTTAATAGTATATTTTTTTTGCAAAATAAGTAAATTCTTATTCTATTATTCTTATCGCTTCTCTATATCTCTTCAGTTCTTCTCTTATTTTAGGTAACAATAATGAAACACCTATTAAATTGGGAACAGCCATAGCAAATATCATCGCATCAGAAAAATCTGTTACTGCTCCTAAACTGATAGAAGCACCTACGACCGTGAAAATGCAAAAAACTATTTTATACGTGATAGTATTTCTTTTCGTTTTACCAAATAAAAATAACCACGATTGTAGTCCGTAATAAGACCAAGAGATCATTGTAGAAAAGGCAAACAAAACAACAGCTATAGTCAATACATATGGAAACCAAGGTATAGCACTAGAAAAAGCATTAGAGGTTAATTGCACACCAGAAACACCTTCTGCATTTATATAATTTCCAGTAATAATAATCACTAAAGCTGTAATTGTACACACCACTACAGTATCAATAAACGGTTCTAGTAAAGCCACAATACCTTCACTAGCAGCGTATTTGGTCTTAACGGCACTATGGGCAATTGCTGCACTACCAACTCCTGCTTCATTAGAAAAAGCTGCTCTTTTAAAGCCTTGAACCAATACACCTATTATACCCCCTGTTATTCCTTCTGGGTTAAAAGCTCCATTAAAAATAGAAACAAAAGCTGAACCTAATTGATCATAATTCATTCCGATAACAATCAAAGCAGCAAACATGTAAATACCAACCATAAAAGGGACTACTTTTTCTGTAACAGAAGCTATTCTTTTTACCCCTCCAATAATTACGATACCAACAAAAACAGACATTACCAATCCAAAATAAAAACCAGCACTTTCTCCCTCTATACCTGCCGTATCATTAAATATCTGAGCAGCTTGATTGCTTTGAAACATGTTTCCTCCACCAAAGGATCCACCTATACAAAATATAGCAAATAACACCGCTAATACATTACCTAACACTATCGCGCCTCTTTCAGAAAGTCCTTTTGTTAAATAATACATTGGCCCACCATAGACCGTACCATCTTCACCAATATCTCTATATTTTACACCAAGAGTACATTCTGCAAATTTAGAAGTCATCCCTAATAACCCTGCAATAATCATCCAAAATGTAGCCCCAGGACCACCAACAGTAATAGCAATTGCTACTCCTGCAATATTACCCAATCCTACGGTTCCTGACAAGGCAGCAGTTAATGCTTGGAAATGAGAAACCTCTCCTTCCTCACTCTCGTCTTTAATCGTGTTTACAATATCTCCATTTATCATATTAACATTCACCTTTTCTTGCCCACTATGATCATCTATCTCATCATATTTGCCTCGCACTACATTTATTGCGGTAAGAAATCCTCCTATATTAACAAAATTAAAATAAAACGTGAAGAAAATAGCAAACCCTAAAAGCATAATTACTACCCAAGGAATTCCAATATTTTGTGTTACCGGAATTTGATAAAATATAGCATTGACAAACCAACCCGTATAGTTTTTGAAAACTTCATTAATTTTATAATCTAAGCCTTTCTCTACAGTTTCTTGAGCAAATGTTATAAATGGTACTGTAAAGATAAAAAGTGAAAGAAGAATTCTCTTCATGATTGTGTGAATTATTTAAATTTTGATTGTTAAAAAGCAAGCAAGATCATAAAAAAAACGATTGTTTACAATATTTAAGTCATTTAATATTAAAATGAGTTCAAATCCCGAACTCTTTATTTAATAACTCAATCTGTTCTGGTCGTCCTATTACCACTACTTTAGAATTAGGTCTTAATATAGTATCAGGTTCTGGATTTACAATATATTCTCCATCGGGAGATTTATACCCTATTATAGAACAGCCTGTTCGGGACCTCATATCGATATTACGAATAGTTCTTTCTTTTTGGTCATGAAACATACTTTCAAAATCGACCTCTTCTATATTAATCGATTTTTTACCTACTATAGATAGATTGTCTAAAAATTCTATTAGGTCAGGAACAACTACCAATGAAGCCATATGATCGCCCCCTATTCTATCTGGCATTATTACATTATCAGCTCCAGCTAGTCTTAATTTTTTATAAGAAGCGTCTTGTGATGCTCGGCTAATAATTTTTAAATCTTTATTAATTTGTCGAGCAGAAAGTACTATAAATAAATTATCCGCATCCTCCGGAAGGGTACAGATTAAACAATTTGATTTTTTAATCCCAGCATTTATTAAAATGTCATCCTCTGTAGCATTTCCTTCTATAAAAAGCGTGTTCTCATCTTGGTGTTTTTCTATTATATTTTTGTTATTTTCTATTATCACAAAAGGTTTATCATAAGCCTGTAATTTAACAGCTGCTTGTTTACCATTTCGCCCATAACCTACTATTATTATATGATTATCTAATTTATTTATCATTTTTTGTAATTTTCGATATTGAGATCTCTTTGGGTCATTTTTACTCAGTATATATTCTGTTATTACAGATACAGAATATGCATAAATCACAACACTATTAACTATTAAAAATATAGTAAATAATTTAGCAGCATCTCCTAGAGGTTGTACTTCTCCAAAACCTACAGTTGACAAGGTTATGATTGTCATGTATAAAGAATCAATCCATGAGTAACCAGAAATATACCTAAATCCTAAAACTCCAACTAACACTATAGACAAAAGCAGAAAAAAAGCTCTGTATATTTTAATTCTAAACCATTTATGCATATTTATAGGTCAAATACTGATGTTCGTTTAGCGTATACTAAATCTTTTAATTTAAGAAAAAAAGCTAAGTTAAGATAAATCACAAATCCTAGTCCTACAGTAGCAAAGGTTAAATATATAAAAAACAGGCGTATATTCTTAGCTCGCATACCCAACTTGTCTGCTAACCTACTAGATACATAAAACCCATTTCGTTCTAAAAAATGTCTGAGATTGTAAAACATATCGCAAATTAATTATATTTTTTCATAATTCGTGTGCCATTCAATAAATAATTACCCACAGCACATTTTAAACATGCTTTTTGATTACAATAATTATTTTTTAGCTGAATCATTGCTTGTGCTTGCAAAGCATCCTTAATGACAACGTTTAGATTTGAGAATTTCTCTAATATTTGATTCTTTTCGGGTGGTAATAGAGAGAGTAAGCTCAATATCTCGTCGTTTACATCTTTGCCTAAGGTTTTAGCATAATGAAATTTTATAGGTATTATAGTATTAATTAAAATTAGATTTATAAAAGACTTAGATAAACTTTTTTTTCGAATAGACGATTCTTTGTGGAATGTATAATGGTTGTCCCAATACGGACTAGTTTCAATTTTAAAAATCCGATAAAAATCTTCTAGCGTGTTACATTTTATTATTTCAGTAAATAATTTCTTGTTTTTAGCATATAGACCAGCGAATTGGGCTAATCGAATAGTAGGAAAATTAGAAGGTCTTAGTCTAAAAAAAAGGAATGGTACTACCCCTTGATTTTCTAATTTAAATTTATTTTTCAAAAATGCATATTGTTCTTTAAGTATTTTCGGATATTCTTCCTCAAAATCATTTTTTAGCATTCCTGATTGTCCAAAAAACAACGATTCTAGTGCGGTAACATTATCATTACATTTTCTAATAATAGAAAAATTCACAGATTCAGCAAGACTTAGAAAAGAATCACTATTGATTTTTAATCCAAAATTTTTAGACAAAAGTTTATACAAGACTGCCTCCCAATCATTAGAAGAATTCTTTAGTAAATTCTTTATTAAATCTGATTTTTGCTCTAAACGTTCTATGTAAAGTCTTTCTTGCCAATTGGCAAGAACAAATTCAGATACATCAGGTAATTGATTTTCGCATTCAATCCATTTTTTTAAATCATTTTCAAAAAAAGTAGTGTACCTAGCCAACAGATTTTCATCTACATACTTTTTAATTTGTAATGTTGGAATTAACGAGTTATCTTTTCGGTATATCTCTATATCATCATCCCATACTACATGTAAAATCACATTATCATATGCCTCGTTATTTTCGTGGTTATGAATATACCAATCACTAGCTTTAGTATGAATTTCAACATTTCCTGCCCATTTTTGATTATCTATGATCATTTGTGAATTAAAAAAATCGGGTCCAGAGTTATCTGTATTATGGTATCCAACGTGTAGAAGTACTATTTCTTCTTGATTAGTAGTTTTTAGATCAGTAAGCCTAAATTTTTTGTGTTTCCAGAGGTATTGGATAAAATCTTCATTCATAGGCAATGAAATTAAGAAAAAATATCG
>CAVYIL010000030.1:0-19795 GCA_963768325.1 uncultured Flavobacteriaceae bacterium | reverse complement strand
CAGCAGACAAAAAATATTTATAAAATTATCCAGACCCAAAATAATGGTACTAACATAACTATTACTGTAAATAGTTTTAAAACAAATCAGCCGCTATCCGAGACATTATTCGTTTTTAATGAATCGAAATATGATAATTATTATATTAACCGTTTAGATTAGAAGTATACTTTGAAGATATTAGACAAATACATTTTAACTACCTTTATAAAGACATTTTTTCCGCTCTTTATTATAATCATGTTTATTCTTATACTACAAACAATTTGGTTGTTTATATCAGAATTAGCAGGAAAAGACTTAGACTTTTCGATTATCATGAAATTTTTGTTGTATGCTACACCAAGATTAATACCTATGGTGTTACCGCTTACAGTTCTTCTGTCATCGATAATGATTTTTGGTAATTTTGCAGAAAACTACGAGTTTGCCGCAATGAAATCTTCAGGAATATCTTTGCCAAGAGCAATGAGAACATTGTCTATTTTTATATTTTTTCTGGGTATAGGAGCTTTTTTCTTCTCTAATTCGGTTATTCCAGCATCAGAAAAGAAGTTTATTAATCTCCGGAAAAATATAGTGCAGGTAAAACCAGCAATGGTTATTTCTCCTAATCAATTTAATGATTTGGGAGATATAAACATAAAAGTGGCAAAAAAATATGGGGAAAATGATGAGTTTCTGAAAGATGTAATTATTCATAAAAAAGGCACTACTATAGGAAACTTTACCGTTATCAAGGCTGAAGATGGGGAACTTAGTGGGAGTGAAGATTCTGATTTAATCACCCTTACACTCAATAATGGTAATTATTATGATGAAATTCAGCAAAATTCATCCAGAGCTAGAGAAAAGGTTCCTTTTACCAAGACGCATTTTAAACAATACTTACTAAATATCGATTTATCAGAATTAGGAAATGTTGATATGGATGCTCAGCATATAAATAAAGGGTACAATATGCTTAATGTGTATAGTTTAAAAGGAGAAATAGACACTATATCTAGTGTAATAAATTCTGATTATAGAATAATAAGAAACGAAGTAGAAAGAAGAAATGGACTCAATAACCTAAATAAGAATTTATCAACAGAAGATTGTCATTTAGATAGCTTAGCTATAAAGAATATAGATATAAAAGATTATTTTGATGCAGAAAAGAAAATGCAAATATATAATTTAGCTTCTTCAAATATAGATGGGATATTAAGAAAAATAAATACGGTTAGTGAAAATATAAAAGTAAGAAAAAGAGCCCTAAACAAATATGAAATGTCTTTACATGACAAATATGTTATAGGGGTTGCATGTGTTTTACTGTTTTTTGTAGGTGCGCCTTTAGGAGCTATTATTAAAAAAGGAGGATTGGGATTACCAATAGTAATTGGAGTTGGTTTATTTTTGACATATCATTTTATAGGGATATTTGCAAAAAATGGAGCGGAAGAAGACGGTGTTCCACCATTTGTTGGCTCTTGGATCTCTACATTTATAATATTTCCGTTAAGCATTTTTTTAACATATAGAGCTGCTACAGATCAAGGTTTCTTTAGTTTAGATTTTATTGTTTTACCCATAAAACGTTTCATAGAAAAAAAAATAAAGAAATAAACTAAGAAGAGGTGAAAAAAGCAATTATTTCGAAAACAGTCTATTCCATAAAATTACGATAGAGATATTAATTTATGCTAATTAAAAATAGTAAAACTTAATAAAAATTAGACAAACAACTTCTTTGCTACTACGAAGTATTTTATTTTATAGACGATTTAAGTAATTACTTAAGTAGCTTCTTTTCTTTAGATATACCATCAAATACACTAGATAAATAGTAATACTATTCTATTTAAGCATAATATAAATTATCTTTGTAGCTTAAACACAAAATAAATATTATGTCGCAATTAACCGATATCAAAAGCAAAAAAGAACTAAATACAATTCAAGAAGCTATTGAAGATATACGGCAAGGGAAGGTTATTATAGTTGTAGATGATGAAGATCGTGAAAATGAAGGAGATTTTTTAGCAGCAGCAGAAAAAGTTACCCCAGAGATGATTAATTTTATGGTAACTCACGGAAGGGGATTAATTTGCGCTCCTATTACAGAACGTCGTTGCAAGGATTTAGACCTGAATATGATGGTAGGTAATAATACGGATCCTATGGAAACAGCTTTTACAATCTCAGTTGATTTAAAAGGAAAAGGGGTAACAACAGGTATATCGGCTAGTGATCGTGCAAAAACGATTTTAGCACTAGCTAATCCAGAAACCAAACCAGATGAGTTAGCTAGACCAGGGCACATTTTTCCTTTAAAAGCTAAAGAAGGAGGTGTGCTAAGAAGAACAGGTCATACAGAGGCAGCAATTGATTTTGCTAGATTAGCAGGGTTAAAACCAGCAGGAGTGATCGTAGAGATTATGAATGAAGATGGTACAATGGCGCGCTTACCTCAATTGATTAAAGTTGCCAAAAAATTCGATCTCAAATTAGTTTCTATTGAGGATTTGGTAGCTTACCGCATGCAACATGATTCTTTAATAGAAAAAAAAGAGGATTTTGATATTGTAACCCGTTTTGGGAAATATAGATTAAGAGCTTATCAGCAAACGACAAATAGTCAAGTTCATATAGCATTGACAAAAGGTAGTTGGGCAGATAATGAACCAGTACTTACCAGAGTAAATTCTACATTGCATAATAATGACATATTAGGTACTTTAACATATGATGCTGATGAAAAATTAAAAGCTATGTTTCAGTGTGTTAATACAGATGGTAAAGGGGTAATAATTTTTATTAATCAAGATAGTCAATCTTTAGATTTATTAAATCGTCTTAAAAAATTAAAAGAGACACAAGACGGTAAAAAAGTAACAAGAGCTCCTAGAGTACCAATGGACGCCAAAGATTTTGGGATAGGAGCTCAGATTTTGCATGATCTTAATATTCATAAAATTCGTTTAATATCTAATACCGTTCAACAAAAACGTGTCGGAATGATAGGATATGGATTAGAGATTGTTGAATATGTAGGATATTAAAGATGCGTTGTTTTTTGTAATACTTTTGTAATAGCCTCAATCATTTTTGAGGCTCTTTCTTTTACCTCATCAGTAGTCCAACCAACCTTAATTAGACAAGATACCGTACGACTCATCCAAGCATCACTATCATTAAACGGTTTATTGTTTTTTTGTAAACCAATTTGTATTTCGTTAGAAAATTTAGATAATGATTTTTGGTTTAATAAGTGATCCCATTTTTTATAATAGTGCCAATTATTATCATACCAATAAAAACAAGCATCTACACCGTTTTTAGTAAGAGCCTGTTGGGTTCTTCTAGCTAAATCTTCATTTGGCAAAAAAATAGTTAAGAAAGCGTAACTTTCTACTCCTGTTTCTGGTACTTTTCTGAAGGTAACTTCTGGAATTACTGTCAGTGCATCTCTAAGAATGGTATAATTTTCTTTTTGTAAAGCTATTGTAGAATCTAATTTTCTTAATTGCGCTATTCCTACAGCAGCATTTAATTCAGATAAACGATAGTTATATCCTAAAAAAGGATGTGTTTCTGCACCACGATCATTACCGATGTGATCGTGACCATGATCCTGATACTGATCAGCATTGTTAGCATACTCCTTAGAGTTAGTAATTATTCCGCCGCCCTCTCCACAGGTAATAGTCTTGACAAAATCAAAAGAAAAACAACCTATATCGCCATAATTTCCGAGAGATTTGCCTCCATAACTTCCTCCAATAGCTTGACAGGCATCTTCTAATAAAATAAGGTCATGTTTGTCACAAATAGCTTTTAATGAACCTAGATCAGCCATAGAACCACACATGTGTACAGGCATAATAACCTTAGTTTTAGGAGATATAGCAGCTTCAACAGCTTTAGGGTTTAAGGTTAGTGTATCATCAATATCACATAAAATAGGAGTAGCTCCAACAGATAAAATAGCTTCAAAGCTTGCTACAAATGTAAATGTAGGTATTATTACTTCATCTCCTGATCCAATCCCTGCACTTGCTAAAGCTACTGTTAGTGCCGCTGTGCCACTAGATACAACTTGTGCATATTTAGACCCCATTTTTTTGGCTAAATCTCTTTCAAGTTCTAATGCTTTATGGTGACCATTTCTCATCCCATCAAATCCATATCGCATTAAAACCCCATTATCTAGCACATCCTGTACTTCTTTCTTTTCTTCTTCACCGAATAACTCGAATCCTGGCATATTTATATAGTTAAATTAAAAAAAATCTTTCGAACAAAAATACCGAAAAGAGTTATGAATTTTTAAAGTAGATTTATTTTTTTAATTAGTTGTTTTCAACTAATGATTTTATAAAACTAAAATATCTTTCTGGATCCCTTAATGAAGAGCTATAAGATCCTATCGTACCTATATTTTTTTTGTATGATCTAGTGCTACTAGATAAGGAAAACCACCTTTTTTGTTATATTGATCTAGAAGTTTTTTATTTGCTTTTAGTTGATTTTCAGAAACAATATCTACCCATCTAGGAATGTCTACTTTTAATAACAGAAGATTGCTAGATTGTTTTTTGAATTCTGGTGTAGAAAAAAAATCTTCATGTAACATCGCACAGGGTGCGCACCAATCACTACCTGTAAAATACATAAGAATGGGTTTTTTACTTTTTTTAGATTTTTTTATCACAGACTCAAAATCAGTTAACCAGTTTAATCCATCTGTCTGAGCGGATATAGGAGTAACAAAAATTAAAGATAGAAATAGAAGTATTGTTTTCATTTTCTGTGTTTTTCAGGGTTGAAAATATACAATTTTATTTATCAATTTTCATCCCTAATTGTTAATATTATGAAGCGGTTTAAACTTTTTTGATTCTGGCGAAAAATAGATGTTTTTTACTCAATTGAAGTGTTTTTTGCACTTCATAGTAGCGCTACGAGGTAATAAAAAGATGAAAATTTAGTGAAAAAGAACATTTTTATAGCGAATTGAAAAAAGTTTAAACCACTTCTATAAATAGATTATGGATTCAGTCATTGATTTTCTTACTTTTTTAAGTTCTGCAAACATATCATTAGTATCCCTATAACCAATTGGCAATACTAAAACAGAAGTAAGCCCAAAAGAATTTAGGTTAAGTAATTGATCATATTTTTCAGGTATAAAACCTTCCATCGGACAGGCATCAATTTTTTCAGCAGCACAGACTGTTAATAAATTACCTAAAGATAAATAAGCTTGTTTAGTAGCCCAATTTGAAATTTCTTCAAGAGGTTTATTTTTAAAAGAATCTACTAGTTGTTCCTTAAATGGTTTTAGAATCTCTTCAGGTGTATTTCTTATAGATTGTATATTATTAAAGTAGTTGTTAATGTACTCTTCTTCTATGTTTTTTTCTATACAAAAGACTAATACATGCGATGCATCCGAAATTTGTTGTTGGTTCCAAGAATGTATAGTTAGTACTTCTTGAAGTTTTTTGTCTTGTATAATTATTAACTTCACTGGTTGCAGACCATATGATGTAGCAGTAAGAGTAAATGCTTCGGATAATATGTCAATCTTCTCCTGTGGAAGAATTTTAGTGTTGTCAAACTTTTTGGTTGCATATCGCCACCGAAGACTTTCAATAATATTCATTCTTGTAGTTTATTTTATATTTAACAAATATAATAGGATATCTTTTACCTTTGGGGTATAAATAATAAGAATAAGTTATAGAACTATTATATGAATAAATTAGACCAACTAATTGATAATTCTGAAACTAGAATTTTTAAAGCAGTATTTCCTAATACAACAAATCATTATGAAACTTTATTTGGAGGAACAGCATTACAGCTGATGGATGAGGTTTCTTTTATTTGTGCAACAAGATTTAGTAGAAAAAAAGTGGTAACTGTATCCACTGATAAGATTGATTTCGGAAAACCGATTCCAGCGGGTACTATAGTAGAGTTGATAGCTAGAGTTACTGAGGTAGGAAAAACAAGTTGTACTGTAAAAGTTGATATATTTAAAGAGGAAATGTATAATTATGATAGGGAATTAGCGGTTACAGGATTTTTTAAATTTGTTGCTATTGGCAATGATAAAAAATCAATACCGATTTTAGATAGTTACTAGGATAGGAAAGGCAATTTTTTGAAAAAAGTATTTTACTAATTTAGAATCGAATTCAATTGTATAGATTCGATTCTAAATTGTGATGGTTATTTTTATTAACTTTTAAAAGACATCTTTATTTCTGAGTTAATTCTTTTATTTTGATTCTAAAAGCAGCAAAGAATAATGTGGTAAATGGACTTAACCAATTAAAAATAGCGTAAATAAAATATTCTGCAACGGAGACTCCTAAGACACTGCTTTGATATGCTCCACAAGTATTCCAAGGTATAAGAACAGAAGTTACAGTTCCAGAATCTTCTAATGTCCGACTTAAGTTTTCAGGAGCAAGTCCTTTGTCTTTATATGCTTTGGCATACATTCTACCAGGTACTACAATAGCAAGGTATTGATCAGAGGCAGTAACATTTAAGGCTAGACAACTTATTACAGTACTAGCAAAAAGTCCAAACACAGAATCAAACATACTTAGTAATGCTTTACTGATTCTAGATAAAGCACCAATAGCATCCATAACACCTCCAAATACCATAGCGCAAACAATTAGCCATATAGTTTTTAGCATTCCATACATTCCCTTAGAAGTAAATAATTCGGTTAGTTTTTCATTTGTGGTTTCTATGCTTACGTTTACTGTTATAGCATTCATTACACCTCTATATGCAGAATTAAAATTTAATACATTACTTCCTCCGATTTTCATTACAATATCTGGTTGGGCTATAATGGCAGCAACCCCTCCAAGAAGAGTTCCTAATAGTAGTGCAATTACAGGTGGTGTCTTTTTTATTATGAGAAGGATTACAAGTAAAGGAACCATAAACAGCCACGGAGAAATATTAAAAGCAGAGTTTATAGCATTGAGTTGCTCACTTATTTCTGGTGTTCCACTAGTATTTAATGTAAAACCCAAAATAAGAAAAATAACCAATGAGATTACAACGGTTGGAATAGTTGTATAAGTCATATATTTTATGTGTGAAAATAATTCACCTCCTGCCATTGCTGGGGCTAGATTAGTAGTGTCTGATAGTGGTGACATTTTGTCTCCAAAATAAGCTCCTGAAATAGCAGCTCCAGCGGTCATTCCTAGAGGAACTCCTAATGCGTCTCCAATCCCTATTAATGCTACACCTACGGTAGCAGAAGTACTCCATGAGCTTCCTGTAGCGATTGAAATTATGGAACAAATAACAAGACATGCGGCTAGAAATATTTTGGGATTAAGTATTTGTAAACCATAATATATCATGGTAGGTATAATACCACTAATTAGCCAAGTACCTACGAGAGATCCTACTAGTAATAGTATCAGTAATGCCCCTGTTGTAGATTTTAAATTATTAGCAATTTCTTCAATCATTTGATTAAATGAAACTTTATTAAAAAAACCTACTATTGCTGCTACTGCTGCTCCCATAAGTAGGATAAATTGATTGCTTCCTTCTAGGGCATTATCACCAAAAACATAAATTACATTATAGAATAGCATTATGACTAATGCGACTATGGGTATTAAGGCTTCCCAAATGTTTAGTTCTTTATTTTTAATTGTTTTTTCATCTTGAGGTTCAGAGGGTTTGATGTTTTGGCTTTTCATAGATTTAATTCGAAATTTTAAGTATGTAATGTTACGATTTTAATAAAATCTATGCAATGTCTTTCTAAGGTTTAACTTAAAAGAGGCACTATAAATACATATGAGTTTTAAAAGTTTTTTTTAACTTCTTAATCTAAATATGTTTTTAATCTGATAAATGTGTGTTTTATGGATAATTATATATGTTTCTTGAGTATTGATTTATTTTTTAATGTAGATTTAACTTACTTTTAGTGTCACTTGATAAAAAAGTTAAAGAAAGTTTTAGTTGATTATTTTTATATTTACTTATTACGTGTATTAGTAATATACTATTCACAGAAAAAAGACCTTACGTTAGTGAGGCTTTTTTATTTCCATTTTTAATAGAGTTCTATTGTTTTAGGGAAAGAACCATAAAAAAAACGGTTTAAAAATTAACTTACCTATTATCAGAAGAGCTGAAGGTGGTAAAAAACTTTTAAACCGCTGCTTAATGCATCACTTGAAGTAGCTAAGTTACAAAAAATACTTGTAAAAAGCAAATGTTTCTATTTTTTGATAAGGTGTATTTTTAAAAAAACATGAATACTTGTTTAAGTAGTCTTTTTAACTTTCGCTATTTTCAAGTAATCATTCTTGCCAACCCTCAGATGCGTCATATTTTTCAATATTATCATCACTCATAGTAGAACGTGCTGGACTCTGATCAAGACCTAAACTTGATATGAATATCTCGGACACCCCAATACCACTAGAAATATCGCTTAAAGTAAGGTGTTTATTAAGCTATCCGAAAGCTAAGGCTACAAATTGATCGAAAGTCTTATACTTACTGCAGTCCTTATCGCTTTTATGATTTTCGGAACATCTCCTAATCATCCAACGAGGAATTAAATCTAAAATTTGGCGAATTAATGGAGTATTTGTGTTTTTAGTACACTTGAAGAGTCCCATAAAATGTATTTAAATTTTAGAAAACTAAAATACGAGTTTCTAATAATGTTTTGAAACTTGACATGTTGTTATTTATTAAGTTTCTCGAGTATATTTTCACCTATGGTGGTAAGGCTCGTTTTTAAGAATAGTAAACCCTCGATATACTTGTTCTATAAAAAATAAACGAATCATTTGATGAGAAAAAGTCATTTTGGACAAAGATAGTTTACTATTCGCCCGATTATAAACTTCTGGACTAAACCCATAAGGTCCACCAATTACAAATATTAATCGTTTGATACCACTATTCATATATTTCTGTAGATATTCAGAAAAAGCAATAGAATCATACTGTTTACCATTTTCATCAAGTAAAATCAGGATATCAGAATTGGATATTTTATCCAAGATAATCTGACCCTCTTTCTCTTTCTGTTGGTTTTCACTCAGGTTTTTAATGTTTTTTAGATCAGGAATAGTTTCAAAACTAAATTTTATATAAAAACCTAATCTTTTAATATAATTATCAATAAGTATATTTAGTTGATTATCATCCGTTTTGCCAATAGCAAGTAGTTTAATAGTCATTATATTGTTTTATAGTTATAACCTCATAGTTATTACGTTAAATAAAATAGTAAACAACCAATAATTTTATGAAATATTTCTAAATTAAGATACACAACCAGTTGTAGTATCTTTTTTTTACTTTTGCAAAAATAACTATTCAATATGATTAGTAAAGCTCAATTTGATAAAGAAATTAATTTGATAATAGCCAATGCCATTAGAGAAGACGTTGGAGATGGTGATCATAGTTCACTAGCTTGTATTCCCAGTACCACAATAGGGAAAGTTAAACTTTTGGTTAAGGATGAAGGAATATTGGCAGGAGTAGATTTTGCAATAAAAGTCTTTCATTATGTAGATTCTAGTCTTAAAATGAATGTATTAATAAAAGATGGAACAAGAGTAGTGCATGGAGATATTGCGTTTTATGTATCAGGAAATTCTCAATCTATACTAAAAGCAGAAAGATTAGTGCTTAATGCTATGCAGAGAATGAGTGCAATAGCAACAAAAACAAATCATTTTGTCAAGCTGTTAGAAGGAACAGGTACTAAAATATTAGACACACGAAAGACAACCCCAGGAATTAGAGCGCTAGAAAAATGGGCAGTTAAAATTGGAGGAGGAGAGAATCATAGATTTGCATTATATGATATGATAATGCTAAAGGATAATCATATCGATTTTGCAGGAGGAATAACAAAAGCATTAGAAAAAACAAAAAAATACCTTTCGGATACTAATAGTGATCTAAAAATAATAGTAGAAGCTCGTAATTTATCCGAAATACGAGAAATATTAGACAATACAGGAGTATATCGTATATTAATTGATAATTTTAATTATGAGGACACTGCCAAGGCTGTAGAACTAATAGGAGACTCTTGCCTTACAGAATCTAGCGGTGGAATAAATGAAAAAACTATTCGCAAATATGCAGAATGTGGAGTGAATTATATCAGTAGTGGAGCATTAACCCACTCCGTATATAATTTAGACTTAAGTTTAAAAGCAGTATAATTATATGTCAAAAGCAGTAGAAGACAAACTAGATAAGATTCCGGTAATCAATGTTTTGGTTAAATTAGGAAAGAAAATAATCCTTCCAGGTTTCAATGGATTGTCCTTATACGATTTGATAGAAATCTATGCAATAGGCATAGTCAAAGGGACTTTTTCTGCAAGAGCCAGTTCTATTTCATGGAGTTTTTTTCTTTCTCTATTTCCATTTTTACTATTCTTATTAAACTTAATACCTTATGTTCCCATTGATGGATTTCAGGAAAAATTTTACGAATTTATTAGTGGAGCTTTACCTACACAATCATCTGGTTTTTTTAAAGATATATTTGATGATATAGCCTCTAATCCTAGAGGAGGATTATTATCCTCGGTATTTATACTATCAATATTTTTGATGACTAATGGAGTTAATGCAGTATTCTCTGGGTTTGAATATTCATATCATGTAACACTTAATAGAACCTTTGTGAGACAATATCTGGTAGCCATAGGCGTGTCACTGATAGAGGCGATACTATTATTAACTACCGTAGTAGGGACATTATCTTTGGCATATGCCGTTGGAGAATTAAATAAACTAGGAGTAGTAGACGACACCGTTTTTTGGTTAAAAATAGGGCAATATGCATTGTTTATTTTTATGATATTCTTAAATGTTGCTATTCTGTTTTATTTTGGCACTTATGAAGGGAAACAAAATAAATTATTTTCACCAGGTGCATTCATGACAACTTTTATGATCATAATTACAACATATTTATTTGGGATATATATCGATAATTTTTCTAACTATAACCAATTGTATGGATCAATAGGAGCAATGCTGATATTAATGCTGTATATCTGGCTTAATGCTAATTTATTATTATTAGGATTCGAATTAAACGCTTCTTTAAACCGTCTAAGAAATTATTTTTGATATATTTAGCGGTTATAAAAATATAAATAATTAAATATGAAAAGATTTATAACTATGTTCATTGTTGTTTTTATGAATATAACAGCATCGGCACAGATAAAAGTAGGAGATGCTACATTGCCATCTAATATTACACACAACGGAGTTAATTTAAAAATTAATGGAGCTGGGCTTAGAGAAAAATTCTTTTTTGATATATATGCCGGTGGATTATACCTGAAGTCAAAAAATAAAAACGCAAAATCAATTGCAGAATCTAATGAAACAATGGTAATTAAAATTCATGTACTTTCTAGTATGATGAATAGAAAAAAAATGGCTGCAGCATTTAGAGAAGGATTTAAAAAATCTACAGATAATAAATTGAGTCCTTATCAAAAACGAATAGATAAGTTTATTGGATTTATAGATGAGGAGATTGAGGTAGATCAGATTTTTGATATTGTTTACATAGAAGGAAAAGGAAGTGTATTATATAAAAACGGTAAAGAAAAAGGCTATATAGAGGGATTAGATTTTAAGGTAGCTTTATTTAATATCTGGTTAGGTAATAGACCAGTAGATAGAGGTTTGAAAGATGAAATGTTAGGGGTTTTATAGATTTTTTCAATTTTGATTAAATAAAAGTCAATTTTCCTGAAATAAATAATGTGTTTTTGAGGTTTTTTGGAGATTAAAAATATCTTTGTAGATAAAAGTGTAGTGATTTACTATTAAATTAACACTTTAACATTATGCATGAATAATGTAATTTGTTACATTTGCCCCATTGAGAATAAACTAAAAATCATTAAAACCTCTATTTAAAGTATGAAAAAGATTATATTACCATTTGTTATTCTGGTTTCTTTTATAACTACTACTGCACAGATAAGAATAGGTAAAGCTATATTGCCTTATGAAGAAACTTTAGAAGGAGTAGAGCTTAAGTTAAATGGAGCAGGAATGAGAAAAGTGTTGTGGATTGAAATGTATGCAGGAGGGCTCTATTTGCAGAAAAAAGTAAAGATCCTAGAGTTATTTTAGATGCCGACGAAACCATGTCCTTAAAATTAAATATAGTATCTGGTTTTGTTACACAAAAGAAGTTTATAAAAGCAACTAGAGATGGTTTTGAGAAAGCTACTTTTGGAAATACCAAACCTTTAGACAAAAGAATAAATACTTTTATTAATTTTTTTTCTGACCCTATTGTGAAAAATGATGTTTTTGATTTAGTGTATATCAAAGAAAAGGGAGTGAAAGCATGTAAAAATGGAAAAGAGTTAGGGATGATTGAAGGGAGAGATTTTAAATACGCATTGTTTAAAATTTGGTTAGGAGAAGACCCTGCTAGTGAGGAAATTAAGAACGGAATGTTGGGCATACAATAAAAAAAGGATATAATTAAGGTAAAAAACTACTCAATTTTTTGAGTAGTTTTTTTGTGGCTTCATAAATCTATAATATATTGAGGTAGGTTGAAAGAAATTTTAATAACAGAATGAATATAAATAAAAGCAAAGTAATAAAAATAGTAACAATTACTTTAATACTTTTTGTTAGTACAATCAATGCACAGCATAAAATAATTGGGAAATGGAAAACAATAGATGATAGGACAGGAAAACATAGATCCATTGTAGAAGTCTATAAAAAAGGAGATTTGTTATTCGGTAAAATAAAAAGAATACTTAACGAGTCAGAAAGAGGGGAATTGTGTGTGAAATGCAAAGGTAAGGATCATAATCAACCAATTGAAGGTATGATTATTCTTAGAAGTTTAGAAAAAAAAGGCAATAAATACGAAGACGGAACCATTTTAGACCCAGAAAACGGAAAAACGTACGATTGTAAAATATGGATAGATAAAAAGGATCTTAATATACTTAATGTAAGAGGGTATGTGTCTTTTCTTTATAGAACTCAAAAATGGATTAGAATATAATACTATTTTATTTTGCGATAAATTCATTAAGGGAATTTAGTATAATCATAATTTTAAAATTCAATAAAGAAGGTTTCTAATGACAAGCTAAATAATATAATTTTTTGTATTGAAAAATTAATAATTCTAGACAAGACATTCATACAAGAATTACTTTAATCCGTATTTTTTTTAATTAAGATAAAGCTATAATTGGTATTACTCGTATTTTTGTATATAATGGAGATAACTGACCCTTCTGTTAGACACGATAATGGCATATTATATAGATGTAATTTTACCAATACCTTTAAAAAAAGAGTTTACTTATAGTATAAATAAAAAAGAAGCTCTATTTGTTAAACCAGGCATGCGGGTAGCGGTTCAGTTTGGGAAAAGAAAGGTGTATGCAGCTCTAGTATCAAAAGTTCATGAAATAGCACCGCAAATATACGAGGCTAAAGAAATAGAACATATACTAGATGAAGTTCCTATTGTAACAAATTATCAATTAGAACTATGGTCTTGGATTGCTTCGTATTATATGTGTAGCAAAGGAGAAGTTATGAAGGCAGCACTGCCAAGTGCGTTTTTATTGGAAAGTGAAACAATCATCTTAAGAAACAAAAAAAAAGTAATAGACGAGTCTTTGCTTAAAGATGATGAATATCTAATATATGAAGCTCTTAATTATCAGAGTCTACTTCGAATACAAGAAGTAATGGATATTGTAGGTAAAAAAAATGTGCTTCCGATAATAAAAAGATTACTAGAGAAAGAGGTTATAATTGTTGAAGAAGAAATTTATGAGCAATACAAGCCGAAAATAGTAAAATATATCAAATTGCACTCTGATTATACCAGAGAAGAATCATTGAAAATTTTATTGGAGTCAATGAAGAGGTCTCCTAAGCAAAAAGATATTTTGATGCATCTTTTTATGTTGCGGGCTAAAACTAATAAACCTATAAAAATTAGCGAGTTAATTAAGGTGGCTAATTGCACATCAAAAACAATAAGGTCGTTAATAGAAAAAAATATATTAGAAGAATATCATAAACAAAGAGATAGAGTACATTACGATGGAAATTCATCAAAAAGCACTCAGGATTTAAATCAATATCAATATCAAGCGTATAAGGAAATAAAGAGTTTTTTGACGAAACAAGGAGTTTGTTTGTTGCATGGAGTTACAGCATCTGGTAAGACAGAAATATATGTAAAATTAATCGAAGAAAATATAAACGAAGGAAAGCAAGTACTTTACTTACTACCAGAAATAGCACTTACTACACAATTAATTACAAGATTACAATTTTATTTTGGAGATAAATTAACGGTTTATCATTCTAGATATTCAGTCAATGAGCGAGTTGAAGCATGGAATAATGTTAAAAATGAAAAATCCAAAGCGCAAATTGTAATAGGAGCAAGATCAGCAATATTTCTTCCTTATAGAAACTTAGGTTTAATCATAGTAGATGAAGAGCACGAAGCTACTTTTAAGCAATATGATCCAGCACCACGGTATCATGCGAGAGATACCGCTATCGTAATGGCTCGAATGTTTAAAGCAAAAGTGATATTAGGCTCAGCTACTCCATCTATAGAGACCTATTATAATGCGCAACAAAATAAATATGGGTTAGTGCAATTAACCAGACGATATGGTGATGTTTTAATGCCTGAAATTAATTTGGTCGATATAAAGACTAAATATACTAAGAAACAAATGACTGGGCATTTTAGCGATACATTAATAAAAGGTATTCAGGAAGCAATATTTGAAGGGGAACAGGTAATATTATTTCAGAACAGAAGAGGATACTCACCTGTTGTAGAATGCAATACCTGTGGGCATTCTCCGCAATGTCCTAATTGCGACGTAAGTCTTACTTATCATAGCCAACGGAATCAGTTGCGATGTCATTATTGTGGATACAATATGGCAATGTTGCTAAAATGTATGGCTTGTTCAAGCACCGAACTATCTACAAAGGGATTTGGAACAGAACAAATAGAGAAGGAGTTAATGAAACTTTTTCCAGATAAAAAAATAGATAGAATGGATCAGGATACCACAAAGGGTAAACACGGTCATGAAAAAATTATTAATCGTTTTGAAGAATCAGAAATTGATATTTTGGTAGGTACACAAATGCTAGCCAAAGGGTTAGATTTTAGAAATGTAAGCTTGGTAGGAGTAATGAATGCAGATACATTGCTTAATTTTCCTGATTTTAGAGCGCATGAGCGTAGTTATCAATTATTACAACAAGTAGCAGGAAGAGCGGGGAGAACCAAAAAAAGAGGTAAAGTATTGATTCAGACTTTTAATCCGTATCATCAGATACTGCAACAAGTAAGTAGTAATGATTATCTAGGGATGTATACAGATCAGATCCAAGAGAGGTATCAATATAAATATCCCCCATTTTATAGAATAATAAAAATTACAGGCAAGCATAAAGATTATAACCGAGTTACTAGTGCTACAGAATGGTTAGCGAAATACTTAACCCAAGTTTTTGAAGAGAAAGTTTTGGGTCCAGAGTTTCCGCCAATATCTAGGATAAGAAATCAATACCATAAAAACATACTTATTAAAATACCTCAGGGTCAATCATTGACTAAAACCAAAGAAATAATAAGCAGGATACATTCTTCTTTTGAAAGTATTAAAGAATTTTCAGGAGTTAGAATAATTATCAATGTAGATAATTTTTAGAATATTTCCTGTTTATCTGATTTGGGTATTATCCATTTAGAGCTTCTATCAAAGAGTGTTTTTTATGTCTACTTAACGGTATTTTTTCCTCACCAATTTCTACATTACGACTATTATAGCGTTCTACTTTGTCTAAGTTTACTATATAAGATTTATGAATTCTTAAAAATCGCTCACTAGGTAACTCTGTTTCAAAAGATTTCATAGTGGCTAATACCACAACAGGATCACTGTCCTCCATTATGAGTTTAACATAATCGCCTAGTGCTTCAACATATTTAAGCTGGCTTAAGAATATTTTTCGTTTTTTAAGATTGCTTTTCACAAAAATATAATCATCATCTTCTATAACAGAATTTTCAAAATTTGATCGAGTCATATTTAATGCCTTTTCTACAGCAGCATTAAAGCGATCTTTTTTTAATGGTTTCCTCAGGTAATCAACCGCATCATAATCAAAGGCTTTAAAAGCGTATTTGGTTTTTCCAGTAACAAAGATAATGTGAGGTTTGTTTTCTAAATCATCAAGTAGGTCAAAGCCAGTTAAGATCGGCATTTCGATATCTAAGAACAATAGATCCACCTGAATGTCTAATAAACCATTTTTAGTTTCAATAGCATTGTTCCACTCAGCCACTAATTCCAGTGACGGATGGTCATCTATTAATTTGACTATAGCAAGCCTCTGTAGACGCGAATCGTCTACCACAGCACATTTTAATTGAGATTGTTCCACTTGTTAAGGTTAAGATTTAATACAATAGTAGTGAATTTTAATTGTTTGAACAAACAATTTAAGCTTTTTGTCGGGTAATAGAGTGTTTCATCGAAGTGATTTTATTGTTTGATTATTAAAAAAATAGTCATACTTTTGCAGCCAATTTTAACTAAAAAAGATTTTTTATGAATCATTATGAAACTGTTTTCATCTTGAATCCCGTTTTATCTGAAGAGCAGATAAAGGAGACAGTTAAGAAATACGAAGATATTCTTGTTTCTAACGGTGCTAAGATGATATCAAAAGAAGATTGGGGGCTTAAGAAATTAGCTTATGCTATCCAACACAAAAAAAGTGGTTTTTATCATTTGTTTGAGTACACTGTGCCAGGAGAGGTTATTGATACACTAGAGGTAGAGTTTAGAAGAGACGAAAGAATAATGCGTTATTTAACTGTTCGTCTGGATAAACATGCAATTGCTTGGGCAGAAAAAAGAAGAAACAGAAACAAACAAAAAGCTTAATTATGTCAACGATAGAACAACAAGCTAAAGGAAAAAAAGACGGAGAGATCAGATATCTTACTCCTCTTAATATTGATACTTCAAAAACAAAAAAGTATTGTCGTTTTAAAAGATCTGGAATAAAATATATTGATTATAAAGATCCGGATTTTTTATTAGCATTCGTAAACGAGCAAGGTAAACTATTACCTCGTCGTCTTACAGGAACTTCATTAAAATATCAACGTAAAGTGAGTGTAGCTGTAAAAAGAGCTAGACATTTAGCACTAATGCCATACGTTGGTGATTTATTAAAATAAAATTCGTCATAACACACTATGGAACTTATATTAAAAAAAGACGTTGAGAATCTAGGATTTGCAGACGATGTAGTAGAAGTGAAAAATGGTTATGGTCGTAACTATTTAATACCTAAGAAATTAGCTGTATTGGCAACAGCTTCTTCTAAAAAAGTACTTGCTGAAACTTTAAAACAACGTGCTTTTAAAGAAAAGAAAGAGATAGAAGATGCTCAAAAAATAGCAACTAAATTAGGAGCTTTAGAAATTAAAATATCTGCTAAGACAGGATCTGGAGATAAATTATTTGGATCTGTTTCTAACTCTGATTTAGAGGATGCTTTTACTAAAGAAGGAGTAAAGATAGAGAAAAAGTTTATCACAGTACCTGGAGGAACAATCAAGCGTTTAGGTCAATATGAGGCAACTGTACGTCTTCATAGATCAGTTATGATTCCTGTTTCTTTTGAAATAGTAGAACAAGCTAAAAAATAAGAGTAGAGAAAGTTTATAACCAGCAACAAAACCAGTAAAAATCGATAATACGTGCGATTTTTACTGGTTTTGCTATATATAGCACAAAGTATTAACAAATGAAAAACAATATTTTATCCCTTATTGTAGTGCTAATAGGTATGTCTATTAGTGCTCAAGTTACTACATCGAATATTACAGGAGTAGTATATGATAACGCTAACCAACTATTACCATCCGTTAATGTTACTGCTGTTCATACTCCCACAGGAACTACATATGGAGGGATTTCTAATTTTGATGGACGATTTGATTTAATAAATTTAAGAATCGGAGGACCGTATCGTATTACTGTAAGTTATGTCGGCTTTAAGAAAAAACTTTTTGATGGAGTATATCTTCAGCTAGGGCAGACCTATAATTTTAATATAGAGATGGAGTCTGACGATAATCAGTTAGAGGAAGTGATTATTACTTCAGAAAATAATGCAACTTTTAGTAGTGAAAGAACTGGTTCAGAGACTAGTATAGGTAGTAGGGAGTTAAAAACGTTACCAACAATTACTAGATCGGCTTCTGATTTTTATAGATTAGAACCTACAGCATCTAGCAATGGTTCTTTTGGAGGTAGGAATGATCAGTTTAATAATTTTAGTTTAGATGGCTCTATATTTAATAATCCATTTGGATTAGATGCGGCCACCCCTGGAGGACAGACAAATGCACAACCCATTTCCTTAGATGCAATTGATCAAATACAGGTTTCTACGGCTCCTTATGATGTAACTCAGGCTGGTTTTACAGGAGCTTCTGTTAACGCGGTGACTAAAAGTGGTACAAATCTATGGAAAGGTACAGTGTATGGGTTTTATCGTAATCAGGATATGACTGGGGATAAAGTCGAGGGTGATAATATTGTTGTTCCTGATTTAATACAATCTCAATATGGATTGAGTATAGGGGGACCAATAATAGAGAATAAACTATTTATTTTTGGTAATTTCGAAAAGGATGATCGCAAAGATTTAGGGTCTAATTTTCTGGCTAAAAGATCAGGGATTACGGGATCAAATGTTTCGAGAGTTTCTGCGGAGGATTTAGATTTTGTATCAGAACAATTAGCACTTTTAGGGTATCAAACAGGTACTTATGAGGGGTTTACACATGATACTAAATCAACTAAAGGGCTTTTAAAATTAGATTGGAATCTAAACAATAGCCATCGATTAGCTATAATTTATAATTTTTTAAATGCTTCTAAGGATTTACCAGCTAACCCTGAGGCTATTGGTCGTAGAGGACCAGATTTAACAACATTGCAATTCAGGAATTCTGGGTATACAATGAATAATAAGATAAAATCATTTTTGGTAGAGTTCAATTCTAATTTTGGAAATAATATTACTAATAAATTTCAGGCAGGATACACTTTTTTTAAAGATTTTAGGAATCCTTTTTCTACACCCGCTCCTCCAATTAATATCCAACAAGATGGAGTTCGGTATATTGTTGCTGGACATGAACCGTTTTCGATACACCAAATTTTAGAACAAAAGGTTTATCAGGTTACGAATAATCTAAATATGGTAAAAGGGAATCATACATTTACATTAGGAGGTAGTTTAGAAAAATTTGAATTCGATAATTCTTTTAGTTTAGGAGTATATGATTTTTCGGGAGATGTAGGTGCAGGTATGCCAGAAGTGAGTACTTTTTTTGATAGTTTTCAGAGTGTTAGAATTGATCCATTAAATCTTGGTAAAAGTTTTGAAGAAGCTATAAATAATGGTACGGTTGCTGCTGCATTGGAGAATGCGCAAAATGTTTACAAAACTAAAAATAATTCTGACGGTTGGGCAATGGCAGAAATTAATGTAGGGCAATTGGCTTTTTATGTGCAAGATAAATGGAAAATGAGTGATAAATTAACGTTTACCTATGGGATAAGAGTTGATAAGCCTCTTTATTTTGATACTAAGGATAAAATAGAAGAAAAAG
>CAVYIL010000029.1:0-30284 GCA_963768325.1 uncultured Flavobacteriaceae bacterium | reverse complement strand
CACTAGGACGCGGACAAGCTGGAAACTGTACCAATGGGATGACTTTGATAGCTAAATCTACTTACGTGAAAATCACAAGATTTGGCGAAAATTAACAATACTATTTTCCTTACGAATTTATCGCAAAGGGAAATGGCATGATATATGTTTTTATGTACTTAAAACTCATTTAAAAGCTAACAAATCTAGCACCTATATGACAATCCAAGTTTTATTACGAATAGAGGATAATGTGCGAAAAAGGGTGTTGCGAATAAAGAACAGAAAAACCTTATAAGAAAATCTTACAAGGTTTTTTGATACAAATATTTCTGTGATATTTCTACTTTTTATTAAAAATCACACTTTTTATTAGTTATTTAAAGCCTCTGCTCCACCGACAATTTCAAGAATTTCATTTGTAATAGAAGCTTGTCTTGCCTTGTTGTAAGATAATTTAAGTGCATTCCTAAGCTCTGTTGCATTATCAGTCGCTTTATGCATTGCTGTCATTCGAGCACCATGCTCAGAAGCAAAAGAATCTCTCAAAGCCTTATATAATTGAGTCTTAAGTGATTTAGGAATCAATTGATTTACAATCTCCTCTTTAGATGGCTCAAAAATATAATCTAAATTTACAGTTTTATCATTTTGTACAGGTACAATTGGCAAAAATTGCTCTGTTGTAACATCCTGAGAAGCTGCATTCTTAAATTTATTATAAACAATCACAATTTGATCATATGTACCGTTAGTATAGTGCTGCATCAATTCTGAAGCGATCTCTGCCACATTAGTAAAAGTAAGGTCATCATATACATTACTTTTATTGGCTATAACGGTATGCGTCTTTGAAATAATATCATTTACCTTTTTGCCAATAGTTACAAAATCAACTTGTTTTCCGGCATATTTATCTTGATACAATTCTCTAACGGTTTTAATAATATTTGAATTAAAAGCACCTGCTAACCCACGATTAGATGCTATTGCTACAACTAATACTTTGTTTACTTCTCTTTGCTCCGAATATAAGCTTGATCCATCTCCGTCTAAGGAGGCACTAAGACTCTGCAACAATTCGGTTAGCTTATTTGAATATGGGCGCATTGCAGTAATAGCCATCTGGGCTTTATTCAACTTTGCTGCCGACACCATTTTCATAGCACTGGTGATTTGCATCGTTGATGAAACAGATATTATTCTATTACGTAATTCTTTTAAATTTGCCATTTTTTATAGTATTGAGTATTCAGTAGTATTTACACTATCTAAATCAAAACCTTCTAATATTAAACCTTATAAAGTACAAGGTAGTAGATAAATGTCCATTACCTTGTACTCGATATTAATTTTTATATTTTGCCGAAATTTCTTTTGCTGCTGCAATTAAGACATCTGTAACTTCATCCGTTAATTTTCCAGCTTTTAAAGTATCCAAGATACCTCTATGTTTAGCGTTAAGATATTCTAAATAATCTTTTTCGAATTCTTTTACTTTATTAACAGGCACATCTCTTAATAAATTTTTAGAACCTGCATATACAATTGCAATCTGATTCTCTACTGTATATGGATCATTTTGTCCTTGTTTAAGAATCTCTACGTTACGCTTACCTTTCTCAATAACGTTTAATGTAGCTGCATCAAGGTCAGATCCAAATTTAGCAAATGCTTCTAATTCACGAAACTGTGCTTGATCTAATTTTAGAGTACCTGCAACTTTCTTCATAGATTTAATCTGTGCAGAACCTCCTACTCGAGATACAGAAATCCCAACATTAATTGCTGGACGCACACCTGAATTAAACAAGTCTGAAGTTAAAAATATCTGTCCATCGGTAATTGAAATAACGTTTGTTGGTATGTAAGCTGACACATCACCCGCCTGTGTTTCGATAATTGGCAAAGCTGTTAATGAACCTCCTCCTTTTACCTTATTTTTCAAAGAATTCGGAAGATCATTCATGTCTTTAGCAATGCTATCATCAGCAATAACTTTTGCTGAGCGCTCTAATAATCTTGAGTGTAAATAAAATACGTCCCCAGGATATGCTTCACGACCTGGTGGTCGACGCAATAGTAATGATACTTCACGATATGCCACTGCTTGTTTTGATAAATCATCGTATATTATCAATGCCGGACGACCTGTGTCTCTGAAATATTCACCTATTGCAGCCCCTGCAAAAGGAGCATATACTTGCATTGGAGCGGGATCTGAGGCATTTGCTGCCACTATAGTTGTATATGCCATAGCTCCTTTATCCTCTAACAACTTAGCTATACCTGCTACAGTCGATGCTTTTTGACCTATAGCTACGTATATACAGTACACTGGCTTACCAGCGTCATAAAATTCTTTCTGATTAAGGATAGTATCGATACAAACGGTTGTTTTACCTGTCTGGCGATCGCCAATTACCAACTCACGTTGCCCTCTACCAACTGGTACCATTGCATCAATAGACTTAATACCTGTCTGTAAAGGTTCTGTTACGGGTTGACGAAATATTACCCCTGGAGCTTTACGCTCTAAAGGCATTTCATAAGTTTCACCTTCTATAGCGCCTTTACCATCAATAGGACTACCCAAAGTGTCTACAACACGACCAACGATACCTTCTCCAACATTAATCGAAGCAATTCTCTGTGTACGTTTTACTGTTACACCTTCTTTAACTTCTGATGAAGAACCTAAAAGTACTACACCAACATTATCCTCTTCAAGATTTAGTACTATACCTTCTAAACCTGACTCGAATTCTACTAATTCACCGTATTGTGCATTTGATAGTCCATACACACGTGCAATACCATCTCCTACTTGTAATACTGTACCTATTTCTTCTAATGAAGCTGTTGCTTCAAATCCAGATAACTGTTGTTTTAATATTGCTGAAACTTCAGCAGGATTCACTTCTGCCATTTTATAATAGTTTAATAGAATGAGTATTAGTACTTCATCCCCTTATTATTAAATTGATATTACTAAAATGTAATTAATTTCTTAATTCTCTTTTTAATGTTGTTAGCATATTAGCTATACTAGCATTATATTGTAAATCACCTACTCTTAGGATAAATCCACCTATAATACTTTCGTCTATATTATTCTTAATAGTAGCTTCGTTACCTGTTAACTCCTTTACTTTCTCTAAAACCAATACGGTTAAAGATTCATTTAAAGGAACAGCAGTTGTAACATTTGCTACCTGTATATTGTTAGATTTATCATACAAAACAGAATATTGCTTGGCAACATCCGCCAATAAATCTACTCTTTTATTCTCTATCAAAATATCGAAAAGCTTATGAGTAATTTCACCTGTGCTTTTAAATATCTCTTTTAATGAGGAAAGTTTAACCTCATTTTTAACCAATGGACTATCTAACAGAGAACCTAACTCTGTACTATCACTTATTGTAGTAATAATACTTAGCATATCCTGCTGAACATCCTTAGTGCTATCTTTATCCTGAGCTAAACTCAAAACTGCCTTAGCATATCGTATTGCTGCTCTACTCATTCAATTATTAGTTTAAGATAACATCTCCTAACATAGACTCAACTAGTTCCAGTTGCTTGTCTTTGTCTGATAAATTTTTTCTTACTATTTTTTCTGCAATTTCTACAGATAAACCTGCAACTTGGTTTTTTAACTCTGTAATCGCAGCTTTCTTTTCACTTTCGATAGTTGCTTGGGCTTGCACAACAATCTTATCCGCCTCAGTTTGCGCTTCGGATTTTGCTTCAGAAATGATTGATTCCTTTATTTGTCTAGCTTCTTTCAACAAAGTATCCCGTTCTGCACGTGCTTCATTAAGAATACGTTCATTATCCGCCTGTAGATTTTGCATTTCTTTTCTTGCTTCTTCTGCAGACTCTAATGCATTTTTGATTCCTTCTTCTCTATTATTCAAAGAATCTAAAATTGGTTTCCAAGCGAATTTTTTCAATAAAAAAAGTAACACTAACAGTATTAATGCCTGCCAGAAAAATAACCCGAATGAAAAGTCGTTAATTAATTTATCCATTTTATTAAATTATGTTATTCAATTTATTTTTTAATTATAAAAAGGTAACATTACCTACAACCAACCGTTGAAGGTAATGTTTTAAAATTTTGCTTAGTTTTTTCCAAGGATTAAAGCTGCAAATGCCAAACCTTCTAAAAGCGCTGCAATAATAATCATCGCAGTTTGAATTTTACCAGTAGCTTCTGGTTGACGAGCTATCGCTTCCATTGCTGATCCACCGATTTTACCTAAACCGATACCTGCTCCGATAACTATCAAACCTGCACCTACTAAATTTGGAATATTACCCATAATATATAAAATTAAAAAATTAAAAAATTATTCTTAATGATGTTCGTGTTCCTGAACAGCTAACCCTATAAACAAAGCTGACAACATTGTAAAAATAAATGCTTGTAAAAAGGCCACTAGAAGTTCAATCACTGATATAAATAATGTTAAAAGTAATGACACTGGTGTCATTACATATATATTTTGTGCTGTAAATATTAATGCGATAAGGCTCATGATTACTACGTGACCTGCGGTAATATTTGCAAATAAACGAATCAATAGAGCAAAAGGCTTGGTAAGAGTTCCCAAAATTTCTATTGGCATCAAAACAATCTTCATTATTACAGGTACACCAGGCATCCAAAAAATATGTTTCCAATATTCTTTATTAGCACTAAACTGAGTAATAAAATAAGTGAATAACGCTAAGCAAACTGTTATTGCTATATTACCTGTTACATTTACTCCTAGTGGAGTCATTCCTAATAAATTCAAAATCCATATAAAAAAGAAAACAGTTAATAAAAAGCCCATAAACTTTCTGTGTTTTTCTTTTCCTATGTTAGGTATCGCAATTTCATCACGTACATAAATAACTAGAGGCTCTAAAACTCTTCCAAAACCAGTTGGCAAAGCTCCTTTTTTATACGATTTTGCTAATCCCCCAAAAAGAAGAAACATTATTACTGAGACTAAAAGTATAGCAACAACATTTTTAGTGATCGAAAAATCTAATGGTTTTACATTTGTAGCGTGGTGGGCTTCATCATAGCTAATTTCGCCATCTGCTCCATCTAACTTGTATATCTTTCCATGGTCAAGCTTATAAAAATTTCCTCCCGACTCTGCTACGGCTTCTCCATGATGAAATTTTGAGGAAGAAAAAACTTGTAATCCATTATCCCACAATATCACTGGGAGAGGAAAACCTACGTGCTCTCCTGTTTCTCCATTTGACCAAAGCGTAAAATCATAAGAATCCTGAAGGTGATGTTCGATATATTTATCAATTTCATTTTTTGTATCAACTTTTCCTCCATTTTCTCCTTCTTTTGCAACACAATTTAAAGTGTAAAAAGCCAGAACAAAAGTCAATAAAACTCTAATTATAGTACGTTTTTGCATTTTTGAGATAAAATTTCGATTCTTAAATTTCGGTGCAAATGTACATAATTAAGTTAGATTCTTAAACTATTTTATATAAATAAGATTCTAAAGCACCTTATTAACATCAAAACACTGATTTACAACTACTTAATTTGCTTTAGCAATTTAGAAAAAATATATACTTCTAAAGACAAGAAGACTGAATAAGGAATAAAAAAATCCAAAAAATTAGTTTTATCAACTTGGAGGTTAATAATTCTAAATAAAATCAAGAAAATAGTGATTTTTAAAAAACTACCTATTAAAAATATAAACCCTATTTGATCTTTTAGTTTATTCCTGAAAAAAATTAAAATTGCAGTAAAGAATAAGGTAAATCCAGCATTACAAACGTACGATAAGTCTAAAACATTATTTTTTTTATCCTTTAGAAAGTTATCTAGTATCAAACGGTGTACAGAATAACACACAAAAAAAACTATTACAAAAAGAATAATAAATCTTAAGATATTTCGAAGCATAATTTTACATTAGATATTCTGCAAAGAAAATAAATTATACTCCAAAATCAATCTGATCTATTAATTTTATTCAATTGTTTAATTACTAAATACAAAGAAACCGCGACGCCTAAAAGAACAAAAAGAATGGTAAACCATTTTTCTTCTAATTGATAAAAAGAATCCATTTTTTCGCCAATATAAGCAAACAAAAAAATTGTTCCTCCCATCTGAAAAGCTATACCTGTTAGTACTGCAAATTTTCTAAGCTGATTTCCCTTGTCCTTCTCTTTCTTTTTGTCCATTTTGCTTTCCTAGTGATTTTACGCCACCTTTCATAACACATGACGCATTAAAGGTTGCGCCAGGCTCTACCATCAATTTACTTGTAGACACTTCACCTTCTATATGGGCGGTAGATTTTAATGATAAGGTATCTGAAATGATTAAATTTCCTGAAAACTTCCCTTCAAAATCGGCATCAGAACACTCTAGTGTTCCTTTTATATAGCCTGATTTGCCTACTACAACTTTTCCTGTCGTTTTAACTGTTCCTTCAATAACTCCTTCTACCCTAAAACCTCCTTCAGAAATTATATCTCCAACGACTTTAGTTCCTTCGGATATTTTATTTTGATTTTTTGTAAAGTCTACTGTGCTGTTGTCTCTTCCTTTTTTATTTTCTGAAAACATATTTTAGAGGGGATTAGGTTATTATTTTGATTCTTCTTTTGCTTGTTGTGATGAAATATATTCTTCTAGATTCTTATGAATCTGAAGTATTCTGTAGTTTGGAGAAGTAAGTATTATTCCTTCTCTATCAATCTTTTTAAAATATTTCTTTTTTCTTTTCCGGTTTTCTAGGTCTACTCCTCTTGTATCTTCTATCATACCTAATGCTAGCAATTCAGTAAATCCATCTACTCCTAGCTTGTTTCTTCCTGTGTGTACTACCACGAATTGTTGCCTGTCTGTAAATACATCTAGTGAAACCTTCATTTTATAGTACTTAAGTTGCTTAATAATTTCTTCTAATAGTTCTTTAAACTCTATGGCTTGGCTGTTTTCTTCGGCAGAAAAAACGTACACCAATTTAAGATTATCATCTTCTTCATCATTTTCTACAAATGCCTTGCTTTCTATCTGAGGAATCGTTGTTTGATAAATAAGCTGGGCTTTTTTTCCTTCTGGCGATTGCGGATAATTTAGTGACACATAATTTAATGCCTCTTTGTACGCTACAAACCCCCTATATCTTCCAATGGCTTGTGCTTTTAACAATTCAAATTTTGCTACAAAATCGTCTTCACCTCCAAATTTTGTTATCAACTCATCACTTTCTTTTATAACATGTGCATACTTCTGATCAACAAAGTCTTTGTATAGCTTATTATACTTAGACTCTGGGCTGTTTTCGTCGTCTTTTAATTCTTCTTCGGGATTAAGAAGAACTTTTGCATAACGAGAGTCTGGGTGGTTATTTATAATGTCTTGTTTCACAAGATCCGATTTGTCCAAGTCTCCTTTTGCTATATAAATTTTATACAAATTATATTTTGTTGGGATTATTAAACGTTCTTCTGGGTTACTCTCTAATAAGTTTTCGAATTTATCAATCGCTAAGTCATATTCTAGAAATTTTTCTTTATAAATAACCCCTAGTTGATAATATGCAAAATTACGATCTGTTTGTAGGCTATCTATAATTGCTGGGTCTGTAGGTAATTTAGCAATATACGTTTGTGGATCGAATATAGGGTCTGTTTCTATTGAATATTCTTCTTCTTCTTCCTCGTTTTCTGCATTTATAGAATTAAGGTCTGAAAGGCTTGAAATCCTCCAGTTATCATGTAACTCACGATTACCATATATTTTTTTAAAAGTTGTTTTTCCGTATGCTACGGTAGTAGCGTTATAAAAATAAAATGTTTTTGGAGCGTCTGGATTTTTGTTTTTAATATCGGATCCTGGTTGTTTAAACTTTTGTTCTGCAGGCAATTCTGATTTTATTCTTTCTATTTCTGCTGCGTTTTCAGCCGCAATAGCAATAGCTTTCATTTTTTCTGTATATTCCGAATAATAGATCAACCTATCCTGAGGAGACATGGCTACCGCATTTAGTATGCTATCATTGGTGCGTGCAATGCCATCATATAAAATTACGTCGTCTAAATTATCTCTTTTTTTCTTAAGAAGTCTATATCTTTTAGAATCGACAACCATCTTTTGTAAAGTACTGTCATAATATGCTCCTGCTTTTGCGTATTCTTTGTCGTCGAAATTGAAATTACCTAAAGCATTATAATTCAAAGACTGTAGGTACGTGTCTTCTGAATGAGTTCGTAATGATTTATTATAATATTGTATTGCTAAGTCGATGGAGTCTAAAGATCTAAAATAAACAGCTTTTTGATTATAAATTTTATCTAAAAAAGGTCTATTTTCTTTATTTTTTTCAAGATCCGTTAGTAGTTCCAAGAACTCTTCTTTGTTTCCTTCTTCATAATCAAAATTACGGGCTTTTGCCATATGCGCATTAATCAAATAGTGTCTAGGTGTTCTTCTGTTTAAGTCTATTATTTGATTGAAGGCATAGTTTGCACTATCTTTTTGTCCTAATTCATTAAATAACTGCCCTTTAATGTATAAGTAACGTCCTTTTTCTTCATTGCTTCTAGTATGCAAGGCTGCTTTGTTTATATATACAATAGCAGAATCTTTCATTTTTAAGTTTATATAGGCTTGGCTTATCATAGCAACTGCGTCGGCATAGTCCTGAGGTTTCATGACCTCTTCATTAATCATTTTGGTCAGGTCTTCAATTGCTTTTTCGTTATAATCTAGCCTCATGTTTGTTTTAGCTCTCCAAACTTTAGCATGATTAATTGTGTTACTAGTTGGGTATTTATATAAAATATAATTAAAAGCCTCTATGGCTGGGACAAAACGTTGTTCATAGTATCTAGATTTTCCTAACAACAAAAATGCTTCGTCAATTTTAGGGTTTCGTTCCTTATTATTGATTAGCATACTGTGCTTTTGGATTGCTTTTACAGCCTTTTCTTCAGCTATGTCAAAATTTTTGTTCAAAACTTCATTAGGCAACCTAACATCTTCGCTTACAATCATTCGTTCTATCGGAAGCAAATCCCAATAATTTTCTTTGTATATCTGTATAACTTCTTCTTTACCTTTATCAAAAGATAAACGACCATTATATAAGGTATTATTCTTCGTGGTTATATCATGCCAGGTTCGATTAACCCATTTGTTTTTTTTGCGAGAACAACCTAATCCTATTACTACAAGGACAAGAATTATGATAATTTTTGATGATTTTCTATTCAAATCAGTATAATTTATAAGCTTGATAACTTAAAATCCTTTTTGTTAGTGTACACAGATGCTGCATAATTTTAAAATTAAATTCATATGTTATATAGCATGTGATTTGTAAAAATACATTTCTTTCTGTAAAAAAAAGCTCCTTGCCCTTTTTTTTCTATATAAAACCTCTTTTTGTAGATATGAATTGGATTTCATATAGTGTGTATTGTTTTATATAGAAGAAAAAATCCTAACAAAACAATAGTTAAAAAAAGAAAGTATTTGTTATTTAGCACTTTTTTAGAATAATTTACTTAGTATGATTATACCAGATTTTGTTAAAAAAGGTGATAAAATAGCTATTATTTCTACCGCCAGAAAAATTAATTTATCAAAAATCACAAACTCTATAAATGCTTTAAAAATTTGGGGTTTAACTCCTGTAATTGGCAAAACTATTGGGTTAGAAAACAATCAATTTGCTGGTTCTGATGAAGAACGAACTTATGATTTACAGACCATGTTGGATGATCCTAGTATAAAAGCAATCTGGTGTGCTTGTGGTGGCTATGGAACAGTGAGAATAGTTGATAATATAGATTTTTCTAATTTTATCAAAAAACCTAAATGGATTATTGGTTTTTCTGACATTACTGTTTTACATGCTCACCTGCATAATCTAAATGTTGCTTCACTGCATAGTTTGATGCCTGTTAATTTTAATAAAGCTAAAGAAGAGGCTATTTTATCATTACAAAAAACTCTTTTTGGAAAAAAACCAAAATATCTAATACCACCTTCAAAAAAAAACAAATTAGGTCAGTGTCGAGGTCAGTTGATAGGTGGTAATTTATCTATTTTATATTCTATTTGTGGTTCTAAATCCACTATTAACACTACTGGTAAAATTTTATGCATCGAGGATATTGACGAGTATTTATACCATGTCGATAGAATGCTTCAAAACCTGAAACGAAATAATTATTTTGACGGTCTTTCTGGATTAATTGTTGGTGGAATGACTAAATTGCACGATAATTATATTCCATTTGGCAAAAAAGTAAAGGGAATTATTCTAGATAATATAAAAGAATATGATTTCCCTGTCGTTTTTAATTTTCCTATGGGGCACATTCCTGACAACAGAACCCTAATTTTAGGAGAAGAAGTAGAACTTACCGTTTCTGCTGATGAAGTAAAACTAGAATTTATATAGATTTAATTTTATCTTATTTAGATTTGGATAATTTATGGCAGAGCATAATGCATTAGGCAAAAAAGGCGAGAATATTGCAATAGATTTCTTAATCAAAAAGGGGTATAATATTCTTGAAAAGAATTATCGATATTTAAAATCGGAAATTGATGTTATTACTATAAAAGAAGATACTATTGTTGTAATTGAAGTAAAAACAAGAAGCTCTTCTAGTTTTGGAAATCCTCAGGATTTTCTAAAACCAAAACAAATTGAATCATTAGTTAAGGCTATTAATCATTATATAATTGAAAAAGATTTGGATAATGAAATTCGTTTTGATATAATTGCAATTCTAATCAGTAAATCAGGAGTTCATATAGAACATTTGGAAAATGCTTTTTATCATTTTTGACTAAAACCATAATAGTTGTTGTTTGAAAAAAGTGTCTTTTTTTTAAAATAGCTATATTCTGAATTTAATTAAGACCTCATTTAATGTTTTTTTATATCAATGATGAAGAATAAATATCAAATACTAGGTTTCTAAACACTTTGTATAACACAGAAAATATTGTTTTTATTCAAAAAAGGTTGCCAAAAAGCTAACATAATAAAAATTTACACGCCTCGTTGTCAGTGTACTAAAAAAACAAGTGTTCAATTGTAACAAATTTGAAAAAAAAAAGTTAAATAAGTATCCTATAACTATTAATAGCGAGAAACTATATTAATTTTATTGGGTGTTATTTTTTCTAAGATCACAACGCTTTTAAAACCAAACTAGAGCTAATAAATCAAGTACACTATAGTTTTTTTACTATGCCTATAAAAGAAATGTTTAACACATATTACAGTCCTTTATGCAATTATGCTTCAAAGATTGTAAAAGACAACAATGCTTCTGAAGACATTGTGCAGTCTTTATTTATTCAATTATGGGAAAATGAAAAAATTGACTCTATAGAAAACCCTGAGCATTTTTTACTAAGAAGTACTAAGTTTAAATGTATCGATTTCTTACGAAAACAAAAAACACTTAAGGAAGTAGAATTAAACGATTATTTGAATCTTCAAGCTGTAGACTCTTTGGATTTGGATGAAGAAGACATAGAACCATTACTTCATTACTTTGCCTCTAAGCTTCCTCCTAAAACCAGAACCGTTTTCTTATTGAGTAGACAATCTGGACTCACCTATGGTGAAATTGCTGAAGAAGAAAACATTTCTATTAAAACAGTTGAGACTCATATGAGTAAAGCATTAAAAAACATGCGAATTCTATTAAAAGATCACAATTTTTTTAGTCTACTTCTGCTATTAGGCTTTTTTAAAAATTAATTTTTATGATAAAAAACAAATTCTGTATCTCTATATTTAGAAACTTTCATAATTATGAACTAAACTTTTCTATGTGTTTTTAGTATAAAATGAAGCCTGTTTAAAGCTCAACACCCTTTGTTAATAAATTATAAATAAGTATTTTGCATTACTTTATGTCCATTTTTAAAGATTCAAAACACTAGTTTTGATTTTATTAAAATCATTTTTTTTCACAGGTGTTATACAATAATAAATATTAATGTTTATTTAATTTAGATAATAATTAAAAAAAAATAAATTATAACCAAGGGTAAAGCTCTTGTTTTTCGACATTATACTGAGAACCAGTTTTTAATTTTAAATCATGGAAGATTTTTATAACATATTAGCTAAACATTTTTCGAAGGAAACGAAACCTGATGAAGAACAACTCGTGTCTGAGTTCGAAGAAAAAAACTCTGTTGAATACCATGCTTTAAAAAAAATATGGAATGCAAACGAAGGAGATATTTTTGTTACTGATTTTGATGCCAACGAAGCTTTTAAAAAGGTAAAAAATCAAGTAGATTTAAAAAACAAACACAAAGTTATTCCTCTTTTTTCTACCGCTTTAAAAATTGCTGCATCAATTGTTTTGGTCATTGCTACTTCTTTAGTTGGATATGTTACCTATAATAATGCTTTTGGATCCAATGTAATTGTTGCACAGAATAACTCTAACGAAACCTTGGAATTGAAATTAAAAGACGGCACAATTGTATGGTTAAATTCTGGAGCAACCCTCACATACAAGAAACAGTTTAGTGAAGACAAAAGGGAAACAGAATTAAACGGAGAAGCTTTTTTTGATGTAACAAAAGATAAAAGTCGTCCGTTCTTTATAAAAACAAATAATACTATAGTCACGGTTTTAGGAACCTCCTTTAATGTCAAAAATGATAATACTCAAACTGAAATAGCCGTTAAAACAGGAATGGTAAACGTTGAGTCCAGTAAAACTAACGAATCTATAATTGTAAAACCCGGTTTTTCTGCTATAGTAAACTCTGATAAATTAGAGTCCTATAAAACGAATAATCATAATTATTTCTCTTGGAAAACAGGAGTATTTATATTTGAAGCCACACCTTTAAAACAGGTAATACACGACTTAAAATCATTTTATAAAGATAAACTTCCGATTAGTGAAAATTTGAAGAATAATAATTGTAATCTAACTGCTAAGTTTGAGAACACTCCTATCTCTCAAGTTATCGAAACTATTGAATTAAGTTGCAGCATTAAGATCAATAAAGATTTGTAAACAAAAAAACAAATTTCAAAAACAATTTATAGGACTTTTAAAGAATAATATTACTTTCTTTAAAAATATCATATACTCTACAAAAACGAGAAAGTATCTATGTATACTCTTATGAATGGCTTCTTTTTTAAAAAAAAAGACAATATTAAAGTACACTTTCTCGACAATATTCTAAAATAATGTTTTCACAATTTATAAACCCTTCGTCTTTTTATTGACACAAACGATTAGTTTAAAATTCTTTGTATCAAACTTTTAAAATAAAATATAGACAAGTTTGTTATCTAAATATATAATTGTACATTTGCACCCCTATTTTATAATAGGAAAGGAATGTTTAATTAGTAAATTTAATAAGTGTGGACACATTAAGTTACAAAACAGTATCTGCAAATAAAGCAACCGTTACAAAAGAATGGTTACACGTAGATGCTGAAGGACAGACTTTAGGCCGTCTATCTTCTGTAGTAGCAATACTATTAAGAGGAAAACATAAGCCTAGCTTTACCCCACACGTTGATTGCGGAGATAATGTTATCATTACCAATGCTGAAAAGATCAACTTAACAGGGAAAAAGTGGACAGATAAATCATATATCCGTCACACAGGCTTTCCTGGAGGGCAAAGAAGTCTTACTGCTCAGGAGTTATTTAACAAAAACCCAGAGCGACTAATCGAAAAAGCGGTTAAAGGAATGTTACCTAAAAACAAATTAGGAGCAACCTTATTCCGTAATTTAAAGGTTTATGCAGGAGCACAACACAGCCAAGATGCTCAGCAACCTAAAACTGTTAACTTAAAAGAATTTAAGTAATGGAAGTTATTCATAAAATTGGTCGTAGAAAAACGGCCGTGGCTAGAATATACCTCAAAGAAGGTTCTGGCAACATTACGATCAACAAAAAAGATCTTAATGAGTATTTTACTACTGCAACATTACAATACAAAGTAAATCAACCTTTAACTCTAACAAGTAATGAGGATAAATACGATGTAAAAGTAAATGTATATGGCGGTGGTATCACTGGTCAAGCAGAGGCTGTTCGTTTAGCTATATCAAGAGCAGTATGCGAACTAGACGAAGAAAACAGATCTATCCTTAAACCAGAAGGTTTATTGACAAGAGACGCTAGAATGGTTGAACGTAAAAAATTCGGACAGAAAAAAGCACGTAAGAAATTCCAGTTCTCTAAACGTTAATTTATTTAAACTGTATTTTGTTGTTATTCCGACATTTCGGAAGTTAGTTTAGCATCTAAATGCACAAAACGATCTATTTAACAGATTAAAACTTGGGCATTGCTAATTCAACAGAAAGTAAACTATTACAAAAATGGCAAACAATATTGAAGTAAAAGAATTGCTTGATGCAGGTGTACACTTTGGTCACCTGACAAGAAGATGGGACCCCAATATGGCTCCATACATCTATATGGAACGTAATGGCATCCATATCATCAACTTATATAAAACAGCTGCAAAAATCAACGAGGCTGGAGAAGCCTTAAGAAAAATTGCTGCCTCTGGCAGAAAAATTCTTTTTGTTGCTACTAAAAAACAAGCTAAAGAAATAGTGGCTGAAAAAGCCAATAAGGCAAACCAACCATACATCACAGAAAGATGGCCTGGTGGAATGCTTACAAACTTTGTTACTATCCGTAAAGCTGTTAAAAAAATGGCTGCTATTGATAGAATGAAAAAAGATGGTACTTTTAACACTTTATCCAAAAAAGAGCGTTTGCAAGTAGATCGTTTAAGAGCTAAATTAGAAAAGAATTTAGGTTCTATCTCTGATATGACTCGTCTACCTGGAGCACTATTTGTTGTAGATATTACTCGTGAGCATATTGCAGTAAAAGAAGCACAAAAATTAAACATTCCAATTTTCGCAATGGTAGACACCAACTCTGATCCACGTCAGGTTGACTATGTAATCCCTTCGAATGACGATGCATCTAAATCTATAGACAAAGTAATGTCCTATGTAAGCGACTCTATTGTTGAAGGTCTAAATGAAAGAAAAGCTACTAAAGATTCTCCTAAAGAAGAAACTGTATCCGCTAAAAAAGAAGCACCTGCTAAAAAAGTAGCTAGTGTAGTAACGGATACCGCAAAACAAGAGGAAGAATAGATAACACATTAATTGACAAATTATATCGATCATTAAGGTTAAATATTTTATTTCTATCTCTAAATAGAACATAAAATATGCTAAAAAAGCTTACTTTAATACACAAATTGATGAGTCGTTTAGTTCTTTACTTTTAAAGTAATTACTAAACGACTTTTTTTAATAAAAACAAGAACACTAAAATTTTTAAATGATTATGGCTAAAATTACAGCTGCAGAAGTTAATAAACTACGACAAGCAACAGGAGCCGGAATGATGGATTGCAAAAAAGCACTTGTTGAGGCTGAAGGTGATTTTGATAAAGCAATCAGTATTCTTAGAAAAAAAGGTCAAAAAGTTGCTGCTAACAGAGCGGACAGAGACTCTACAGAAGGTGCTGTTATTGCTAAGGTTAACGAAAGCAAAGACAAAGGTGTTATCGTCTCTCTAAATTGTGAAACTGATTTCGTTGGGAAAAATGAATCTTTTGTCTCTTTAGCAGAAAAAATTGCTGAATTAGCTCTAACCGCTGATTCGAAAGACGAATTGTTAAGCAAAAACTTAGACGGTCTTTCTGTTCAAGAAAAATTGATCGAACAAACTGGCGTAATAGGAGAAAAAATCGAAATAGGTGACTTTAAAAAGCTAGAAGCGCCCTATGTCGGGTCCTACATACATGGTAATAAAATTGGCGCTTTAGTTGGTTTATCAAATAATATAAATGGCGTAGAAACATTGGCTAAGGATATTTCTATGCAAGTTGCTTCTATGGGAGCATCTATCTTATCTTATAAAGATTTTGATCCAACTTTTGTTTCCTCCGAAACTCAAGCTAGAATTGCTGTTATCGAAAAAGAAAATATTGAACTAGGAAGACTAGGAAAAACTCTTAAAAGTATCCCTCAATTTATTTCTAGATCTCAATTAACGGATGATATCATCAATAAGGCAAAAGAAACAATAAAAGAAGAGCTAAAAGCAGAAGGTAAACCAGAACAAATCTGGGACAAAATACTGCCTGGAAAACTGGAGAGATATATATCTGACAACACAACACTTGATCAAGAACAATGTCTTCTTGACCAAAACTTCATTAAAGATGAAAAATTAAGTGTTGCGGATTATATTAAAAAACAAGGTGATATTTCGGTTATTGGTTTCGAAAGAGTCTCTTTGACTTAATTCTTTATCAATATTAAAATATTATCCTACTAACAACACAAAAAAAGAGACTATTTATAGAAATAGTCTCTTTTTTTGTGTTTATAATAAATTAACTTCCTCTCTCTTTTTTAAAAACTAAATTCAACTAATCCTATTTTCCCACATAAATTTACTGTAAAAGAAAAGGTCTTGTTTTTTTATATATGCGATAGGGAAAAATCAAGCATAACAGTTCTATCGTTTATCTTTATACAAAAGTAAACAGGAAAAAAGAATGTTTTATTCAGGTAAATTCATGAAGAAAAGGGTATAATTTTTACTAAAAAAACCTATTAACACACTCTTAGTTATATGTATTCTACAATAAAATATTTTCTAAATTAAGAATATCATTATATTTGCACCACAGTTCAAATTAAATGATGAAATACAAAAGAATATTACTAAAATTATCTGGCGAGGCCTTAATGGGCGAACGACAATACGGTATAGATCCTACTAGATTAGCAGAATACGCTCAAGAAATTAAACAAATCATTGCCAAAGGAGTTGAAGTAGCAATTGTGATAGGTGGAGGTAATATTTTTAGAGGCGTTGCTGGTGCCAGCAAAGGAATGGATAGAGTTCAGGCAGATCACATGGGGATGTTAGCCACTGTTATCAACGGATTGGCTCTACAAAGTGCATTAGAAGATGCTGAGATACCAACAAGGCTGCAGTCTGCTGTTAAAATAAATGAGGTAGCTGAACCTTTTATTCGCCGTAGAGCAATACGCCATTTAGAAAAAGGAAGAGTCGTGATTTTTGGAGGAGGAACAGGTAATCCTTATTTTACAACGGATTCAGCTGCTGTTTTACGTGCAATTGAAATAAACGCAGAAGTTATATTAAAAGGAACAAGAGTTGATGGAATTTATACTGCTGATCCCGAAAAAGACTCTAAGGCTACTAAATTTGATTTTATTACATTTGATGATGTACTGAAAAAAGGGTTGAAAGTGATGGATACAACAGCTTTTACATTAAGTCAGGAAAACGAATTACCTATAATAGTTTTTGACATGAATAAAAAAGGGAATTTATTAAAAGTAGTGTCTGGAGAAGCTATCGGTACTAAAGTAAATCTTTAATAATAGTAACTTATTTTTGATCAACTACAAGAAAAGCTCTAAAAAAATGAACGAAGAAGTAGATTTTATATTAGATTCCACTAAAGAATCTATGTTAGGTGCATTGACTCATCTAGAAAAGCAATTATTAGTTATACGAGCAGGCAAAGCCTCCCCAGCTATGCTTGGTGGAGTTATGGTAGAATACTATGGCTCACCGACCCCATTAAACCAAGTTGGCAATGTTAGCACTCCGGATGCGAGAACAATAACTATTCAGCCTTTTGAAAAATCCATAATTCAGAATATTGAAAAAGCAATTCTTGTAGCCAATTTAGGATTTAATCCTATGAACAATGGAGAAAGTGTCATCATTAGTGTACCAGCTCTTACTGAAGAACGCCGTAGAGAACTAGTAAAACAAGCTAAAGCCGAGGCTGAAGATTCTAAAGTTGGCGTACGCAATGATCGTAAAAATGCTAATAACGAAATTAAAAAATTAGAAAAGGAAGGATTGTCTGAGGACATTGTGAAAAGCACAGAGAAAAGCATTCAAGAATTAACAGATTCTTTTATAAAAAAAATAGACGAAATGCTTGTTGTTAAAGAAAAAGAAATAATGACAATATAGATAAACAATTGTTTTATTTACTTATAAATTAAAGTGTTTTCTAAAAGAGACACTTTTTTTGTATCTTAGGTTTTTATGAATCCGTCTATATAATGAGATACAAACTATTCTGTTTATTATTTTTAACTCATTTCATATTACTTTCTCAAATCAGCATTACTAACAACGCCTATAATACTCTTTCTAATAACCATATACATGTCACAAATGAATTAAACCATTCATCTCATATTGCCCCGTCAGACCCCCTCCTTGTTTATTCTAAAAACAATTCAACGGTTTCTGCTTACAAACATACTGCAAAACATCTACCAATAAAAACTTCTACTAACCTGTTTGATTATTATATTGCTTCAAAAAAGAAAAACAAAACAGAGAACATTGCCCACGGTATCATTGGGGAAGCAATAAAACGGAGACCATTAAACAACCCTAAAAAATCATTGCAGAACTATAGTTATAAAAGTTATAACATATTTAAAATATCTAAAATTGATCAAGAAAAAGAAAAAATCAGTGATACGATTAATCTAACATCAAATCTTATCTCTAATAATTCGCGTTTTTTTTTGTCAGAAAAAATAAGCAGTCATCAGTTCAATAAAAGAAAGGATGAAAAAGAAAAAGTTCTGGCTATAAGAATGACGGGGTTTAAAAAACCAACTTATAATATACTCGGAATAAAAACCCAATCTAACACACTCTATGAAAAGGATTATACTTTATTTAATAACAAGTATGTTAGTCCTCTATCTAATCGCGCTAAAAATTACTACTCTTATAAAGTTGTAGATACAACAAAAGGGAAAAGACCTGCTTTTTTATTACTGTTTCAACCACATAAATCAAAAAAAACAGCTAAATTAGAAGGGGTTTTATATCTTGATATAGAAACACTTGCTATTCAAAAGGCGATAATTGAAATAAAAGGAGAACTCAATATTATGATAACGCATAATTTTGAATACTTCACTGAAGAAAAAAAATGGTTTCCTTTTAATCAAGAAATTATCATAAAACCAAGGGTCAGTAAAAAAAAAGTGAGTTTGTTTGATGGTGAAATCACAACCCAAAATCCCAATAAAAAAAATAATGTTGGCAAAAATGAGTTTTTAATTTCGAAAATAGACCTTTTCGAAATTAAGTTAAATGCACTAGAAAAAGCACCTTTTCAACAAGCTTCAATAGAAATTGACAACAAAGCAGCTAACAGATCCGAAGAATTTTGGCAGCTATATCGAACCAATGCAATCACAAAAAACGATCTAAAATCCTTTTCTATAGTCGATAGTATTATAAAATCACAAAAGACTAGCCAGAGAACAAAAGCCTCTCAAAGTTTTAATCTAGGATATTATCCCGTTGGTTTTTTTGATTTTGATCTTACTTATCCTATAAAATTTAATAATTATGAAGGATTGCGGCTAGGGATAGGTGGGTTAACAAACTCCCAACTTTCTCGAAAATTTAGATTAGAAGGATATCTTGCCTATGGCTTTAAAGACAACAATTTTAAGTATGGGATAGGTGGTGGTATACTACTTAATAAAAAATTAAGATCATGGGTAAATATAAATTACTATGACGATCTTAAAGAAGTAGGGAGTTATACTTATCTTACGGATCGTAGAATTTATTCCTTATTCGAACCTCGTCTAGTGAATATAGATTTCTATTATAAACACAAAACTTGGAGTACTACCCTACAACATCAAATTTCCTCCAAAATTCTTACAGAAACACAAATATCTGTAAGTGACATAGATCAAACCAGTGGCTATCAATTTATAAATCATAATAACTTATTTTCATCTTACAAAACCACAGAATCAACTCTTGCTATTCGTTGGAGTCCGTTTAGCGAATTTGTAAAAACTCCTGAAGGATTTAATCAGATTTATGATGGCTTTCCAAAATTCACAATACAGTACACACAAGGATTTAAAGGTTTGTTAGACAGTGATTTTAAATACACCAAAATTGGTGTAAAGGCAGCTCACATAATTAATAGGCTAAATCAATCTTCTACAAGTTTCTTGCTAGAAGGAGATATAGCTAATGGTGATGTGCCATTGACACATTTGTTTCACGCCTATCCTAATGCCCCTACTAAGGAAACTATAAGGGAACGATTCTCTGTGGCGGGGAGAAGAAGTTTTGAAACAATGTTTTTTAATGAGTTTTTTAGTGATAAACTAGCTACATTACAGATTAGACATAAATTAAGACCCATTAATATTGCTAATAAAATTAAACCCGAATTAATTTTTATTAGTCGTTATGCAATTGGAGATATAAAAAACACACAAAACCATATAGATGTTGACTTTAAGTCTCTTAAACACGGTTACCAAGAATTAGGGCTCGAAATCAACAAATTATTTGCTGGTTTTGGTTTAAGTTTTGCTTATCGATATGGAGCATATCATTTACCAAAATTTGAAGATAACATAGCTTTTAAATTCACTTTTTATCTAAAATTGTAATTTTCATAATCAAAATGATTTTCTTTCCAAAAATCTTTAAATAATAAAACGTCAAATACTACCTTTGTAAAAGGAAAAATTTGAGAATGGCAAAATTACTAAGTTTTGGATTTTGGAATACATTAGCTAGAATAATACTTCGCAATAGAGCAATAATATCTATTATAATAATTGGAATCACAGTTTTCTTAGGCTTTCAATGGAAAAACATGAAATTTTCTTTTTCCGAAGCCAATTTACTACCTGATGACCATGAAGTAAATACTCAATACAATAATTTTCTGGATAAATTTGGAGACGAAGGAAACTTAATTGTTATGGCTGTTAAAGATAGTAGCCTTTTTACTCCTGAAAAACTTAAAGCGTGGAACGACTTTAATAATTCTTTTAAAAAATATAAAGAAATAGATTTGGTTGTATCTATAGCTGATCTAAAGATTTTAAAAAAAGAAAGTAATCCCGATAGGTTCGAGTTAACACCTTTTATTAAAGACTCTGCTTATTCTAAAAAACAGGTTACTGAATATGAATATCAGCTTTTTAACAAGCTACCTTTTTACGAAGGTCTTGTTTATAGTAATAAATCTAAGACAATTCAAAGTGGTATATATTTGAATAAAGATATAGTTAACACCAATATCAGAAAGGTCTTTATCGAAAAAATATTAAATCCTTCTGTTAAAGAGTTCGAAGATAAACATAAAATAGACGTTAAAGTTTCTGGAATGCCCTATATCAGAACTATGAATTCTCAGAATATAATGGATGAGATACAAATATTCATATTAGCAGCACTTTTGGTAACTTCTCTTATTTTCTTTTTCTTTTTTAGATCTTTTAGAGCTACTTTTATCTCTATGACAGCTGTGATTATAGGTGTTATGTGGGCTTTTGGACTCCTCGGGCTCCTACAATATGAAATTACGGTACTTACTGCTATAATACCGCCTCTAGTTATAGTAATTGGCATCCCTAATTGTATCTTTCTAATTAATAAATATCAACAGGAAATAAAGAAACATGGTAATAAGGCAAAATCCTTACAACGTGTAATTACTAAAGTCGGAAACGCAACATTGATGACCAATGTTACTACTGCTTCTGGGTTTGCTACATTCGCTTTAACCGAAAGTAAGTTACTTAAAGAGTTTGGCATAGTAGCCGCATTAAATATCATTGCTTTATTTATTCTATGCTTGTTGGTAATAACCATCATATATAGCTATTTACCGCAACCAGAAGAAAGACATCTGAAACACCTAAAAAGGGATTGGGTAGAAAAAATGGTAGACTGGATGGAACATATGGTAAAAACTAAGCGTATAGCCATTTATATTGTTTCTATAATCATACTCATAATTAGTATCATTGGAATTTATACCATAAAAATCTCTGGTAGTTTACTAGAAGATATGCCTAAAACAGCTGGGTTTTATAAAGACATAGAATTTTTTGAAAACGAGTTTGACGGTATAATGCCTCTAGAAATATTAATCGACACCAAAAGAAAAAAAGGTGTGCTAAAACTAGCTACGCTTAAACGAATGGAGCAGCTGGAACTATTATTGGAAGAAACACCAAAGTTGTCTAAGCCTATTTCTATTGTTAATTTAGTAAAATACGCTAAGCAAGCGTACTATAACGGAAATCCTAAATATTATCAAATCCCAACGAGTCAAGAACGAAACTTTATCTTACCGTATCTTAAAAATTTTGAGTCTAAAGCTGGTGTGATGAGAAGTTACGTAGACTCGACTGGTCAATATGCGAGAATAACTACATTTATGAAAGATGTTGGTACAGAAGAAATGGAACGCATTGAGTTAAATCTAGAGCCTAAAATAAATAAAATATTCCCCAAAGATAACTATGACGTATCCTTTACCGGAAAAGCACTTATTTTTCAAAAAGGCACTAATTATTTGGTGTGGAATTTAGTTTTTTCATTAGGGTTAGCAATTATACTTATCGCCTTATTTATGGCTTGGATGTTTCGTTCTTTCAAAATGATAGTAATATCACTTATTCCCAACTTATTACCTCTTTTGATGACTGCTGGACTAATGGGGTACCTGGGTGTTCCTATAAAACCGTCTACTATATTGGTTTTTAGTATTGCTTTTGGAATCTCTGTTGATGATACTATTCATTTTTTAGCTAAATATAGACAAGAGCTTAAAGCTAATCATTGGAGAATTCAAAAATCTGTATTTGCTTCTTTAAAAGAAACGGGGATTAGCATGTTTTACACTTCTACTGTATTGTTCTTTGGATTTTCTGTTTTTATGATCTCTAGCTTTGGCGGAACTAAAGCATTGGGTGGGTTAATCTCAGCTACTTTATTGTTTGCAATGTTAGCAAATCTTTTATTACTGCCTTCCTTATTACTTTCATTGGAGAGAAATATTGCCAATAAAAAAACGTTGAAAGAACCTAAACTAAATATTATTCCTAATGACAATGAATCCTTTGATAATGATGATAAAAAATAATTATTAGAAATAGGCTTTTAACAAAACACTACCTGTGTTAATAGCTTTGGACTTTTCACTACTACGACCTTGATAATTAAAATTAAGATCCAAGTATTTGGTCAGTTTTTTCTGTATCAATAATGACCAAGTATAATTGACATTTGGCTGTAGTCCACTTAATAACTGATATCCCACGGGTGTAAAAGGGTTGCCTTTAAAGTCGTTATTAAAATAATTAAACTCACCAGCAATAGCAACTTTTTGAGTATTAGAATACGAGAAAGAAACCCCTATTTTTTGTTGAGAAATCTCCTCTACCCCCCTTCTGTTTTCTTGATCATTAAGCAAATAAAAAGCGCTAAATCGGGTTCGATCGGAAAGCAAATATGTGATTTTTGGTTCTATTTTGAACCCTTCTAAAACGTAGTTTCGGTTTTGAAAATTCTCTGAAACACTTTCTGTTTTAACAAATTCGTTTTTAATATCAAACAACCAAGTTTGTACTAATTTGTGAGTAAAATTAAATTGATGATTAGTTAGGTTGTTTGCCTGCAAACCTATTATCATTAGATTAGTACTTTTAGAGGATAAATAAGTATAGGATGTTGTATATTTTTGCTTTCCCCTGTTAAAAAAAAGCGTATTTCTAAAGCTCAAATTCAATGCTAATTCATTATCCTTTTTTTCAAAAGGATTAATGTTAAAAGAATTGTCTTCTCTTAGGTTTTTACGATCAACTATATAAGATGTCTGATTATAAAAGTGAGAAATTAGTTTTTTAAACTTATGCTTAGATCCGGTCCAAGGTAATGGACTAAGAGCTATAATCTGACTTAACCTATTCTGGTGTGTTTTTTTAAAGATTTGATTTGGTAACAAAACACGGATATAAAGTGCTTTATCCGAAAACTGAGAAATTTCAAACTCTTCTAATTCCTGAATTCCATTATTATTATAGTCATTCCAAGTATGAGTTCCTTTTCCTGGATCTGTTTTTACAAAAGTAAATTCTTGTTGAGGAAGAGTCCCGCTATTGGTCTCGAACAAAGTGTTTGAGCTAATTTTATTCCCCAAAAAACGATGATTGTATATCAAACGAGAATTCAATGTTTGTTCATCCTCTTTTTTTTTATCCGAATTGTCTAGCCTTCTATAATTTACAAACAGTGATAACTGAGCGTTCAATGTATTTAATAATTTAGATTTTAGATAATATGTATTAGAAACACTAACCTGCTTTAATAGGTTGTTTTCTATACTATCATTAATACGGTAATTATAGCCAACTTCAGCATATACCTTTGTACTATCCCCTATACCAGTATATAATTCATACGAATTAAACCGCTGTGTATTAATTGTATATGTTTGCTTAAAACTATCTTTTTCTTCATTATCCTCTATTGCTATTTTAGTACCAATCCAATTCTTAGGAAAACTATACGTAAGACCTCCGCTTATTCTAGAAAACCTAGATTCTAACGATCCGTTGTTGCTGTTCAGCAAACTGGAGCGTAATAAAACCCCTATTTTATTAAGGATCAAAGAAGATTCTATAAAATTACGGTTACCTGTATAATTCTTAGAAAAATTTAAATATTGAAATGAGTAACGCGAAAAACCTTTTTTAGGATGAACAATCTCCAAACCAGAAGTTAAAAATTGTTGATCACCAAGAGGCTTATCTAGATTCCAATCTCTATTAAATTCTACATTATAAATTCTCTCAATACTCTTAAATCTTTCTTGCACATAATCCCCATTAGCAAAGACACGCATAGCCCAACTACTATCTTTGGCAAAAATCTGTTGACCCAGCTCCAATCTAGTAGCTATTCCATCATTGTCATTGTCCTCTATATCCGAAAAAAGATTCAAATCATTTTTACTACCCGATACCTCAAACCCAATTGTTGTCTTTTTACTCAAAGAGTAAGACCCCTGAACAACTGCATTTTGTAATTTTGTAGGAGCTTTTAACCGAATAATTGGAGCATAGTTGCCTTGCGAAACTCCATTAACGGGAGACACATATTCAAAAACTCGACTAATGGTATTCACTACCTTTACCTTATAGTCACCTTTATTCTCGCCTACAAAGGAAAAACGAACGTTAAATAATTTATCACTCGGGTTATTAGAATATACAAAAACTTCATTATTATCAATAATCTCTTTGCTATACAACACTTTATTTTCACTAAATGTATCCTCAATAGCAGATGGAGAAACCATAAGCAATGGATCATCTCCTGCTTTTGATAAAATTTCCTTCTGCGCATCACTTAAATTTTGCTGCAGTGGCTGATTCTTTGCATCATGTTCAGAATAAACAAAAGCTCCTATCCTAAATTTGTCACTAATATAATCTCCTCCTCCATAACCAATTATTCTAGAATAATTACGATCAGTAGTCTGATATTCAATCGATATTCTCATGTTTGAAGTAATCGGATACGTGGGATTAAACCGTACTTCACCCGCATTATAGTCAATAGTATAATTTTTATGCTCCCCACGCTCTAAAAGTAAACCATTAACATATACTCGCTCACTCCCTGATACAATAAGGACAAAAAGCTCTCCATTAGGACCCGTTAATTTGTAAGGACCTTGATTACCTTCTCTTCCGTTAAATTGACTTTTAGCAAAAACCCCTTTAACCAAAGCCCCTGAGGCGAATACATTCGTTTTGGAATCCGAGTGGTTTAACGTAGCGTTTAAAGAAAGCCCTTGTACTTTTTTTGAAAACTTATTAAAATAACTCGAAACATTATTTAAGTCCACATCTCCAGCACGAATATTCCAGTCTTCACTATATAGTTCAATAAAAACTTGATCAAATTCATCTAAATTTTGAGAATATCCGCTTTGCTGTATTGGTATATTTGCATCCTGAATAGAAGCCCTAAGCGATATGTTTTCACTTATTTTTCCAGAGATTTGTAAATCCAATTCAGAATTTAAAACTGTATTTTGGCTATTCCCTAATGTAACACCTCTAGAAATACTTCCGCTAGTTGTAAGCCCTTCAAAGGGTATAAAATCTTTATTCTTTCTTGGTTCAGAAAGACTATATAATTTTCGCATATCACCATTTTGTTGCACAATCAATGATGGAGAAAATTCAAAATATTTTTTAGTTAAAAAGTCTGGATACCTATAATATTGAATTTGTATTGAATCATGCTCGGACTGTGTGTTTGGAGACAATAATAATAACGCATTAGCAAAATCCACTGTATACCTCCCCCCTACACTATCTATGATTTTCGAATCCATAGATAACACCTTAAAATCTATAGAATTAATACTCATAGAATCTATTTTTATAGAATCCTTAACCTTTACTTTTATCCTTTGATAATTGACAGCTTGGTTTTGTCCTAATACAACTATAGTACTGGATAAAAGAAGTAAACAAATAACCAAATAAATACGCATGTATTTTTTAAAAACTAATAATTTCTTAAGTAACGAATAAAACAGATATCAATTTCATAATATTTATTGTATGAAATGGTTTAAAACCAAAAAATTAGATTTTTTTATCCTCCTCTTCTATTTCTCTAGCCTTAGACAAAGCAGTTGCAACTAGTCCAGCAGGAACAGTAACAATCCCCACGCCAATGATAAGCACAAAAAAAGTAAATATTTTTCCACCAATTGTTATGGGATAAACATCTCCATATCCCACCGTAGTTAAAGTTACTACAGCCCACCACAAACTATGGAAAACAGAAGTAAATACATTTGGTTGCGCTTCGTTTTCAAAAAAATAAATACCCGAAGAAGAAAGAAAAACAAATATTGATGTAACGATAAAAAACAAGACTATTTCTTCTTTAACAATACCTGCTGCGATATTAAATCTATTTAACGCCTTGTTATATCGAATCAGTTTTAACGCTCTAAAAACCCTAAATATTCTAAAAACCCTAATAAATCGTAAATCTATAAAGTTTGCTCCATAAAAGGGAAAAATAGCCAGAAAATCAATTAAACCATAGAAACTAAATATATATTTAAAAGGCTTTTTTGCTACATAAATCCTTAATACATATTCTATTGTAAAAACAATAACACTGAAAAACTCAATAAAATCGAGAATAAAAATTGTTGACTCTGTATTGTTAGGTAACGTTTCTATAGAAAAGGATAATAATGATACTATTATTAAAAATTGTATAAAATAATCAAACAGTTTTCCTCTTTTAGAAGTGTTATCTTCAACAATAATCCGTAAATTTTCTCTCATTATTTAATATACTTTTTTTTAATAATTTGGTCTTTGATTGACCAAAGCCGAATATATGGATAAAAGACAAATGATTTATGTTTTTTTCTATAAGCAATAAAAAACCTTGTCTTGTTAATAATTTTTACAGTTTTTAATAATATTTAACGCAAATATTAAGAGAAGACATCTTTATTACGCTGATAAATTAAAGTTTATAGAACACTAAGCCAAAACCATATGTTTTTATTATTTTATTATCAGAACAATTAGCAGACAACATCTTTCAATTAAGACACAAATAATAGAACCCTTTTACACATACTTTGTAAAAAATATTTTCTTTTAGAATATCTTAGCAAAAAAGAACAAATAATTACCATGAAAATTATCTCATATAACGTAAACGGAATTCGAGCAGCACTTAAAAAAAACTTCGTAGAATGGTTAAAACAAGTAAACCCTGATGTTATCTGTTTACAAGAAACCAAAGCCAATCAAAACCAACTAGATTTAGATGTTTTTGCAGATGCAGGTTATCCATACAATTATTGGTATAGTGCTCAAAAAAAAGGATATAGTGGAGTGGCCATTTTATGCAAAGAAAAACCTAATCATATTGAATATGGTACAGGCATTGAATATATGGATGCAGAAGGGCGAAACCTTAGAGTAGATTTTGATAACGTTTCTATAATGAGCTTGTATTTACCTAGTGGTACTAATGTAGATAGAATTGAACACAAATTAAAATATATGTCCGACTTCCAGAAATACATAAACAACCTGAAACACACACATCCTAACTTAATCATTTGTGGAGATTATAACATCTGTCATGAAGCAATCGATATACATGATCCGATACGCAATAAAAATGTATCTGGTTTTTTACCTATAGAGCGAGAATGGATTGGTAACTTTATAGAAAGTGGGTTTATAGATTCGTTTAGGTATTTTAATTCTGAACCTCATAATTATTCATGGTGGAGTTACAGAGCTAACTCTAGAGCCAACAATAAAGGATGGCGTTTAGATTATGGAATGGTATCAAAACCATTGCGCAAAAAGTTAAAAAGAGCTGTTATTTTGTCTGAAGCAAAACATAGCGATCATTGCCCCATAGTAGTTGAAATAGACTCCTAGTTTTTTTAAATTTAAAACACGTAAAAAATGATAAAAAAAATAACATTATTTGCATTACTAGGAGCTTTCCTTACCTCCTGTGTCTCCTCTAAAATACATAATGAACTAGAAAGCAAATATGCAAAGCTCAAACGTGAAAATCACCTGTTAAATGATGAATATGTTTTACTTAAAAAAAATAGTGAATCCGATAAATCTGTATTGGAAAAACTTGATACTGAGTTAAAAAACATAAACACAGAAAAAAATATATTACAAAAAAAACATAATGAAATTGTCGCTAATTACGAAAAACTTAAACAATCCTATGACGCTTTAGGAGAAAACAGTGTAGCAACTATAACAGCTAATAGTCAAAAAAACAGAGAACTACTAATAAAATTAGAAAACAAGGAAAAAGCTCTAATAGAAGAACGTAATCGTTTAGAAAAACTACAAAAAGATTTAAACTCGCGATCCGAAAGAATAAACGAATTAGAATCCTTGATTATAGCTAAAGACGCTAAAATGCAAACGCTAAAAACAGCAATTTCAAATGCATTACATAATTTTGAAGGTAAAGGACTTACTATTGAAGAACGTAGTGGTAAGATATATATATCTATGGAAAACAAATTGTTGTTTAATTCTGGTAGTTGGACAATTGGTACGAAAGGTAATCAAGCAGTAAAACAACTAGGAGACGTTCTTGCTAATAATACAGATATTGATGTACTAATTGAAGGACATACGGATAATGTACCCTATACCGGAAATGGGCAATTATCCGGAAATTGGGATTTATCCACTAAAAGAGCTACCTCAATTGTGAACCTATTGCTAGAAAACCAAAAGATAAACCCAAAAAACATGACAGCAGCAGGTAAAAGTGAATTTGTTCCTGTTGCCTCTAATGACACAGAAAATGGAAAAGCAAAAAATAGAAGAATTGAGGTAATTCTTACTCCTAAATTAGATGAAATTTCGAAATTATTAAACGACATGTAAACTCATAAAAGCTATATTTCAAAACCCCGTTATATAATAAATTATTTATTTTGTATAATTTATTATACTTCTCCTTAATTTTATAAAAAACAACTTCTTCGATTCTTTTTAAAAACAATTAGTTTTAAACACAAAATGAATTTGATGTAGAAACACTCTTGTTTTCTTCAAAAAAGCATATCTCTTAAACAACTTAACCCTATCCTGTGTAGTATACTTTATAGATGCCTTTTTTATCTCAAAAAGCATATAACTTTAAAAATCTGACGAAAAACCCAACAATAAACTCTCCCATAAATGTGAAAATTATTTAAAATTACACATTACTAGAATGTTGAATCGACAAAAAGCATTTTTAATCGATTAAGTGATATATCTTTTTTTAACACAATGCTTTTTTATAAGAATATTTAAAACACTTCCCCTTATCTTTTTAAACCACTTATTTTAGAGAGTTTTCAAAAATAATAACCTTATTTTTTGAATTAAAAAAACAAAATATCACGGCGTATAATTCCCCTATTATTAAACAACAACAAAAAAAAACAATGCTTTTTATATCAAAAAATAATGTAGGTTATTATTTACACACATCAACTATATAACTTTGGAAAAAATTAATGAATCATTAACCCAATGAAACATTTAATTAAAATAAACTATTTAGTTACACGAACAAAAACTCGTATAAGACAAGAACAAACTAATTAACATTTAGCTTAATCAAACTTTGTGTAACACACTAGTTTTTAAAGGAAAATAAAAAAATAAAAAAACATACTTAATTATTACAAACTCAACATTATGATTTATAAAACTATTTTAGCTTCATTATGCGGTAATAAATTTTATAGCACAGCTCTAAATTTTATATATGTAGCGATACATTC
>CAVYIL010000028.1:0-5004 GCA_963768325.1 uncultured Flavobacteriaceae bacterium | reverse complement strand
CGCGCGGGCGGTCTTGACGATCAGCGCACCCCGGACCTGCTGGACAAACGGCGCCGCTAGCTGAAGGAGCCCGGCCGGACCCCTGGGGGCACCGGCTCGAAACCGTCACCGCGCGGCAACCCGCCGGAAACAGCGGCCCGCCACCATGGGAGCATGAAGCCCACAGTTCACGCCCCGGCGGCTGCCGAGTTGAGTTGCGACGTGTGCGGGCAGATGCCCGAACCGACCAAAGCCCGGCTGACCCTGGCCAATATCGCCGTGATGCTCCCGATCGAACTGCTCGTCCATGCCGCCGTGGTGGAAACGCACCTGCCGTACGTGGCCAAGGTCCTGGTCCTCACATTGACGGCGACCATCCTGGTGATCTGGGTGGCAGAGCCATCCGCCGCCCGGATGCTGCGGAACTGGCTCCATGCCCCGGCGCTGCGCCGCCGGCGGCAGCTTGTTGCGGCACCTGCCCTGTGGCGGGCGCGGACCGTGGTGAAGGACCGGCCCGGTTCGCTCCAGAAAATCACGCAGGCCCTGACGGAGCTCGACACCAATATCCTGACAATCCATGTCCACCCGGTCGCTGGCGGTGTCCTGGACGAGTTCGTGCTGTCCGCCCCGGGAGGGATCGGTGAAAGCCAACTGCTGCGGGCCCTGCGGGCAGGCGGCGGCACGGAGCCGCACGTCTGGCCAACAACGGCACTGGCGATGGCAGACGGACAGACCGGTGCGCTAAGCCTGGCCGCCCGGATCGCCGCCAACCCGGACGAGTTGCCCCTGGCAGTGGCCGAGCTCCTTGGGGCGCGGATTGTCGAGGGACCGGAGCCAGGGGTTGCCGACGGCAGGATCCCGGCGGACGGCCGGGTACCAGGCCTGGTGGACGGCACCGTCCTGAAGATTCCGACCGCCTGGCATGGACCGCTCACCTTCATACGGCCGGGCGAGCCGTTCACTCCGGCGGAGTCGGCACGCGCGCACCGGCTCGCGGAACTCGCCGAGATCCTCGCCTACCGCACTGCCCGGGGCTGACCGGCACTGACCCGGCAGCGGGTGACGTTCATCAGGCAGTGGCGGTCATCAAGATCGTCAGCGCATCGGGCTCCACCGTGACCTTGAGATGCTTGGCTTTGCCCAGCGTGTCCCCGTCGAGCTGGAACTCCTGCGCCTGTTCCAGGTCGAGTTCCGCAGATTTGCCGGCGAAGAATTCCACCGAGCTGTTCTTGCGGTTTCGGTTGAACACTCCGGCGAGGACGGTGAGCCAGCCGAAACGGCCGGCGGGGGACATGACCACGACGTCGAGAATGCCGTCGTCGATCTTGGCGTCCGGGAAAATCTCCACGCCGCCCATGATCTTGCCGCAGTTGCCAACCATGACGCTGCGGATCCGACGCCGGAGCGCGGGCTGACCGTCGATGCTGACCGTGGCCTTGACGGGCCTGCCGGGCAGGTTCCGGATTCCGGCGTCAACGTAGGCCAGCCAGCCCACCCGGTCCTTGAGTTCTTCATTGGTGTTGGCCATGATCGCGGCGTCGAAGCCCAGACCGGCCATGACGAGGAAGCGCTGGGACTCGTCCGGCGTGGTCCAGGACGCGCGGAAATGACGTCCACCTTCTGTGGCCGTGCCGGTCAGCACGCCCTGGCCGGCGGCCAGGGGGTCGGTGATGTCGATCCCCAGGTTGCGTGCCAGCAGGTTGCCGGTGCCCAGCGGCATGAGCCCCAGCGGCGTCCCGGTGCCCGCCAGGACGTCCGCGACGAAGCGGACGGTTCCGTCGCCGCCGGCTGCGATGACGACGTCGACGCCGGCGTCGAGTGCCTCACGCGCCTGCCCGGTGCCCGGGTCCTCGACAGTCGTCTCCAGCCACAGCGGCTCCGCCCACCCCGCCTCCGCACACAGTCGGAGTACGTCGGCCTTGAAGTCCCCGTCGGGGACTTCACCGGGTTGATGACGATGGCGGCGCGTTTGGATCGCGCGGCGCTGTTCTCTGGCATGGCGTCCTTCGGGCAAGTGGGTGCGGGAAGTCGTCTGTGCTGAATCCTAGCGGCAGTCGGCGACTGCGGGCTGCATTCAACTGGCGCGGACGCATGGACGTGCTTGTCCAAACGCTCACTAGACTGGCCATGCCTATGCACTGGAGATGCCGGCCGTTTCGGGCCGGTGTTCGGATACCTTTCCGGGCGAGTCGCGCCCTGCGCGCTCCAGACACCGAAAGCGGGGAACATGACCGATTCAGAAAACTACTCAGCCGAGGCCGAGGCGTCCAGCGTGGATCCCCACGATTGGGGCCGGGCTATGGCGCTGGCGGTCACGAGGCTGGCCGAGCAACTGGCGCCCGGCGGACAGCGAGGACATCCACGCGGCGCTGGTCGGCAGGGATCTGTGCCTCACGATCACCGACGACGACGAAGAGGTCATCATCACCGTTTCCACGGCCCCTGGCACGGGCTGACGTCGCCTGTAGGCATTCGTGGCTCGGCACGGCACCGGGAGCCCGGCTTCGGGTGCCTGTTCCGTGACCGGGCCTGGGCCGGAATAGCCTCCGTTCCTGCCGATCCCTTACGCATCGCTAACCGGGACGAAACGCGGCCGCAACATTGCCCCGTCACACTGGAAGTGCCGGCAAGCCGCCGGAACCAGCTCCTTTCCCGGAGGCCAGTCATGCTTAAGGAAAGCCACAGCCAATGTCACCCGTATCCGCGCCCTGGACCAGCTCCACCGCGGCGATGAAATCGAGGCCCGCCTGCGCGTGGGACCGAGCTATGACGACGTCGTAATCCGCCGCGGCAGCGTCCAGGAAACGGCCCCGGGGATCGGAGTCGTGTGGATCCTGGACCGACTGTCCGGAATGCGCAAGGCCATCAACGCCGATGAGTGCTCCGTCTGGCGGCTCGCCTGATTCACTCAGCCGCCGGCGACGGATTGGATGATCAGGACTTCAAGTCCCGGGGCCACTTCAGTCTGCAAGTCCCTCGTAAACGCCGGATCTCATGCCCGTTGACGTATATATTCACGTAGCGGCGCACGGCTCCGGTTTCGTCCCGCAGCCGTCGAGCGAGAGCGGGATAACCTTCCGTCCACCGAATCCAGCAACAACTCCACCGTCACCGCATCGACCGCGGGCGCAGTCAGGATGGACTGCCCGTCGGCCAGCGGTGCGAGGACGCTTGGCAGGACGACGCTGACCACGCCTCCCGTCTGCCGCTCGGCAGCGGACTACCCATGACGTCATTGGGGGCGCGCATGGGTGCCGTCACTGGGTCGAGAGCGGCGGCGACGCCGGACGCACAGCACGTCGGGCAGGTGCGAGGCGATTTCCGCGAAGTGTCTCGCCCTCGTCGTCGCTGGCATAAACGCTGCCGCCGCGCGTCCCGAAGTACACGCCGGCCGGTTCGACTGAATCGACGCAGGCGGCATCGCGCAGCACGGAATTGAAGTCACGGGCCGGGAGGCCGGCGTCCAACCGTTTCCAGGATCTCACCGGCGTCATCGGTGCGGTGGACGGCCAACTGCCCGTCGGGCGGGATCCTTTCACCGTCGGCCTTCAACGGGATCACCCACGCCGTGCCCGCCCGTCGCGGATGCGTCAGCATCACGAAGCCGAAGTCCGCCGGCAGTCCGTCCGCGATCGACGTCCACGTCTCAGCGTCGTTGTCACTGCGGTAGACGCCGTGATGGTTCTGCGCGTACAACCGACCATCGACGGCGGCATCCGCGGCGATCTTATGGACGCACTGGCCGAACTCGGGGTTCGGATCGGGCATGAAGTAGGCGGAAATTCCGGCAGTTGCGGGGCGCCCAGGACGTTCCGCCGTCGAGCGAACCGTACACGCCGCCGGTGCTCATCGCGACGTGCACCTTCTCCCCGCTGGAGTCGACAAGGATGGAGTGGGCAGCCGCCCCGCCGTATCCGGCACCCCATTCGCTGCGGTGCGGATGATCCCAGAGTCCCCGGTTGAGCTCGAAGTGCTCGCCCGCCGTCAGTCGATTTCCAGACTGAGATCGGCTCGCAGCCGGCCCAGACGACGTCGGGGCGGGAGTCGGCGTCCGGGTGGATCTGCCAGATGCGTTCAAGCGCGGCGTCAGTACCTTCGGGAAACCGGATGGCACCGTGCTCGGGCTCGGTCCAGGTCTCCCCGAGGTCGTCCGAATGGACGACGGTGGGCCCCCAGTGTTCTGATCGCACTCCCACCAGCAGGCGGGTCCGCCCGCCCCGGGTGTCAATGCCGATGCTGGGGATCTCGCTCATCAGGAAATGTGGCCCGGTCAGCGACCAGCTCTTGCGGTCCGGGCTCGTGCGCCAGCCACAGCCCTTTCTTGGTTCCGATCGCCAGCACGTGAGTATGTGCGGTAGCCATGCCCACTATGGAACCACCGCCGCCGACTCGCCGCAAGGACTTTTTTGTCCCCTGCGCCGGCACCCCGGCGCAGGACACCTTCCCTGCTGCCGGGCACTGGCCCGGCGCCTCAGTCCACGAACTCCGACTGCGTCTCGATGAAGTCCCAGTCGGCCGACGTCAGCACCACGGCCCCCGCGTCCGGGGCCGGGCCACCGGCCGCGGCGATATCAGTCCGCACGAACGGCGGAACCTCGCTGGCGCGCAGGTTTTCGCGCAGCCACTCCTTGGACGCCAGCTCCAGATCCAGCCACCACATGTAAATCTCCACGGCCGTCACCTCTTCCTTTTCTCAACGTTAGGCCCCGCTCGAGGGTCAAGAGCCTCCCCGGCCCGCCAGTAACACCGTACCGAAGACCCTGTTCAGGCCGGGGTCGCCCGGGGAACAATGAAGTATGTCCTCCGAGCGGATCAGCGGTCCAAGCCCTCTGGTTGTCGGGGTGCGTCCGGAACAGCATCCCGAAGTCCTCCAGACCGCCGCCTCACTGGCCAAGCGTCTCGCCGCCCCGCTTATTTGCGCCTATGTGGACGAAGCCAGCTACCTTGTTGACTGGGACCCGGCGCGTTCGATGCACCGGCTCTCGCTTCACCCGGATACGGACGAGGAGGCGATCCAAGCAGTCA
>CAVYIL010000027.1:0-6095 GCA_963768325.1 uncultured Flavobacteriaceae bacterium | reverse complement strand
GAGAGCGTTGACCAATCAAGTGTTCAGTCCTGCTAAAAAATCGGGAGAATTTTTTAACTACGGAAGTAGTAAACTTGATGAATTTTTATAAATATTATAGCAAATGTATGAAAAAAATTAAACTATTTTTTATTTTAACCTTCTAAATTATATTACTTTGCTATTTTTCTAACAACATGCTTTTTTTACATTGAAACAAATAGCAGACATTAAAAATAAATATGTAGTCTTTATAATTCCAAGATATTTTGTCCGCCATAAGCCATACTTTACTTTTAAAGTTCCAAAAACTTTTTCAATTCTAGGTCTAACTTTGGTAATTTTAGAATTTTCTTTTTTTTGTATTTTGCTTAATTTTTTGTTTCTATAGGCTTTATGCATAATTCTATTTAGATATCTATTGTTTTTTAGAAAATTACTATTTTCCTTACTAGGATAAGCTTTATCAGCGGAAACTGGGGATTTCTTTTTTAACTTTGCAGCAAGCACTGTCCGTTTGAATTCTTTACTATCATGTCTATTTGCAGGTGTAACATGACCAGAAAGTATCATGTCATTTTTTTCACTTGTGCACATATGAATTTTAAAGCCATTATGTACTACATCATTCTTTTTACAAAATTTTGCTTCTTTATCTTTGGAAGATTTATTTGGATTTCTAGATGAATCTACTATAGAAGCATCAACTATGGCTCCTTTTCTTATGAGTAAACCTGCTTTTTCTATTTGTTTGTTAAAAATTTCAAACAGTTTTTTCTCTAATTTATGTTTTATAAGCAAATTTCTAAATTTGCAGATTGTAGTATAATCTGGAGTTGAATATTCAAAGGAAAAACCTACAAATATTCTAAAAGAAATCCTATCCGCTAATGCATCATCAATTTCTCTATCTGATAAATTGTAGAGATGTTGCAACAATAAAATTTTGAACATATTAATATTTTGAAAAGCTGGGTTTCCAACAGCATTTTTATTTCTTTTTATGTGTTTATTTAACATTTTTTCTATAGGTTTCCAATCTATAAAATTATCTATATTTTCTAGAAATGATGTTTTTGATTTATTTACTTTTTTTATAACTAAATCTATTTTTCCGAATTTGATTTTTTTTGTTCTATTTGACATCTGTACCTCTTTAAAATAATATTTAAAATTTTAATGGTAAATAGCAAAAATAAAAGATAAAATCAAGAAATAATCAACAGCCTCATATAATAACGTCAAATTAAAATCATTTTGAATACTGCATTAAATATTGATTCTTTTTACTTTCTTTGATATACGCTTTTTTAATTATTGAAACTCAAAAATAGAAAGAATAATAATGTCAAATAGAGCAAAAATAATCAAATTTGGAAAACTTGATTTAATAATAAAAAAAGTTAGCAAATCTAAAACATCATTTTTAGAGAATATTGATAAATTTGTAAATTGGAAACCAATAGAAATATTGCTTAACAAGCACATAAAAAGAAATAAAAACATTGTTGGAAACCCAGCTTTTCAAAATATTAATATGTTTAAGACTCTGCTGTTACAACATCTTTATAATTTATCAGACAGAGAAATTGATGACGCATTATCAGATAGAATATCCTTTAGAATTTTTGTTGGTTTTTCTTTTGAATATTCAACTCCAGATTATACTACAATCTGTAAATTCAGAAATTTGCTTATAAAACATAAATTAGAGAAAAAACTATTTGGACTTTTGAACAAACAAATAGAAAAGGCAGGTTTGCTTATAAGAAAAGGAGCCATAGTTGATGCATCTATAGTGGTATTCATCTAGAATCTCAATTATAAACCATCCAGAGATAAAGATAGCTAAAATTTTGTAAAAAGAATGATGATACGTTAATGGCTTTAAGAATTCATATGGACAAGTGAAAAGATTGCTATGTCCCGCATATTTCACGAACAATTATAAATAGCAAAAATTGATAATTGAATTTATAAAAACTGTGTTTTAATTTTAAAAAATACTTTTTTTCTAAAAAATATATGATTAAAGCAATTTTTAATGTAGAATTTTTTAAAAAATTGGGTTTGAGAAAACAGAAATCCCTAAGATTTAAAATCTTATACATAAAAATTAATTTTTTTCTTTAGACAACAGATAAACGTTTAGCAACTTTTTTAAATAAAGCCTGCCATGGATATGTGCTAGACATAGAAACAATCACCCTACGCGTATTACGCACTATTATAGCTCCAATTTTCAATAACTTCAGTCTTATTGTAGAACACTGAGCTTTTGCTAGATCTGTTCCTTTCAAAGCTATGTTTCGAATTGCTTCAATCAGTGTATACGCCATTGCAGATAAAAGTAACCTAAATTGATTAGTCAACCATTTACTACTGCTTGTCCTATCGGCGAATAAACATAATTGTTGCTCTTTTATTCTATTTTCCATTTCCCCACGAGCACAATACACTTTTTCGTAAAGCCATTGAGCTTCTCCAGGTAAATTAGTTACAATAAATCGAGAATTCTTACCATGGATGGTTCGATCAGTTTTTATTATTACTTGGCGTTTCTTTTTCCATGTTCTAGCCGCATATTCAAATTTACCAAAAACTCGTTGCTTTTCTCCAGTTTTATCAAACAAAACAGATGCTTTATGAATATATTTAGATGATTGTCTAATAATTCTTTTATTGGCAGGAATTCCAGTAATATAATTAACGTAATTACGTTCACACCAATTAAAAATCTTGTGACGACAAAATGCCCCGTCTGCTCGAAAAGTAATTAATACATTCGGCCAATAAGTTCTTATTTTTTTTACAAGAAGCTTTAAAATTGGACCACTATGTTTACTATCTGGGACATTACCAGGTCGTAGATAAGCCACAAGTAAATGATTTCCACAAAAAACATACAAAGGTAAAAAACATTTATGATTATAGTATCCGTTAAACATTGCCCCATGTTGTTTACCATGAACTTGATAATCTGTTCCGTCAAAATCTAAAATAATTTCTTTCGGGGCTTTTTTATATGAATTAATGAAAGTCATAACTAAAACATTTGTTATATCAAATAATGATTTTTTATTTATTGAATTTTCAAATCTACTGAGAGTTGAAGGACTAGCTAGTTGTTTATCAGACCCAACAGCAACCTGAATTAATTTATCATTACGTAATTGTTTATGATCATTTAAATCTTCATAACCATGTGCTATTCCAAAAATCAATTGTCTAAGAAAAAGAAGCAAACTATGCTTGCATTTTTTTTTAACCCGTAAATCTTTAATTATACGACTTAGGTTTTTAGTAAGTCCAATTTTCTTATCAATTTGTTTAATAAGTAGCATCCCGCCATCTGAAGTAATCTCTCCACCATTAAAAATGACATCAATTTTTTGTTTTTTTGCCCATCCAAAATTCATATTTTGATCCTACAAATAGTAGATATAAAAAATAAATTCAAAGCATCTATAACCAGTTGATATATAACAATTTTTTAATATTATTACAATTATTTTATGAAATATTCGGGTTTAAGCATTTTTCTGAATTACGATGATTTTCCAGTAGCATCGAACTGCTTTTATTCTATCTTTTGCTTCAAATTTTCTCGATACCAATTTAGAGATTTGTTGCTAACAAAAAAATTTTGACTATTAATCTTTGAAAAGCTGGGTTTCCTAACATGCTTTTTATATTTCGTTTTTATGTGTTCTATTTAAACATTATTTTCCAATAGTTTCAATTTAGCAAAATTAATCTATAGTCTCTCTCAGTCCAAATGAAGTGAATTTTTGATTTATCAACATTTTTATATTATTAATATCTTAAGTTTTACCAAATTTAATTATTTCTTGACTCTAATTTGACATTATTATCGTCTTAATCTCTTTTTTAGAGACTTTTAATGAGATTCATACAAAAGCGTATATCATAATAAAGATTAAAACAGAATTGACAAGTGATTAACTCAACAGCCTACATTTTGAAAAAGTCATATTCTTATAGTAACTAATTATTGTCTGATTAAATAGGATTATTTTTAGTCTTTGGATTCTCTAGTCAATTAGAATTTTAATAAAAAATCTATGGAATATCAGCAATTTTCCTAGGACTGTTTGCAGTTATATGAGACGTCTTGGATTTACACCACAAAAACCGATAAAACAAGCATATAAAAGAAATCCACATGTAGTTCGCAAATGGTTAAGGAAGATTCTCCAAATATAAAAAAAGAAAGCTCAAAAGGAAAAAGCTGAAATACATTGGGTTGATGAAACAGGATTGAGATCTGATCAGCATTATGGTCGTAGCTATTCTCAAAAATGGAAAATTCCAACAATTCGCATAGATACTAGAAGAGTGAGGATTAATTTAATTTCATCAGTTACTAATCGTGGAAAAAATTCGTTTTATGACATATTATAAATCCATGAACGTAAATAAATTAAAAGAATTTATGGGAAGACTGATAAGAAATAAAAAATATAAAATATTGAGGCTGTTGATTATTTCTTGATTTTATCTTTTATTTTTGCTATTTAGCATTAAAATTTAAAATATTATTTTAAAGAGGTACAGATGTCAAATAGAACAAAAAAAATCAAATTCGGAAAAATAGATTTAGTTATAAAAAAAGTAAATAAATCAAAAACATCATTTCTAGAAAATATAGATAATTTTATAAATTGGAAACCTATAGAAAAAATGTTAAATAAACACATAAAAAGAAATAAAAATGCTGTTGGAAACCCAGCTTTTCAAAATATTAATATGTTCAAAATTTTATTGTTGCAACATCTCTACAATTTATCAGATAGAGAAATTGATGATGCATTAGCGGATAGGATTTCTTTTAGAATATTTGTAGGTTTTTCCTTTGAATATTCAACTCCAGATTATACTACAATCTGCAAATTTAGAAATTTGCTTATAAAACATAAATTAGAGAAAAAACTGTTTGAAATTTTTAACAAACAAATAGAAAAAGCAGGTTTACTCATAAGAAAAGGAGCCATAGTTGATGCTTCTATAGTAGATTCATCTAGAAATCCAAATAAATCTTCCAAAGATAAAGAAGCAAAATTTTGTAAAAAGAATGATGTAGTACATAATGGCTTTAAAATTCATATGTGCACAAGTGAAAAAAATGACATGATACTTTCTGGTCATGTTACACCTGCAAATAGACATGATAGTAAAGAATTCAAACGGACAGTGCTTGCTGCAAAGTTAAAAAAGAAATCCCCAGTTTCCGCTGATAAAGCTTATCCTAGTAAGGAAAATAGTAATTTTCTAAAAAATAATAGATATCTAAATAGAATTATGCATAAAGCCTATAGAAACAAAAAATTAAGCAAAATACAAAAAAAAGAAAATTCTAAAATTACCAAAGTTAGACCTAGAATTGAAAAAGTTTTTGGAACTTTAAAAGTAAAGTATGGCTTATGGCGGACAAAATATCTTGGAATTATAAAAACTACATATTTATTTTTAATGTCTGCTATTTGTTTCAATGTAAAAAAAGCATGTTGTTAGAAAAATAGCAAAGTAATATAATTTAGAAGGTTAAAATAAAAAATAGTTTAATTTTTTTCATACATTTGCTATAATATTTATAAAAATTCATCAAGTTTACTACTTCCGTAGTTAAAAAATTCTCCCGATTTTTTAGCAGGACTGAACACTTGATTGGTCAACGCTCTCATATTAGTAATATTGGACAACTTAAAAGTTCATCATAGTAAAAATTTTAAAAAGTGGCTAGATGTAAGAAAAAATAGGATAGAAGTTTTCTATTTACCAGTATATTCTCCAGGTTTAAATCCAGATGAACGATTGAATTGTGATTTAAAAACTAATTTTTGTTATAGTTATTCTTCTCCAGATAGAGCTATTTTTAAAAACGAAGTTTTTTCTTTCATGAAAAGATTACAGAGAAACCAAAAAAGAGGAAGAAGTTATTTTAAAAAAGACCCAGTTAAATATGTTGCTTAAGTTATCTATTTTCGGGATTAATAAAAGTAGAATACGATGTTTCTAGTGTCTTCTTAAAAAATATTTATGTACATAAAAAAGAGATTACTCTTTAACAAAATCTAATTTTTAAATGATAAAAA
>CAVYIL010000026.1:0-3460 GCA_963768325.1 uncultured Flavobacteriaceae bacterium | reverse complement strand
CTATTCTTTTTGTCTGCAATAAGAATCCCTACACATGCTCTATTATGGGTGGGGTTATAATCAAATAAGTCAATGAGTCCTAAGGAAGTATGATCTAGTGAGCATATCATTAATCTTAATTGTTTAGCCTCATAAATATCCTTATGTGCATTTTCAAGATATTTTTTAATCAAAAACCTAGAGTATGGTGTTTCTGTAGAACTCATTTCCCACACCCGTTCATCGTTTTCTACTTTATATATAAAATCTAGATCTTCTGGCTCTAAAGCTCGTAAATAAACCAGTTTACCTTTTAATGTTAACATTCAATTTGTCCTTTAAACACCTGCTTAGCAGAACCTATTAAAAAAATATCACGGTATCCATCTTCTGTTACCTTAAATGTAATTTTCAATTCCCCTCCTAGTGTATGAATCCTAATCTCATCTTTATTAGCTAATTTTAAAACATGCATAGCTATAGCTACTGCCGTTACCCCAGTACCACAAGATAATGTCTCATCCTCTACTCCTCTTTCATAGGTTCGTACTGAAAAATAATTTTCTCCTATTTTTTTCACAAAATTCACATTACTTCCCTCCTCAAAATACGGAGCTCCATACCTAATCTTTTTCCCAATAGTTTTAACATCTAAACTATCTAAATCATCTACCATTGTTACATGATGTGGAGATCCTGTATCCAAAAATAAATGCGAATCGTATTTATTTATTTCTGAAACATCCATCATTTGTAAATGAACTACATCATCTGTTAGTCTAGCCCAATGTCTACCATCAATAGCTGTAAAAGTAGCTTTATCGGTTATTACTCCTATAAAAGCTGCAAAAGCAACTAAACATCGTCCTCCATTACCACACATTGTACTCTGATTACCATCAGCATTAAAATACACCATTGTAAAATCATCCTCATCATTATGAGGCAATTCTAACAACATCAACCCATCAGCTCCCACACCAAATTTTCTATCACAGAGAGTTGCTATTAATTTAGTTTTTTTTTTTGAAAATACTGATTCTCGATTATCTATAATTACAAAATCGTTACCTGTACCTTGATATTTATAAAAAGTAAGCGTCATTATTTTTTTGATTTGTATCAGCAAAGGTACAAAGAATGTGAAAACAATACCATTGTTAACAGAAAGTTAAAAAACTAAAAAAAACACACTAAACTTGTAATATTAAGAGCTAAAAATCGTCTTATATAAAAAAGTAAAAGTTTATTCAGATTAAAAATAGAAAGAGATGATGAAAAAATTTTTAAGTTTATTGATTGTTGCTGTATTGGCCGGGGTTATAACTCTCGGAACATATAAAGGATTTATTGAATCTGATGATTACAGCACAAATGAGAACAAGTCTTTACCAAAACTAACAACCCCTACAACGTATACGGTATCAAATACTAACGCTATAAGCCCTACCAACGTAGATTTTACTGTTGCTGCTGAGAAAACGGTAAATGCAGTTGTACACGTTAAACAATATGGGGTAACTCGCGTTCCCAGAAATATAATGGAATATTTTAACCATGATGGTGTAAAACAAAAAAGAATTCAAGGTGCGGGATCTGGTGTCATTATTACAGAAGATGGATATATCGTAACTAATAATCACGTAATTGATGGTGCTTCTGAACTAGAGGTTACTTTGAATAATAATGAATCCTATAAAGCTGAGGTTATCGGTACTGCTCCAGAATCAGATATTGCATTAATTAAAATAAATACCAAAGATGAACTAACTTATATTCCTTTTGGTGACTCTAATAATGCTAAAATAGGAGAATGGGTATTGGCTGTAGGTAACCCTTTTAACCTTACTTCTACTGTTACTGCTGGCATTATCAGTGCTAAATCTAGAGACCTTAATGATAACGACAGTACTATCCAATCTTTTATCCAGACTGATGCCGCTATTAACCCTGGAAACAGTGGTGGCGCTTTAGTTAATACTAACGGAGAATTAATAGGTATCAATACTGCTATTACTTCTCAAACAGGAAGCTATGTTGGATATGCATTTGCTGTCCCTTCTAATAATGCTCGAAAAATTGTTGATGATATTATACTTTATGGTAATGTACAACGTGGTATATTAGGTATCAATGGGAGCAATATCAATCCAATAGTAAAAGATAAATACAATATTACCGAAAGCGAAGGTGTTGTGGTCACTAATGTTGGTGAAGAGTCTGGTGCTAAAAAAGCTGGACTTAAAGAAGGTGATATAATCAAGAAAATTGATGATCTTCCTATAAGAAAATTTGCCGATTTAACAGGATATATAAATAGCAAAAGTCCTAATGATGTTATTAACGTAAAAATTATAAGACATGATGAAGAACTAACGCTCCCTGTTACTTTATCTAAATACGAAATACAAACATATAACATTAAAGATATTGGGGTTGAAGTTGCTAATCCTAACAAAGATTATCTTAAAAAATTCAAGTTGAATCATGGAGTTGTTATTAGCAAAGCATTAACCCCTGGAATGAAAAGATATAATCTAGAAGGGTTAATAATAAGTGAAGTAGACGGAAAAAAAGTAAACAGTGTTTTAGAGGTTAAAGGTATATTGGAGAGTAAATATAAAAACGAAGAAATAACTATCAGCCTTATAGATCGAAATGGCGAAAAAAGAGAATTTGTTTTTCAATAACAACTAGTATACCATTTTTCTTATGAATTTATTTCAATAAATTCCATAAGAAAAATGGTATAACTCAATATTTGTAAACATCTCATTTCTTTTTAATAAACAAATTCATTGACCTTGTAAGCATTAAACAAATGCCACACCTGTATATATTAACCGAAAAGTAGTCCACGTATTACTCGAAAAGTATACCACTTAACCGATATCAATGTATAAATAATTACGTTGATTAATAATGATAAACATGTATACAAAACAAGAGATAATCTTACGTAGTTACCGAGAAGGCAAAAGTCAACGATGTATTTCAGAAGAATTATCAATAAGCCGTAAAACAGTTTGTAAATTCATCCATGACTATGAAATCTGGAATAGTTCTAATATTGGATCTACTTTATCGGTTTATTTATCAAAATCTTCCACCTATGACAGTAGTAACGGGTCTCATAAAAAAGTTGGGGAGAAAATTTTACATAATAGAAAATAAGTTTTCTTTAAAGTGAAAATGAATTTTAAATAGTTTTCAATAAATCAAATTAACCCAGTGTTTACGGGCATTGTTGAAATAGAACAACTCTCCTAAGGTCGAGTTGTTTCCAGTTCAACAAGCCTAAAATCACTAGCATAGTTTTTTTCTTTTGCATAATCCCCAAGAAATACATGTGACACAAAGAAACTTTTTTATTTAATTATAATGGTATACTTTTGGATTGAAAGACTGGTATACTTTTCGGTTGAAATAAACACATGTGATCCAAAATAACATCAACAATGTTGTGAAACTTTACAGATAT
>CAVYIL010000025.1:0-37956 GCA_963768325.1 uncultured Flavobacteriaceae bacterium | reverse complement strand
AGAAATTTTAATTAGCAAATAAAAAATTATGATCGTTGAAGGAATAATTAATGCCAGGTTATCATCAAAAATAGATAAGGAAATTTTATAAGCTCCGTAGATCAATCCAATCAATCCAAAAAAAGGGTAGAGAAGTTGCCAGTTTTTCGAGATTTCCCAATTTTTTCTAAACTTTTCCATAGCTTTTTTAAAAACAATGCAAAGATAAGACAACAATTTAAATTCTGGGAACAAATGACGATAAACGTTGATTATAGTTCAGCTGAAAGTATAGAAAATAATTATAGAGCAAGTAATTCACTTCATATCCGTAATCAATATTGGGGTCATAATTTATTTGTAGTTCATACAGTTCAGGATTATACTGCATGGGTTGAAGAACTCTTTGGTTCCACTCATTTACCAGGACTCTATTTCTGGTCTCAAAATATATTTGGTCATAATAACCTCTTTGTCGAGCTCTGGTTAATAACCAGGTATTAAATCCGGGATCAATGACTATGATCTCATATTCTAATTCTTCATTGGCAATTCTGACTGTATCCTGTTGCACTGTGTTTAAGTCCTTCGAAGAAATATCTGATACTTTTTTTGAAGTATTGCAACTGTAAGTAAAAATACAGATGAAAGCAATTAAGATTAGATTTTTCATAGTTTTTGTTTTACAGGAAGTTACGAAAAAATGTACTTTTTTTTGATTATTTAATATTGTTTAACAAAAAAAGCCAAACTTTAGTTTGGCTTTAATAATTTATATCAAAAAGAACTATTTTCTTCCAAACAATCCTCCAAGCAATCCTCCAAGGCCACCTTTCTTTTTGCTACCTCCAAGAACCATTTCTGCAACATCATCAATGACACTGCCATCGCCATCGGCATCTAATATTGATGCTAAAAAGCTTTGTTCTTGCTGTGGTGAATTTCCACCTATTAGGCCTCCAAGTAAACCACCAAGGTCTGCTGAACTACTTACTTTGTTTTGACTAGCTTGTTTTCCTAAAACTCCCATTAATATTGGAGCTGCTACTTTTAATATGTTTCCAACTGAACCTGCATCAATACCAGATTTTTGGCTTAAAGCCATTTCCACATTTTTTTGTTTGTTACCTAAAACATGGCCTAATATTTTACCACCATCATCCATGACATTGGAATCAACTCCTCCTCCAAATAATCCACCCAGATTATCTAAGATACTGCCGTCATGCTTGCTTTTTAACGCACCCAATAAACCTTCTGCTCCTTGTGGAGTTGAGGCATTATTTTTCATTGCTTGCATTAACACAGGCAAAGCCATTGTTAAAAGACCACTAGTTTTGCTTGTGTCTTGTCCAGTTTGACCTGCAACACCATTTACTATTGTTTTTCCAAGGTCACTGTTTAATAAATCTAATATTCCTGACATTTTAAAAAAATTTAATTAATAAATATTTGAATCAAAATAATTAAAAAAAGCCCTAAATAATTTATTTAGAGCTTTTTATTTATAAAGAAAAAATCTTTAATCTATAAACGGTTAGTTTTTACCGACAAGAAGCAAATCTTTAATTTGAGTGGCCAGTTCTGTACCAATTCTATCCTGAGCTTCATTAGTTGCAGCACCGATATGTGGTGTCAAAGAGATGCGTCCGTTCATTAAAACTTGAACAGCCGGTGTTGGTTCTTTTTCAAAAGTATCCAATCCTGCAAAAGCAACTTTTCCACTTTCAAGAGCTTTTACGAGATCTACTTCATTAATAACTCCACCGCGTGCTGCATTTATAATTGCTACACCATCCTTCATGAGGTCAAATTGTGCTTTGCCAATGACATATTCTTTTTGAGCTGGTACATGTAGAGAAATGAAATCGGATTTTTTGAGCAACTCTTCCATAGGAACTGTATTTATCTCAAAATTTACTGACTGTCCATCAAAAAAATCTAGTTTGATGTTTGCTTTTTCAACATACATATCACAAGCAATAACATTCATACCTACACCAATCCCAATTTTTGCAGTTTCTTGACCTATTCTACCAAAACCTATTATCCCTAAGGTTTTACCTCTAAGTTCAACACCTTTAGCATAGTTCTTTTTTAAGATCTTAAATTTTGTATCTCCATCAAGCGGCATATTTCTGTTGGAATCATGAAGAAATCTGACACCTCCATATAAATGGGCAAAAACAAGTTCCGCCACCGATTGTGAAGATGCAGCAGGTGTATTAATTACATATAAACCTTTTCCACGAGCATAATCAACATCAATATTATCCATACCAACGCCTCCGCGTCCTATTATCTTTAAACCGGGACAGGAATCGATAAGATTTTTTCTTACTGTTGTTGCACTTCTCACTAATAATACGGTGATATCATTTTTATTAATGTGGTCTATCAATTGTTCCTGAGCAACAGATGTTGTACTCACTTCAAACCCCGCATTTTCTAAAGCTTCAATTCCACTCTTTGAAATACCATCGTTTGCTAATACTTTCATATTCTATTATGCTTTTGTTTCTAATTCACTCATAATTTCAACCAGTACTTTTACACTGTCTAAAGACAATGCGTTGTACATAGATGCTCTATATCCGCCTACACTTCTGTGACCGTTTAAACCACTGATTCCGGCTTCTTTCCACATGGTGTCGAATGTTTCTTTTAGATTTTCGTTTGTCAATGTAAAAGTTGCGTTCATCATAGATCTATCTTCCTTAGCTGCAAACCCTTGGAATAATGGATTCAGATCTATCTCAGAATACATTAATCTGGCCTTTTTTTCATTTTCTTTTTCAATCGCTTCTATACCACCTAAATTTTTGAGCCATTCCATTGTTAACATTGACACATAAACTGAAAAAACAGGTGGTGTATTGTACATACTACCTTTGCTTATATGAACTTTGTAATCCATCATGGAAGGAATTTTCCTTGAAACCTTACCTAAAATATCTTCATTTACTACGACTAATGTCGTACCCGCTGGCCCCATATTTTTTTGAGCACCCGCATAAATAAGGTCAAATTGTGAAAAATCCAGTTTTCTGGAGAATATATCACTACTCATATCACAAACCATTGGAATGCTTGATTTAGGGAATAATTTTATTTGAGTTCCGAATATGGTATTATTTGATGTACAATGAAAATAATCATGATCTGCAGGAATATCAAACCCCTTAGGAATGTAATTAAAGTTAGCTTCTTTTGAGGAGGCTACTTCTAGAACGTCATCCAGAATTCGGGCTTCTTTTATAGCTTTATCACTCCAGGTTCCGGTATTTAAATAGGCTGCTCTTTTTTCCAAAAGATTCATGGCTACCATTAAAAATTGAGTGCTTGCACCACCTTGTAAGAACAAAGCTTTATATCCTTTTCCTTCAAGCCCTAACAACTCTAGTGCCAGTGCCCTGGCTTTTTCCATTACATCTACAAAAGGTTTGCTTCTATGTGATATTTCTAATAATGACAGACCGCTATTATTAAAATCCATAACGGCTTCAGATGACTTTAAAAGTACTTCCTGAGGCAAAATTGATGGTCCTGCGCTAAAATTATGTTGCTTCATTGTTATATAATTGGTTTAAAGTTGCAAAGGTGGCGATTTATTGTATAAATTTTATTATTAATTCAATAATTTTTCCACTATATTTTTAACAAGAATTCAACAGAATCTATACCATCTGCATAGTCCCAAAGTTTGGGTTTTTGGGTGTCGCCAAAATTTATCTCATTATCAAAAAGTCCATTGGAAACAATACACTGAATTTTGTCCATATTTGCGTTAATCCTTTTCTTTAATTCTTTAGTATTATTATAAGTTTCATAGAATAAGGTTGCAATGGGAGAATTATAACTACTATCTTCTTTTAACATTAAAAAACCGTTTTCTAATAAATCAAATTCACTCATTAAATAAACTGCTTTATTATAGTCGTAATTATTAGCATATTTATTCTCATTGATAATTGGATGCCATTTATAGATCGCTTCGAAGAACAGATCGAAACTGTAATTTTTGGGAACAAAAAGTTTTGAAACATTTCTGCAGCCTAATCCGTAATACCTGAAAATATCTTCAGAAAGTGCTTCAAGTTGGCTTTTGGATTCATTCCCGGTTAAAACTGCAATTGAATTCCTGTTCTTTCGAATGATACTCGTTTTATTTCTGAAATAATATTCAAAATATCTTGCTGTATTATCACTGCCAGTTGCAATGGCGGCATCAAAATGGTTTAGTTTTTCATCGGTAAATGTAATTTTATCATTTAGTGATGGTTCAACATCTTGTAAATATTTAGCTAAAAAAGGCAATAGATGTCTGTCATTAGATGATTGTTTTATCAAAACTTTATGACCCGAAATTAAAACACTTAAAAAATCATGAAACCCTACCAATGGGATATTTCCAGCCATGATTATGGCAACTACCTTTGGATTATTAATATTAAAGTTATACTTTGACGCCCATGTCTTAATATTATTATTAGTCAATGTTTTAGACCAATTTTCTAATGCGAATAAAACATTCTTTTCGGTAAACCAGCCATTATATTGTCTTGCCAAATTAATTTGATGCTTCATTCCATCAAAATATAGGTCATTATTCAAAATATCAGGCTTTCTATGAATACCATTTTCAGAAAACTGGCTTAAAAAATCACCGAGATTTACAAAGGCTTTAATTATATTTTGGTTGTTCGGCATAATAATTTGTATATCACCTAATTTGGCTATATTTTTGCCCGTAAAGTTAAAAAAATGAAATGAACGAAATTTTTTTAAACCTAATTTTTATAAAGTTTAAAATAATTTTAGTGAATCCTTGATTGTGATGAAATTTTTATTTTTTTAATTTATTGAATAAAAATTTTAAACAGAAAAAATGCTATGGCAATTATAATTACAGACGAATGTATTAACTGCGGAGCTTGTGAACCTGAGTGCCCAAACAATGCTATTTATGAAGCATCTGATGACTGGCGATATAAAGATGGGACCAGTTTGGTGGGTAAAGTTGTTCTACCAGATGGTAAAGGGGTAGATGCCGAAGAATCTCAAGAACCAATAAGCGACGAATACTACTATATTGTACCTGATAAATGTACTGAATGTAAAGGATTTCATGATGAACCTCAGTGTGCTGCGGTTTGTCCGGTAGATTGCTGCATCCCCGATGATGATCACGTTGAGTCTGAAGAAGAATTATTGGCCAAACAGCAGTTTATGCATAAGGATTAAAAAGTCAATTTTTTAATTAAAATCACAAAAAAATCTCAGGTAAAAGCTTGAGGTTTTTTGTTTTATAAAACAACTAATAAATGCTACATTTGCAGCCATAAAATAATATCTATGAAAGCAGGGATCGTAGGATTGCCAAATGTTGGTAAATCGACCTTATTTAATTGTTTATCTAATGCTAAAGCACAAAGTGCTAACTTTCCTTTTTGCACAATTGAACCAAATATAGGTGTAGTGATTGTTCCCGACAAGAGACTTGAGAAACTAGAGGAGTTGGTTAATCCGGAGCGAGTTGTTCCTGCTACAGTCGATATTGTTGATATTGCCGGTTTAGTTAAAGGAGCTAGCAAAGGAGAAGGATTGGGCAACCAGTTCTTAGCGAATATTAGGGAAACAGACGCTATACTTCATGTTTTGCGTTGTTTTGACAATGACAATATTGTTCATGTTGATGGTAGCATTGATCCTTTAAGAGATAAAGAAATTATTGATATAGAATTACAGCTAAAAGATCTTGAAACAGTAGAAAAAAAGTTGGATAAAGTAAAACGCGCTGCCAAAACCGGGAATAAGGAGGCTCAAAAAGAGGAAGCAGCTTTGTTGCATATTGTAGAATATTTGGAAGCCGGGAAATCTGTGAGAGCCTGTGAATTCGGTGAAGATGAGTACAATGATTTTGTAAAACCATTGCAATTAATTTCAGATAAACCTGTTCTATACGTATGTAATGTTGATGAAGCTTCTGCAGTTTCCGGAAATCATTACGTCGAAAAAGTAAAAGAAGCTGTTAAAAATGAAGATTCAGAGGTTTTAGTATTGGCTGTAGGCACTGAGGCAGATATCAATGAATTAGATGATTACGAAGAGCGTCAAATGTTCTTACAGGATATTGGTCTCGATGAGCCCGGTTCCTCTAAATTAATTCGTTCCGCGTATAAATTATTGAATCAACAAACTTATTTCACTGCAGGAGTTAAAGAAGTTCGTGCCTGGACAATTGATAAAGGTGCAACAGCTCCGCAAGCAGCAGGAGTTATCCATACTGACTTTGAAAAAGGATTTATTAGAGTAGAAGTTATAAGTTATAATGATTACATAACTTACGGAAGTGAAGCCAAGGTTAAAGAAGCCGGTAAAATGAGAGTTGAAGGAAAAAGCTATGTAGTAAAAGATGGAGATGTCATGCATTTTCTTTTTAATGTATAGACAGACTGAATTTAAGCTTGAAACCTTGTTTTTCTCAACAATTAACAAGTTTTTTTGTTAATTACTTTGTCTCGGCTATATTTTATATTTTAAGGTGATACGTTATATTAGCATCTTATCAAATTTTAAGCAATTTTATGTCTCAACAATCCAATTATACTGAAGAAAACATACGTTCACTAGACTGGAAAGAACATATCCGGATGCGACCTGGAATGTATATCGGGAAATTGGGTGATGGATCTTCTCCAGATGATGGTATCTACGTTCTACTTAAAGAAGTGCTGGATAACTCCATTGATGAATATGTCATGGGAGAAGGAAAGACTATTGATGTTTCCATCCAAGGGAATAAGGTATTAGTAAGAGATTATGGTAGAGGGATTCCTTTAGGAAAGGTGGTTGACGTTGTATCCAAAATGAATACAGGAGGAAAGTATGATTCTAAGGCTTTTAAAAAGTCTGTTGGACTTAACGGTGTAGGAACTAAAGCTGTAAATGCACTTTCGGAATATTTTAGAGTAGAATCCAATCGTGATGGAAAATCAGCTTCAGCCGAATTTTCTCAAGGGAACCTTACAGAGGAAGAAAAATTAAGTGATACCACACGAAGAAAAGGTACTAAAGTAACTTTTGTTCCGGACGAGGTTATTTTCAAAAATTACAAATACCGTAATGAGTATGTAGAAAAAATGCTTAAAAACTATGTGTATTTAAATCCAGGATTGACCATAGTTTTTAACGGAGAAAAGTTTTATAGTGAAAATGGATTAAGGGACCTTCTAGAAGAAAATATTAGTGAATCTGACAGACTTTACCCGATAATTCATTTAAGAGGTGAAGATATTGAAGTGGCAATTACACATAGTAAAACTCAATATTCCGAAGAGTACCATTCTTTCGTAAATGGACAAAACACTACTCAAGGGGGAACCCATTTGGCAGCTTTTAGAGAGTCTTTAGTTAAAACCATTCGGGAATACTTCGGTAAGAATTATGAAGCTTCAGATATTAGAAAATCTATAGTAAGTGCAATATCTATTAAGGTTATGGAACCTATTTTTGAAAGCCAGACTAAAACAAAACTAGGGTCTACAGAAATGGGTGGGGACTTGCCAACGGTTAGAACCTTTATAAATGACTTTTTAAAAACTCAGTTAGATAATTATCTACATAAAAATACTGAAGCATCAGAAATAATTCAACGTAAGATACTCCAAGCTGAACATGAGAGAAAGGAACTGTCCGGAATTAGGAAAATAGCAAAGGAACGCGCTAAAAAAGCCAATCTTCATAACAAAAAATTAAGAGATTGCAGAATCCATCTAGGAGATCTCAAAAAGGACAGACGATTGGAATCGACCTTGTTTATTACTGAAGGAGACTCTGCTTCGGGAAGTATTACAAAGTCACGAGATGTCAATACACAAGCTGTGTTCAGTTTAAAAGGTAAGCCTTTAAACTCGTATGGTTTAAGTAAGAAGATTGTATATGAAAATGAAGAATTCAACTTATTACAATCAGCTTTAAATATTGAGGAATCCATAGAAGACTTACGATATAATAATATAGTTATCGCAACTGATGCTGATGTTGACGGAATGCATATCAGATTACTTTTAATCACCTTTTTTTTACAATTTTTCCCTGAGCTTATAAAAGAAGGGCATTTATACATTTTACAAACACCTTTATTTAGAGTTAGAAATAAAAAGGAAACTATTTATTGTTATTCTGAGCAAGAAAAAAGGGATGCTTTAGAAAAATTAAAACCAAAACCGGAAATTACTCGATTTAAGGGTTTAGGGGAAATTTCCCCGGATGAATTCAAATATTTTATAGGTGATGATATTAGGTTAGATCCCGTAATGTTAGATAAGGATATGTCCATAGAAAATTTATTGGAGTTCTACATGGGTAAAAATACACCAAACCGACAGGCTTTCATAATCAACAACCTTAAAGTTGAACTTGATGTCATAGAAGAATAGATTTAAATAAATGAGGATAAACAATTCAAAAATTAGGAATACCATTTTAACAGCTTATTTTTTATTACTTTTTGTTGTAATAATCAGTATGTTAGTTTTTGGATTGTTTAGGAATTGGATTAGTAACACAACTTTAGAATGGATCTTAATTATGGGCTTTTTTCTTGGTTTATTCATGGCATTGTATTCTGTTGCCAAATATTTTGAGTATGATAGCGATGGGGATGTACTTGTAATTATCAACAAAGGATTGATAGTTTCAGAGTTCGTTAATTATAGAGAGAAAATAGTTGAAATTCCAAAGAGAAAGCTGTTATATTATAAGCTGAAAGATTATGGGATCTATAAATCGTTAAACCTATATATTCGATCTGGTAAAAATCGTCAGAAACGAATTAAATTTAATGTGTCATTAGTTCCTAATAGGAAACTTAGATATTTAAAGATGTCTTTAGATAAAATTGTGCGCAATAATAAATCAAAACGTTGATGGATCCAGGGAATGGTGAATTAAATAGCGATAGTATAAATGATTCTAACAGTCAGGATACAATAACCAGAGTTACTGGAATGTACAAAGACTGGTTCCTGGATTATGCCTCCTATGTTATTCTTGAACGTGCAGTTCCGGCTATTGAAGATGGTTTTAAACCCGTTCAGCGCCGGATTATGCATTCAATGAAAGATCTGGATGACGGCCGATATAACAAAGTAGCTAATATAGTAGGGCATACGATGCAGTATCATCCACATGGTGACGCAAGTATTGCAGATGCTATGGTGCAAATTGGTCAAAAGGATCTTTTAATCGATACACAAGGTAACTGGGGAAATATACTAACTGGTGACAGAGCAGCAGCGTCCAGATATATAGAAGCTCGTCTATCTAAATTTGCTTTAGACGTAGTTTACAATCCTAAGATAACCGAATGGCAGGCTTCCTACGATGGAAGAAGAAAGGAGCCAATTAACCTTCCGGTTATGTTCCCTTTGCTTTTAGCACAGGGAGGCGAAGGAATTGCCGTGGGGTTGTCTACAAAAATATTACCCCATAATTTTATTGAATTGATTGACGCTTCAATCAAACACCTAAAAGGAAAAAGATTTACCATTTTACCAGATTTTCCAACAGCAGGAATAGCCGATTTTACAAATTATAATGATGGTAATCGAGGAGGAAAGGTGCGAGTACGAGCTAAGATTTCTCAATTCGATAAAAATACACTGGTTATAACTGAAATACCATTTGGGACAAATACGACTTCACTAATTGACTCTATTTTAAAAGCCAATGAAAAGGGCAAGATCAAGATTAAAAAAATTGATGATAATACAGCAGCCGATGTTGAGATCTTAGTCCATTTACCATCAGGAATTTCTCCGGACAAGACCATAGATGCTTTATATGCTTTTACAGCATGTGAAACGTCAATATCTCCTTTGGGTTGTGTTATAGAAGAAAACAAACCACTTTTTGTAGGGGTTTCGGAGATGTTAAGGCGTTCTACCGATAATACGGTTGAGTTATTAAAAAAAGAATTAGAGATCAAGCTTAACGAATTTGAAGAACAGTGGCATTTTGCATCATTGGAACGTATTTTTATTGAAAACCGTATTTATCGTGATATTGAAGAAGAAGAAACATGGGAAGGTGTTATAACGGCAATTGACAAAGGATTGCAACCATATATAAAACACCTTAAAAGAGCTATTACCGAGGAGGATATAGTGCGTTTAACGGAAATTCGGATCAAACGTATTTCAAAGTTTGATATTGACAAAGCACAACAAAAAATAGAAGCTCTTGAGGATCAAATAGCAGAGGTTAAGCATAACCTGGCCAATTTAATTGATTATGCTATCTCTTATTTTACTAGGCTAAAAAAGGAGTATGGTATAGGAAGAGAACGCAAAACAGAAATAAGGATATTCGATGATGTAGATGCCACTAAAGTGGTAATTCGTAACACCAAGTTGTATGTAAACAGAGAAGAAGGCTTCATTGGAACATCTCTTCGAAGAGATGAATACGTTTGTGATTGTAGTGATATTGATGATGTTATTATTTTTACAAATGAAGGCAAGATGATGATCACTAAAGTTGATGCTAAAACATTTGTTGGGAAAGGTATTATACATGTTGCGGTATTTAAAAAGAAAGATAAGCGAACTATTTATAATATGATTTACCTCGACGGAATTAGGGGGCCATCATATGTAAAACGATTTGCTGTCACGGGAGTAACCAGAGATAAGGAATATGACCTGACCAATGGAACTAAAGGTTCAAAAGTGTGGTATTTTTCTGCTAATCCAAATGGCGAGGCTGAAGTTATAACAGTGTTATTACGTCAGGTTGGAAGTATTAAAAAGCTTAAATGGGATATTGATTTTGCCGATATCTTAATTAAAGGAAGAGCCTCAAAAGGGAATTTGGTAACAAAACACTCTATTAAACGTATTGAACTAAAAGAAAAAGGTGTGTCTACTCTTAAGCCACGAAAAATTTGGTTTGATGATACGGTTCAAAGATTAAATGTTGATGGCAGAGGAGAGCTTAATTGGTGAATTTAGGGGTGAAGACAGATTGTTAGTGATTACTCAATCTGGAACCATAAAAACTATTATGCCTGAGTTGACCACACATTTTGATGAAGATATGATCGTGTTGGAAAAATGGATTCCTAAAAAACCAATTTCCGCAATTTATTTTGATGGTGAAAAAGAACGATATTATGTTAAAAGGTTTCTAATCGAAAATGAAAACAAAGAGGAAATATTTATAACTGACCACAAGAATTCTCAGTTAGAAATAGTTTCAACAGAATGGAGGCCTATAGTGGAAGTTGTGTTTGCAAAAGAAAGAGGTAAGGATAGAAAGGATAATATTCAAGTGAATTTGGAAGAGTTTATTTCTATTAAAGGAATTTCTGCTTTAGGAAATCAATTATCGAGAGAAAAAGTAAATCAGATCAACTTACTGGAGTCGTTACCATATGAAGAACCGGAAGAGATACATGCGGATGAAATGGAAGTAGTTGATGAAGAAGTTTTAGATGAAAAACCAAAAGAATTGAACATTAAGCCAAACGCTACTACTAAAAAATTAACCAACGGCAAAAATAAGAACAAAGATCTTGATGATGAAGGACAGATTACTCTGTTTTAATAGATATTTATTTTAAATCACCAAATAGGTTAATTCCTATGTCTATATCGAGTTATTTCTTGTTTATAAGCTTTTCATTCTTCTTTTTAATCCTATAATTTACAAATTCGACAAAAAGGGAGAAGGCAATTGCAAAGTACAAGTAACCTTTAGGAACTGCACCAACAGAATTACCAAACAGCTCAGTTTTAGATAGGTGAGCGGCTTCGGTTATTAACATAAACCCGATTAAAATTAGAAATGCTAATCCTAAAATTTGCATACTTGGGTGATTGTCTATGAATTTTCTTATCGGATTTGCAAACCAAATCATGACAGCAATAGAAATTACAACTGCGATAATCATAAGAACTAAAGTATAATAATGATTTGGATGTAAACCATTGGTCATTCCAACTGCCGTTAAAATTGAGTCAATTGAAAAAATAAAATCAATTATTAAAATTTGAACAATAGCTTGGGAAAATGATTTAATTCGCTTATTCTTGATAGCGTTCTCATCATGTAAAGGAGTTTCTATTTTTTCGTGAATCTCTGAAGTACTTTTATAAATGAGGAACATACCTCCGGAAAATAGAATTATACTTTGCCAACTTAAAGAAAGATGAAGCCAACTGTTATCAAAAATGAAAAAAGGTTCATTTAAACCAATCAAAAAGGACACAAAGAACAATAAGATTATTCGCTGGGCCATGGCCAATATGAGGCCTATGTTTGTAACTCTGGATCTCTGATTTTCAGGTAATTTATTTGCTGCAATTGAAATAAAAACAATGTTATCAATTCCTAATATGATCTCTAAAAAAGTTAAGGTTAATAATGCCATTATAGCATCACTAGTCAATAAAAAGTCTAACATAGCTAATTAATTTTAATGGCAATTCCTTTTTGTTTATTGGTTTTACCAACATAAGAGTATTCAAATACATAGGATGAATCTGTAGTTGATAATATTTTTACGTGCACATCCTTTCTCTCTGCCATTGACTTGGGATTAATGGTCCTGAAGATCATTTCACAATCATTGATCCATCTGACATTCGCTGAATCTGTTTTATTTTCAAAAGTTTCAATTTGAAGTGTATCAGACCTGACAAAAGTAGATGTATAATCAATATTGTCAATTATAATACTGCTTTTAAATGATCCTGTTCTATATTTTACACATTCTCTTTCATTTTGATAACAACCGGAAAACAATAATAAGGACAGGATAAATGAAAAATACTTCATCTTAAACAATTTGAGCAAATTTAATTAACATTTAGTTAATTGATAATGGTTTGAAGAAAAAGTTAACTTACAAAATTCTCAAAACTTCCGTCGGTATAAAAAATAACAATACGCTCAATTGATTTCATAGCAGAATCTTTCTTAGTCGATTTTATTTTGGCAGGTTCAATTATACTTTTTTCTTTTTCAGGAACAGGATCTCCAATGGGGAAATTTCCTTTTCCATTTAATAACCAATACAGATCGATTTCCGGAAAAGAGGAGAGGACCTTCATTATAAATTCCAGACTTGGTTTATTTCTTCCAGACAAGATGTGTGATATACTAGAACGTTGTACTCCAATTTTTTCAGCGAAGGATGAAGAGGATAATCCGTAATATTTTATGACTTTTTCCAATCTTCTTACAAAATTTTCCGAGTTTATCATTGTAAACTAATTTCAGGTTAACTTATTTATTACAAATGTAAACGAAAGCTGATATTTATCATAATAATCATGTAAATAGTTATAATAAAGATAAATATATTATTGATATAAAGTAATATAAAATATTGATATATAGATATATAACAAACAATACAAGAAAATAAATAATTTAAGGGTTATTTGTAGTTTAATCTTAGTAAAATTGTATACAAGACTAAACAATACAGAAATTTTTAGTGTTTACAAATGTAACTATTATATTGTTTACATTTGTAATTTAAATTTTTAACGTGTTTACCTAATCTAGATTTACAACGACTATTTTCCTTATATAAAGAGCAGAATTTACATGGTCGATATATACATAACAAACATATATTACCTTTAATTAATTCGCTTAAAAATAAATTAGAAGTTGATGAAATTGGCAAATCGGTTTTAAATAAACCTGTGTTTAAAATAAAAGTTGGACATGGAACAAATCGGATTTTGATATGGTCACAAATGCATGGAAATGAAAGCACGACTACAAAAGCTTTATTTGACCTGATAAACACATTGCTAAATGAACGAGACCCAATAATAAAAACCATATTAAGTCGGTGTACTCTATATATTATACCAATTCTTAATCCTGATGGAGCAGAAGCTTACACAAGATTAAATGCAAATAATGTGGATCTTAACAGGGACGCCCAACAACTTTCACAGCCTGAGAGTTTAATATTAAAAAGTGCTTTTGAACAATTTAAACCAAATTACTGTTTTAATTTACATGGCCAGCGTACAATATTTAGTGCTGGTAATACTAATATTCCGGCTACTGTGTCATTCCTTGCACCTGCACAAGACAAAACTTGTAAAATCACTGATACTAGAAAGATAGCTATGGAACTTATAGCCTCTATGAATAATGCCTTACAAGAACAAATCCCAGATCAGGTGGGAGTTTATGATGACTCATTTAATAATAATTGTGTAGGTGATACTTTTCAGAGTTTGGATATTCCAACTATTTTATTCGAAGCAGGGCACTATAAAAATGACTATTTAAGAGAAAAAACAAGGGAATTTATTTATCAATCTTTATTTACGGCTTTATCCTATATGAGTTCTGGTGAAGTTAGTGGGAGCAAGTACGAGCAATATTTAATTAATTCCCGAAAACCAAAAACTATTCTTTGATGTTATATTGAGAGATGCTAAATACAAGGGAAAGGTTCTTGATATAGCTATTCAATTTGATGAAGTTCTTAAAAATGAAACCATTCTGTTTATTCCTGTCCTAAAACAAGTTGGAAATTTAAATTCCTTTTTTGGTCATAAAGAGATAGAAATAAATAAAAAGGAAATTAATATTCTAAGTAAAGGCTCTTCAAAAGGTATCGAAATCGTTTTAGTTGATAAAAATTCTGAAATAAAGCCATTAATTATAAAAGAATTCTAATTTATTAGTTAATTTTGTTGCGAAATATTTATTAAAACAACTAAAAACCTAAAATAACTAAAAAATGGCTAAGTTTAAATTAGATGAAGTAGATCATCAAATTCTGGACATGTTAATTGAAAATACTAGAACTCCATTTACCGATATTGCCAAGAAACTGCTTATTTCGGCTGGAACTGTTCATGTTCGTGTAAAAAAAATGGAAGATGCAGGTATAATTCAAGGTTCATCTTTAACATTGGATTATAAGAAACTAGGATTTGCATTTATCGCGTACGTTGGTATTTATTTACAGAATACCTCTCAGACTCATTTTGTTTTAGAGCGTATTAGCGAAATTCCATTTGTTACAGTTGCTCATATAACAACAGGAAAATTTAATATTTTCTGTAAGATCAGAGCAAAAAACACAGAACATGCAAAGGATATAATTTTTATGCTAGATGATATAGAAGGTGTTTACAGAACAGAAACTATGATTTCATTAGAGGAGAGTATAAATGATAAAAAACGTTTAATGCACTCGATCTTTAAAGAGTTATAAAGAAGAAGAATTTTTCACGTAACCCTTTATTGTTTTCAGTAAAGGGTTTTTTTAAATATATATTATGCTTAGACAAGCCAAATTAGAACGATTCAATGAGAATGTACTATCAAAATACCAGATTTATAATAGTATATTTTTGACTTTGCCATTTGATACTATTTCCAATACAGGAGTTATGTTACCTTTATTTAGTACTGAATGTGAAAAGGGATTTTCTAATAAAAAGACACCCACTCAAATTGTAGAGACATTTTTTAAAAAGTACCATCAAAAACCCTCTCAAAAAGAAAAGAACGATCTCCTTTTCAGGTTTATTCAATATATTGAACGACAAGTAGTATTATTTGATGCTATTGAGGATGCGGCATTTCCCATCGTTACCAATATGGATGGAATTGGGACACTTAGAAATATCAAAGAAGAAGCGAAAGCAAAGAATAAGGTTAAAGAATTAAAAACCTACTTAAATCATTTTAAGGTTAGACCTGTTTTAACAGCTCATCCTACGCAATTTTATCCCGGTGCTGTTCTAGGGATCATTACAGATCTTGATATTGCCATTCAAAAAAGTGACTTGCTTACAATAAAAAAATTATTGGCACAACTGGGTAAAACTCCGTTCTTTAAAAAAGAAAAACCTTCGCCCTATGAAGAGGCTGTTCGTTTAATTTGGTATTTGGAAAATGTGTTTTATCATTCTGTCAGTAAGATTTATGATTATATACAACATAATATATTAAAAGGAGAACCTCTGGATAATCAAGTTATTGATCTTGGATTCTGGCCAGGTGGCGATAGAGATGGAAATCCATTTGTTACTACTGAAATAACCCTAAAAGTTGCCGATAGACTTAAAAAAACCATTCTATTAAATTATTATCGAGATATAAGGAATCTAAAGCGCAGAATTACTTTTCCCGGTGTGGATATAATTATGTCCAAATTGGAAAAAGACTTGTATGACAATGTATATGATCAAAAAGGAAGAAATAAACTGGAGTTAAACAACTTAATAACTGAACTTCATAAGGTAAAAAAGCTTATAATTAAAGATCATAAATCTCTGTTTTTAAGTGAGATAGAAAGTTTGATAAATAAAATTACGCTATTTGGTTTTCATTTTGCAACTCTGGATATTCGCCAAGATTCTAGAGTTCATCTTTCTGTATTTGAAACTATCGTCAAGGAGACTCTAAAACAAAATTTAAATATTTTCCCAGACGACTATTTAAACTTGTCCCAAGAAGATCAGATTAAAGTACTTCAAATGGTAAAAGGAAAGCTCGATCTGGAAATATTTAAGGATGATTTAGCTAAAAAAACTCTGGGATCTATCTATGCCATGAAAAGTATTCAGAAGGAAAACGGAGAAAGAGGAGCTCATAGATATATAATTAGCAACAATCAATCGGCATTAAATGTAATGCAAACATTTGCCATGGTCAATCTTTGCGGGTGGTCAAAGCCAAAGGTTGATATTATTCCATTGTTTGAAACCGTTCCGGATCTTCAGGGAGCACATAAAGTTATGGAAATACTTTATTCTAACCCCGAGTATAAGAAACATCTTAAACGAAGAGAAAATAAGCAAACAATAATGCTCGGTTTTAGTGATGGCACTAAAGATGGGGGCTATTTAATGGCGAATTGGAGTATATATAAAGCGAAAGAGGCGTTAACTGAAGTATCCAGAAAATATGGTATTAAAGCTATATTTTTTGACGGTCGAGGTGGGCCTCCAGCCAGAGGAGGAGGAAACACCCATAAATTTTATGCTTCATTAGGACCTAATATAGAGAATGAAGAAATACAAATAACCATTCAAGGACAAACTATCAGTTCTAATTTTGGCACACTGGAATCCAGTCAGTATAACATAGAGCAATTAATTAGCTCGGGGATTTCTAACGGAGTGTTTATGGAATCTGAAGGATTATTAACAGATTCAGACCGAAATACAATGAATAGACTGGCCGAATTAAGTTATAATACCTATGTGGCCTTTAAAAACCATCCTAAATTTATTCCGTACCTGGAAAAAATGAGTACATTGAAATATTATGCCAAAACAAATATAGGTTCCAGACCTTCAAAACGAGGACAATCAACTGAGTTAAATTTTTCTGATCTTAGAGCTATCCCATTTGTGGGCTCGTGGAGTCAACTTAAGCAGAATGTGCCTGGATTTTATGGTGTTGGTTCTGCAATTAAGCAATTTGAAGAAGAGGGACAATTAAAGAAGGTTAAGGATTTGTATAAGAATTCTTCTTTTTTTAGGACCTTGATAGGAAACAGTATGATGAGTCTTACAAAATCCTTTTTTAGTTTAACTGAATATATGAGAAAAGATGAGGAGTTTGGAGATTTCTGGAAAATCATTTTTAATGAGTATACACTAACTAAAGAATTACTTTTAAAGATATCTGGTTACAAGGAGTTAATGGAAAATGAACAAGCAGGAAGAGCATCTATAGAAATTAGAGAAAAAATCGTTTTGCCTTTATTGACTATTCAACAATATGCATTGCTAAAAATACAGGAATTAAAGGAAGTAGGAGCATCTAATAAAGAACTTGAAGTTTATGAAAAAATGGTTACTAGATCTTTATTTGGCAATATAAATGCAGCCAGAAATTCTGCTTAATATGAAAGTTAAGGACTTAAATACAGGTGAATATGGAGCTTTTTATCAGCCGTATCTCGATATATGTGGCAATGAAGAATTGATTGAAGGATTAAAATTTAATTTAGAAAAAACAAGTGAATTTTTTAAATCTATTCCTTTATTGAAACATGAATACAGTTATGAGAATGGTAAATGGACCACTAAAGAATTGATTCAGCATTTAATAGATACAGAACGAATTTTTGCATATAGAGCTTTGCGTTTTGCACGAAATGACTCCACCGATCTACCCGGTTATGATCATAACAACTACGTTCCTCAATCAAAAGCCAATAAAAGAGAATTTAAGGAATTAATTGAGGAATTTATTATAGCCAGAAATTCCTCAATATCTTTATTTAAGAGCTTTAGTGCGAATATGCTGCTGAAATCAGGAAATGCTAATAATAATCCAATGTCGGTAAGAGCAATTGCTTTTATTTTAGTTGGTCATTGTAATCACCATTGTAAGGTGATAGAAGAAAGGTATCTGAAATAAAGAATTATTCTTCTTCTTCGTCTTCAATAATAAATTCAGAGTCATTATCATTCTTTAAGGAATCTGGATCATTAAGTTCTTCTGAATCATCTACGAGATCAATATTTGCCATTGAGTCAATGAGATGTTTTCCAATTTTAACAAGGTAGATTTTATCTTCTGTTCTTACTTCCACGGCATCAATTGTTTCACTGATGTGATTTTTGAAAGTAATGATATCATTATCATCATATCCATCAGGAAATTTCTCATTGAGAAGCATCAAGATCTCTGGTGTTAATTTTTTGTAATCAATTATGAGGCGTTGCATAGTAAACTATTTTAAGGTTATAAATAATTAAAATGCCATTTAATTTTAATTCTAAATTTACAATTATTTTTTAATCATCAAATATTTTTATAAAAAATTAATTATTATAATATTCAAAAGCTTCTAGAATAAGCTCATTTTCTACCTTACAATCCAATACGGGTTTTCCGACATCTTCCAAAAGAACGAAGTTAATATTTCCATAGTTATTTTTTTTGTCAAATTTTAATAATGAAATAATGTTGGAGTAATCCAATGGATCAAATGAAACCTTAGGAAAGAGTTGAAAAATCGTGTCTTTAATGTTTATCATTCTCTCCTTTGGAAAGTTTGTTTTTTTAAAGGAAATATAAGTCGCAAGTATCATCCCAATAGCAATTGCTTCGCCGTGTAGTAATTCTTTTTTTGTTTTATTTTGAAGGAAATAAGACTCAATGGCATGGCCTAAGGTGTGTCCATAATTTAAGGTCTTTCTCAATCCATTCTCATTTGGATCTTTATCAACAACCTTAGCCTTTATTTCAATTGATTCATGAATTAACGACTCTATATTCTTTACCATCATTCAAGTATTTCACCATTTTAAGCCAGTAATCATCAGAGGTAATAAGACCGTGTTTTAACATTTCTGAAACTCCTGATTTAAATTGATTTTTTGGAAGAGTTTCTAAATATTCCGTATCGATCAAAACTAAATCCCCAGAACTGATAACCCCAATTTGGTTTTTTAAAGAGCCAAGATCTACTCCAGTCTTACCACCAACCGAGGCGTCAACCATGGCCAGTAAAGTAGTTGGAATATTAATATATTTTATTCCTCTTCTAAAAGTACAAGCAACAAAGCCACCTAGATCGGTTATTACCCCACCACCAAGATTGATCAATAGACTTTTTCGGTCGGCTCCAAAGTCAGATAATGCCTTCCAAACACTTGAACAGGTATCAATGGTCTTATGTTCTTCACCTGAATCAATTTCAATTGTTTCAATCTTACAATCTAAATCCAATTTACTCATAAAAATAGGTAGGCAGAATTTTGATGTATTATTATCTACCAAAACAAATATTTTCGAAAAATTATTCGACTTAATATATTGGTTTAAAACAACATAACATTCCTTATTAAAAATTATTTGGCTATGGCCATTTCTAATTGAATTCATCAATAAAAATTTATCATTTAGAGGTGTGAAAATAAGGAGTTTTTCTATAAAAAAGTAAATTAAGTATAATTATCTTTGTATATAAAATAATAATAAAATGGCTACAGATCAGATTTTTGATAATACAGAAATTGCTTTTGCTTTAAAAAGTGATTCTGAATTAGAACGTGCATATTTCTTATTCAAAATGATTTCAATAGAACCTTTAGTGAAGATCGGTACAGCAGCCACCAATTTTGCACTTAAGGCGCATTTACCTGTTGAGGGATTAATTAGATCAACGGTTTTTGACCATTTCTGTGGAGGTGTTAACGAAGAGGACTGTTTAACAGTTATAGATAAAATGTATGAAAAAGGAGTCAGTTCAGTTTTAGATTATTCGGTAGAAGGGAAGGAGAGTGAAACCGAATTTGATCGAGCATTTAAAATGACCTTAAAGATCATTGATTTTGCTAAAGAAAAGAAGTCAATGCCAATAGCCGTTTTTAAACCAACCGGATTTGGGCGCTTAAAAATATATGAAAAAGTTAGTAATGGAGATTCCTTGTCAAATACTGAACAAGTAGAATGGAATAACATAGTAAACCGTTATGACGTGGTAAGTAAAGCTGCTAAAGAGAATGATGTTATGTTATTGATTGATTCTGAAGAAACCTGGATGCAAAAGGCAGCTGATGATCTGGTGACACTAATGATGGAAAAGTATAATACAGATAAGCCTGTTGTATTTAATACATTACCAATGTATAGAAGCGACAGATTAGATTTCTTAAAACAACAACATAAATCTGCCAAGGCGAAAGGGTATTATATAGGTTATAAACTAGTTCGTGGAGCATATCTTGAAAAGGAAAATGAGCGAGCAGAAGAAATGGGCTATAAATCTCCAATGTGTTCCACAAAACAAGCCACAGACGATAATTATAATGGGGCTGTTGAATATATGATCAACAATATTGATGATATGTCAATTTTCATAGGCTCTCATAATGAAGAAAGTGCTTATCTAGCTATTGATTTGATGGCTAAAAAAGGTCTAAAAAATAATGACAAAAGGATTTGGTTTGGGCAACTATATGGAATGAGTGATCATATAAGTTATAATTTGGCCGATAGGGGCTACAATGTAGCCAAATATGTTCCATTTGGACCTGTTAAGGACGTTATGCCATACTTAATTAGAAGGGCAGAGGAGAACACTTCGGTTGCCGGTCAGACCTCCAGAGAATTGAGCTTATTAAAAAAAGAAAAGAAACGTCGGAAAATTTAATTTAAGAGAACTTCCATTTGGATTTCTTTTTAGTAGTATCACTTCCATAACCATAACCATAACCATATCCCTTTCTGAGATGTAACACCATTAAGCAAAATTGCCATATTTGGTAATCGTTTTTCTTCATAAGCGGTTTGAGCAATACTAATTGTCTTTTGTCTAAATAATTTGCTCGAACAACATAAATTAAAAGATCAGCATATTTTCCAATAACCAATGTGTCTGTTACTAATCCAATTGCAGAAGTATCTACAATAATATAATCATAATCCTTTTTAACATTTTCAAAAAGAATTTCCATCTTATCACTCATTAATAATTCTGCAGGATTTGGTGGTAATGTTCCAGAAGGTAACATATAAAGATTATCACTTATTTTAGTAATAACTTCTGACAATTTTAATTTGTCATTAACTAGGTAGTCTGTTAAGTCCAATTTTATTATCCACTTTCAAATATTTATTTGCTTTTGGAACACGAATATCTGATTCAATAATTAATACTTTTTTACCTGAAAATGATATAGATTTAGCTAAATTAATTGCTGTATGTGATTTTCCTTCTCTGACTGGTTGTAGATGTAATAAAAATAACTTTACCTTCTTCTTTTGGTAATATTCGAAAGCATAAAATCAATATTCGTTCTAATTAACCGAAATGCTTCTGCTATTGGAGAATAATCAACTTTTTTAATTAGAGTGTTTTTAGTTTTAGATTTTGGAATTTCTCCTAAATATGGAATAGTCGTAAGTTTTTTAATATCATTTTTAGTATGAATTTTATTATCCATAAAGTCAAGTAAATAAATTATAACTAGTAGGAATTAAAAAACCAAAAATTAAAGCAGCTAAAAAAATCATATTTTTCTTTGGAGAATACGGATTATCACTTGCATATGCATCGTTTACAACAATGGCATTTGGTGAAGCAATTCCATTGGCAATTGCTGCCTCTTCTCTTTTTTGTAAGTAAATATAAATACAGCGATTCTTTAATATTTTGTTGACGATTTAAATCTCTAAATTGTCTTTCTTTTTTTGGAGCAGAATAAATTTTTGAAGAAATTCTTGAATCCTCCTTATTTAATGCATCTAATCTAATTAGATTTGAAGATTTAATATTATTTAAACTTGTTCTTAAACTTTGCTTTAAGTTATTAATTTGTTCATCTAAATTAATGACAACTGGATTAATTTCACTTGAATTTTTTAAAATTCTATTTCTTTGTAATACCAATTCATTATGTTGTCTTGTTATTTCATTAATTGAATTATCTTCAAAAGACATATTTGCTAGGTATTAAGATCTCCACTGGAATTATTGTCCTCCAAATAATTATCCATATAATCAATTAATTTGAATTGAGTAGTAGTGTCAACTTGCTGATTTTCAATATCTCTTTCGCTTTGTAAGATAAATACTTGATTGAGAACTCAAGATCTGTTAATCTATTATCTTTTTTAATGACTTCTGCTGTTAAATCAACCTCTGATAATTCTGAAGAAACAACTTGTAATCTATTATTAATAAAATTTGAGGTTTCGTAACTATAATTATTTTTATTTTCAATTATTTGATTATTATATTCTTCAATTAATTTATTAATTATTTCTACTCCTTTGTCAGTTTCAGATTCTTCTAATGAAATATTAATTATACTTGATTCTTCACCAGGTGGGGTAATTTTGATTTTTGAATTATAATAATCCTAACATAATTTCAACTGGAGAAATTTTAATTGTTACATCTTTATCCAACTTGCATCTCATCTATTTCAAAATTAGGAGTAATAATTATATCCCCAAAAGTTGTTTTAATACTGGTCACCAAAATTTAATTTCTTGGCTTCTTTGTTAAATGTGAAATTTTGTTTTAGAATCGACGTGAAAAGTAAATGTGGTGTCAATATTTTTTATAATTGAATCATTACTAAAAAAATTAACAGTTACTGGGGGTGTTTTATATAATTCATTTGATGCTATTTTACCCTTCATAAATATTGAATATTAAGATTTAAATCTTTAACAATTTTTTTTACTAAAGATCTAGATTTTAAACTTCTATTTCATCATTAACTCTATTGGATTGTTGGCTGAAAAGTCCATAATCATTAACTTGATTGACTTCCCTAAGCATATTTTGATCTCCATTGTCATTTGTTATTTTTATAGTTGCAGTAACTAAGTATTTTTCAGGAGTATACCGGATATAAATAAATGCCAAGAAAAAGAAAAACAGATAGACTTATTAAAAACCATTTTTATTACTAAAATATTTTTCAAGTTGATTTCTTAATTCTTCCTTTTCAGTTAATTTTTTACTCATATTTATTATATTTTTATTAACGAACTATAAATATGGCAACTATAGTAGTTAAGGTACCAATAGCAGAAATAAGTACATGAATTATTTGGATTATATGAAGAGAATCTAATTCTAGAATTATTTGGTTCTACATAAATAACATCATTTTGTTTTAAACCATATGTTGAAGAAGATAAGATTTTTACAGATGTTAAATCTATTATTGAAAATTTTTTTAATCCCATCTATTTCTCTAATTAAAAGAATATTTTTTCGCTTTCCAAAAATAGTTAAATCACCAGCCAGTCCTAATGCTTCTGCTAAAGTTACTTTTTCATCTTGAATAATAAATGATCCGGGACTATTAACTTCTCCTAAAATAGTAACCGTAAAATTAGTTATTCTAATATTAACTAAAGGATCTTTAACGTATTTTGATAATTTTGATTTAAGCAAATTTGTTGCTTCTTGTTCTTGTTAAACCACCAATTTTTATACTTACCTAAAACTGGAAATTCTATATTTCCATTTTTGAATCCACAATATAGGTTTGCATTCTTCTACTTGACGTTTCACTCAATTAAGGATCCACTATAAGGAACAGAAGTTAGATTAAATGGTCTAACAGTTTCTGGATCTAAAGCAGTTACATCTATAGTTAACATATCATTTGGCTGATAAATTAAATCATAAATTAATTCTGGTTGAATGAAATCTCCAATTTTTTCATCTTGAAAATAAGCTATATCTTGTCTTGAAGCACATGAGTTCAAGACAATTAGCTTAATATAAATAATAAAGTATTAGTAATATTTGATTACATTATTAATTGTTTCATTTTTAATTAGTTTATTATTTATCTAGAATTTCAAATTTAGAATTATTTGAGATATATTCAGGAACTATTTCTTTTATTTTTGCAACAATTTCAATATTTTGGTATTCAAAATTAGAATGTATGTAATTCTAATAATTTTGTTTTAATATTAAATCAATATCTAATTTTTTGATTTTGCAATCATAATTTTTTCATGATAAGTTGGTTTTGTGTTTTCTCCATCTGCAAGAAATTCTTCATAGATCTTTTCTCCAGGTCGTAATCCAATTATTTTTATATCTATATCATCAGGATAATTTTAAGCCTGAAAGAGATATCATATTTAATGGCCAAATCATAATATTTTAATAGGTTCTCCCATATCAAAAACAAATATTTCACCTCCATTACCCATTGCTGCAGCTTCTAAGAACTAAGGAACATGCTTCTGGAATTGTCATAAAATATCTAGTAATATTTTCATGAGTTACAGTTAATGGACCACCATTTTCAATTTGTTTTTTAAATAAAGGAATTACAGATCCATTTGATCCTAAAACATTTCCAAATCTTGTAATAATAAATTTTGTTTCTCCTTTATCTTTTAAACAATTAATATATAATTCTGCCATTCGTTTTGTTGCTCCCATAACATTTGTTGGGTTTACAGCTTTATCGGTAGAAACAAGTACAAATTTATTAACACCATGTTTAATGGCTAGATCTGCAATATTTATTGTTCCACTAACATTTACACTTACAGCTTCATATGGATTGTTTTCCATTAAAGGAACATGTTTATAAGCAGCGGCATGAAAAATAATATCTGGACGATAATTTGTGAAAATATTTGATCCATTCTATTAAAATTTCTAACATCAGTAATAATGGCTTCAATATTTTCTATTTTTTTTTGAACAAATTCTTGTTGAAGATCATAAAGGGAGATTCAGCATTATCAACCAGAATTAATTTTTTAAAATTAAAATGGGTAAGTTTTCTTACAATTTCACTTCCAATAGAACCAGCTGCTCCAGTTATTAATATTACTTTATTATTATATTCTTCATTTAATAACGGGCTTTCTATATTAATAGGTTCTCTTCCTAATAGATCTTCAATTTTAATATCTTTTATTTGGCTTAGTTCTAAGTCACCATCAATCCATTGATTAACTGGAGGAACTATTTTTACTTTAACTGATTTTGATAAAGAAATAATTAGAAATTTCTAATAATTTCTTAGAACTAATATTTTGAATAGAAATAATAATTTCATCAATATTTTTTTTTTCTATGAAATTTTCATCAATTTCATCAATAGCTAAATACTTCTAATTCGGTCAATTTTTTTACCAATTTTTCTTTCATTATCATCAATAAAACCAATTACTTCAATATTACTTTTAACATCACTTTGTATGGCATTATACAAAATATTACCTGATGTACCCGCTCCATAAATTAAAGCATTTTTTATTGGTTTAATTTCTGAGATAATTTCTTTGTAAGTTGCTTTTATTAAAAATTTTGAAGCAATTAAAAAGAAAATATTCAATAAAAGATGTATATAAATTATAGAACCTGAAATACTAAATTCAAATATTAAATAAAAACTTCTTGTTAAATAAGTTTCTATTAATAATACTGTAGCTAAAATGATTAACACCAATTAAAACATTAATAACATCTTTAATTCCAGTATATCTCACAACACCTTTATGAGAACCAACTATTAAAAAACATATTGCTGCCGTAATTGCAACAAAAGGAATTTGCTTAAGAATTTCTAAAAAATCAAAATTTAATGTAAAATTAAATTTAATAAGATGTGCAAGAAAAAAAGTGAAAATAACTATACAAACATCAAAAAGTAGAACTAACCATTTTGAAGCATATTTTTGTGATATTTTATATAAATATTTATTATTCATTGCTAAAATATTTCTTTATTAACACCAATTACTTTATCTAATTCAATTTTGTTAAATTTGAACCACTTGGTAAACATATACCTCTTTTATATAAATCATCTGATACTCCATTTAAGTATTTTGGATAATCTTTATACAAAGTCTGTCTATGCATTGGTTTCCATGATGGTCTTGCATCAATATTTTCTTTATTTAATTGTAGAAGTAAGTTTATTTTTGTTTTTTCAGAATCGGTCAGAATACATGTTAGCCATCTATTGGAAAAATAACCTTCAGGTTCCAAAAGAAATTCTAATTTTAGATATCATATTTAAATTTTCATAGTAATAATCATGATTTTTCCGTCTTGCTATTATTCTTTCATTTAATACTTTCATTTGTCCTCTACCAATACCAGCAGAAATATTAGACATTCTATAATTATAACCAATTTGTGAATGATTATAATCTATGCCTTCATCCTTAGCTTGTGTAGCTAAAAATATTGCCTTTTCCTTAATTTTTTTATTTCTTGAAATTAATGCTCCACCTCCAGAAGTTGTAATTATTTTATTACCATTAAAAGAAAGAATAGATAAATCACCAAATGTCCCACAATATTCATTATTGTATTTGCTACCTAAAGCCTCTGCACTATCTTCAATTATGGCAATATCATATTTATTTGCAACATTATGAATTTCTTTCAACATTATATGGCATACCATAAATATTTATTGCAATAATAGCTTTTGGTTTTTTACCTATTCTAATTCTGTCAATTATTGCATTTTCTAATATTTCTGGGCTCATATTCCAAGTTTGTTTTTCGCTATCAATCAAAATTGGACTGGCTCCTACATAAATAACAGGATTTACAGACGCGACAAATGTTTTGGTCTGACATAATACTTCATCTCCTTGCTTAACATCTAATAATATTAGAGCCAAATGAATTGCTGCTGTACCAGAACTTAAAGCAGCGACAAAAGAATTATTTCCTAAGTATTTCTCCAAATCATTTTCAAATCCTTCTACATTTGGACCAAGAGGTGCAACCCAATTAGATTTTAAAGCTTCATCAATAAATTTTTGTTCATAGCCACTCATGTGAGGAGATGACAACCATATCTTATCACTCATAAAATTAATCTTATTTTGCAAGATTAGAAGTAAAAATCAACTTTTTCTGTACCAAATTCAAATATATTCGATAAAAGACATAATTACTTAATTAAAAGAGAAAGTTTTTTAATTTGGCAAATATATTTTTACATTTACATGCCAATTAACGAGAAACCCCATGATCAATAATCCATTTACGTCCGAAACTTTTAAAAAAATTTGGTCAAAGCACTTCAAGAATTCTGAGCCTGGAATTACCTTTAATTTTATAAATGACATAAGCTTTGTTAAACAAGGTAAATTGCCATATTATACTAATCTTGGAAATAATTTAACTTCTGGTATTACATATAAAATAAATGAAGGTAATGAACATGATTACAAAGGAAGGGTATTTTTAATAAGAGATATTCCATCATATTATAATGTAGAAAGTTTTATTAAAAAGGGAGATATTAAACTTAAAAAAATTCTGCAATATGAAGGTTTTATTACTGAAGTTCAAAATTATTCAAATCTAGATGAGTACATGAGATCTGTTTTTAAATCTAACAGCAGGTATAAGTTTAAAAGAAATATTGGAAGGCTTGAAACTTGTTTCAATATAAGTTACATAATGTTTCATGGCAAAATTGAAAAGAAGGAGTTCGATTTTTTATTTAAAGAATTTTACAATCTTCTAGATAAACGCTATACAAATAAGCAAGAACGTTGTGGTGAATTGGATCCGGATCTATGGTCCTATTATTGTGATTTGGCTTTTAATATGATTAACGAAAAAACGGCTTCTTTATTTGTGATTTATAATGACAAAAAACCCATAGGCATTACGTTTAGTTATCATTTTGGTGATACTTTTATTGAGGCATTGACTGTTTTTGATATAGATTATTACAAATTTAACATTGGACATACAACCATATACAAACTATTAGAATGGAGTTTTAAAAATAATGTAAAGATTTTTGATTACACCCATGGAGATTTTGAATATAAAAGACGTTGGAGTAATAAAACTTATGAGAAACACCATCATTTATTGTATGATTCATCTTCTTTAATGAGCCGAGTTATTGCAATTTATATTGAAAAAAAATTCAATTTAAAACGAAGATTACGGGAAAAATATTTTATTAAAAAATATCATAATTTTAGGTATTGGTTAACTAATTTAAAACACAACAAATCATTAGTTTATATACCTTATGATGTTTTAACAATTGAGCATAAAATTCCTGACTTCGAAAAATTAGAAAAAATACCAATTCACAATAATAAGTACATTTCTCAGCGAAAAGCTATATTCGATTATATTTATAATGATCCTCAGCCTTTTGAAAGCATTAAATTTTTTAAGCATAAATATATAAATGAACTGTATTTCGGATTTGGTGAATTAAATACTATTCAAATAAGTAAAAGGAGGACTTTGAATACTTTAAACAAGTAAATACTTATGATTAACAATCCATTTTTATCAAAAATATTTAGTACAATTTGGTTAAAACACTTTAATAATGGGAAAGCAGCAAAAACCTTTAATTTTATAAAAAATGTTGGTTTTATAGAAAATAAATATTTTTCATTATTTACGAATGTAGGAAAAAATATCACCAATGGAATGTATTATACATTAGGTGATATCAATGAACAATTTGATTATAAAAATAAAGTATTTTTAATTCATGATGTTCCAGAATATTTTAAAGTTAATACATATACTGGAAATTCAAAATTGAAAATCAAAAAGGTAAATCAATACAAAGGATTAGCGGCTGAATTGTCAGAGTTTAAAACTTTTGATGAGTTTTTTAATAATCAATTTAGATCAAAGAGAAGGAATTATATTAAGAAGAAAAAACAACAATTAGAAATTTGTTTTAATATAGAATATACCTTCCTATACGGAGAAATTTCTAAGGAAGAGTTTCAAATTAACATGTTAGCCTATCAAAAATTATTTGAACTGCGTTTTGGTGAAAAGGGAATTGCAACTAGTAGTTTGTCTAACTGGGATTATTATTATGATTTGCTTTATAATATGATACTGGATAAAAAAGCAAATCTATTTATTATTAAAGCCGATGGACAACCAATTTGTGGATCTTTTAACTTCTTATCTGAGGAAATTTTATTTTTTTCTTCTCAATCTTTTGACAATAAATATTTTAGATTTGGTTTAGGACATATTATGATATCGGAATTGGGTAAGTGGTGTTTTGAGAATAATATTTCAGTTATTGATTTTTCAAAGGGGGATTTTGAATATAAAAAACGATGGACAAATTTAGAATATTACTTTCAAATCCATGTTTTATATGATTCAGGATCTTTAATTTCAACTTTGCTCTCAACTTACATCTCAAATTATTTTAAGTTCAAACAATATTTAAGAAAGAGAAAAATTAATGTATTATTCTCAAATGTATTATTCTTCATTAAGAATTTAGGTAGAAAAAATGACTTGTTAACTCAAAATTACAAAATAGAATATTTAAAAGATACTATAAACTTAGATAACTTTGAGTTAATAAAAATCACACAAAAATATTTATTTTTAAATGCAGTAATTATAGAGGTATTAAGCAATAATCCAGAACCAATATCAAATTTAAAAGTTTATTCTAAAAATGGGAATGATAAAGAATTTGTTTTTCTTGGAAGTAAAAGTAAATGCAGCGTTTTATTTAATTAATAGACATTTAGCTAATTGAGTCATTGTTGTACTTTCAAACTTATATCTAGAGTTTAATTTTGCGTATATTTTATAAATTTCTTCAAGATTTTTAAAATTTTCATCGATATTTTTACCAAAATTATGAGGATGAAACCACATATGAAATAATTCACCTTTTTTGGCAGCCTGAATCATTCCTTTTTTCACCCTTCTAACCTTTAAAGGCTCTAGAGCACTAAGCTTCTTACTATAAGGTCTAAGAAAACTACTCGAGGGTAAATCAACTATTCGATTCGTTTTTAATTTATTAAAATTATAAGTATGGTTGCCGGTAATATTGATGTAGGCATCAGAAAACCTTAATGCTCTAGCAACAGGATTTTTGCTATCAATTTTTGGTTTAGGTTTATAAATTGCGTGATTTTCAATTCCTCTATAAGAAAGAATACCATGTTTTTCACAAATTTTTAAATAGTCCTTATTAACTTGATTTCTAGGGAATACTATGCTTTTAATATCAATTTTCATTTCGTTTCCAACTCTTTTTGCCATTAATAAATCTGCTTCAAATTGATCAATGGATTGACCATCTTCTAAACAGTAATAATGACAATAAGTATGCGTTCCTATCTCATGGCTACCATTGTGTATTATTTTTAGTAGCGAATTATAAGCATAATGAATCTTGTCAGCATTTTCATTTAAGCCAATTTTTTCTATTAATGGGTATGGATTGTGTAATTTGTTTTTATAAGAGGGAGTTATATCGGGAATATTTCTCTTAAAAGATTCTTTATCTTTGTTGAACAAGAATCCAACGGTGGCAAAGGTCAATCTTATTTTATATTTATCACTTAGAGATAACAATCTGTCAATAACTAAATCAACATTATTTATATTATCTAAATATTCACCATTTGGTTTACTGTCAAAAACTCCCCAATTTTTTTCAAAATCTAATGATATTATAAATTGACCATTCATTATTTTTTATTTATGAAATTATGGATGCAAAAGTTTTAATAATTATTTTAATATCAGTAAAAATATTGTAATTACTAAGATATATTTTATTAAGTTTAATTTTTGCAGGCATAATTTCTTCTATATACTTTTTTTCAGGATTTGTAGCCTTTTTAATCAATTCAGCTTCATTCCTGTATTCAATTGAAGCCAAATCGGTAATTCCTGGTTTTGCATTTAAAATTTGTAAATCATCTTTAGAATAGTAATTAACATATTTCCTTACTTCTGGTCTTGGGCCAACAAAACTCATACTTCCGGCTAATACATTAATTAATTGAGGAAACTCATCTATTTTATATTTTCTTAAAAAATAACCCATTTTTGTAACTCTGGGATCTTTATTTCCTACCGTTAAAAGCCCCAATTTGTCTGAGTTTACATACATAGTTCTAAACTTAAATATTTTAAAATCCTTATTAAATTGTCCAACTCTTGCTTGCTTGAAAAAAACAGGACCTTTAGAATCAATAATGATTGAAATGGCTATAACTATAAATATTGGAGATAACAAAATAAGTCCAATACTAGAAAAAACTGATATCAAATAATCGTTTAATCATATTACAGATTCTACTGCATTAGTGACCGTATTAACTATATATAATAACTGCTCATCATTTAATTGTGGATAAATGGGCAATGATATTTCTCTTTTATAATTGTCAAATGCAACAGGATAATTATTTATGTCAAACCCTTTTTCTTTAAATAAACTTAAAAGAGGTAAAGGTTGAAAATGTACATTAACTGCAACTCCGTCTTTAGAAATAAGCTCTATAATTTTATCACGCTCTTTTTCGCTTACATTTTGAACTCTTAATGCATACAAATGGCAAGAAGATTTTTTTTTGTCGTCTTCGAAAGGAGGGAGGATAGCCCATTCTTTATCAAAAAAATAATTTCGGTAGAATTCATATATGCGCTTTCGTTCATTTAGAACTTTCTCAAAATAAGTTGGCATTTGAGCAACTCCAATGGCTGCTAATACATCAGGCATATTTATCTTGAAACCCTGATAAATAATATCATATCTCCAAGAACCTGCTTTAGATTTAGAAAAAGCATCTTTGGTTTGTCCATTTAATGAATTACATCTAAGAAAATTGTATTCTTCCTGGTTGTTAAATGGGTCTGGAAGATTTAAGCATATTGCACCTCCTTCAGCGGTGGTCACATTTTTGACTGCATGAAAAGAAAAGACCGTTATATCAGCTAAGATCCCAGAGGGTTTTCCTTTATATTCAGCACCAATAGAATGAGCCGAGTCTGCTAAATTCAAAATTCTACCCAATTTTTCCTGATTAGGGTGGCTTGCAACAAACAGATTTTTTTTTCTTAAAATTAAGTCATTGATTTCATCATAATCACATGGCCATCCTGCTATATCAACTGGTATAATAGCTTTAGTATGCGAGGTTATGGATTTTTCAATTTCTTTTAAGGATATATTAAAGTCATCATTGACATCTACCATTACAGGTGTGGCACCTAACATGCATAACGGCTAATGCTGTCGCAGCATAGGTATAAGCTGGTATAATGACTTCATCACCTCTTTTAACACCAAACCAAGCTAAGGATAGCATTAAACCTGATGTTGCAGAATTAACACATAAGGTATTAGGTGCCTTTGTGTAAAACGATACTAGTTCTTCTAACCGCTTAACTTTTGGACCAGTGGTTATCCAGCCGGACTTAAGAGAATCTTCAACTTCATTAAGAACATTTTGATCAATGTAGGGTGGGGAAAAAGGAATATTCATTAAGTTTTTGTTTCAATTATGGCATTAAATATAGATATATATTGTTTTGCCACAGTATCTAAACTGAATAATTCTACTCGTTTTAAGGCGTTCTGTGCAAATTTATCGGCAAGTGGTTTATTTGTTGCCAGTTTGATCATTGCATTTGCCAAAGATTTTGAATTTTTGACCTTTGCTATGAGCCCTTCCTTATTATGTCTTACAATTTCTCCTACCCCAGGAACATTTGTTGTAATACTTGGTAATCCAACAGCGGCGGCCTCTAGTAGAACTCTGGAGAATCCTTCTCTAAAAGTAGGCAATATAAACGCGTCAGCCTTTAATAATAATTCCATGACATCATTTCTAACACCTAATCTATCAACAACATCATCATATCCTTTTAAAATGTTTTCATTCAACCGTTTTGAATTTTCTTCTAGAGGACCAACAATTTGAACTTTAAAACTATATCCTTTATCTGCACAAATTCGGGCGGCTTCTATCAAATTTATTATGCCTTTCTCATAAACTAATCGTGCCACGCAAATAAATGTAAATTGTTCGTTATTACGTTTTGCCTTATTACTTATGTTATTTAATTCAATGCCACTACTCAATATAAGGCTATGATTATCTTGATTAACTAATCTTTTGCTAAAAAAGAGATCTTTATCATCTGTATTTTGAAAAATAGTCATGGATACTCTATTTCTGACAATATAGTGAAGGGTAAAATATACATTTCTTAGAATTTTACTAAACATAGAATTAGACATAAAAATAGTTCCCAATCCCGTGACAGTTCGTACAATAGGTGTTTTGGTTTTTAACAAAGAAATAGGTAAAAGGAATGCTGGTTTTGTGTCGAAGGTTTGAATAATATCAAAAGAGTTTTCTTTAAAAAAAGTTTTATAGAATTGTATAGTCTTATAGTCTTTATTGAAAGAAAATCTCCTATATAAATTATATTTGATATAAGTCACATTGTCTGGAAATTTTTTGGAACTGGTGCCTAAAATAGTCACGTCAAAACCTGAATCAATTAAATATTTTGATAAAAGTATTCGTTTGTCCACATCTTCTCCACCAACTATGCATAACCTTATAATTTTCATTGTACGATTATTTTAGGATCTTCTTTATTCTTTTCTTTTAAGATGTAAAGCATCAGTAGTAAAATCCAAAATAAAGGTGCTCGCAAGGTCATATGTACTAAAGTGTACATTATCAGAATCAAAAAATACACAAGAACTTCAATTGAAGCATTTCTAAAAATTGAAGTTAAGGCAAAAATAAATATTGATAAACCAATAATTCCGTAGCTAAATAATATATTAAACAAAGTTGAGTGCAATTCTAGCCGTTCATTAAAACGGTCAACCTTACCTTCACCAGCTCCAAAAAGAAGATATTTTGGATATCTAATAATTCGTCCATAGCCTCTTCCTTCAAAACCTTGTTGATTAGCAGGTTTTTTTTCCGTAATGCGCTCTATAATATTGTCCACAAAAGATATTCGTTCAAGTTTAATATCCTTATTACTCATAATAAAAATGGAAAAGCCGACAACAATTATAGTGAATACCAATATTTGTCGCCTTGAATTAAGGATATAGTAAATCCAGAATATGACACAACCTAAAATAGCCGCTTTTGAGGCAGAGATAAATGCTAAAAAAGTACAAACAACAATAAAAGTAGTACTGTAAAGTTTTTTAGGATTGATTATTTTTATAAGAATATTTGTAATTAACAATAAACTTAAGGCCCAGAAGGCTAATTGATTAGGGTTTTTAAAAAACATTTGTGTTCTTCCAGTTTGATCTGTAAAAAAGGGCCATAATAGTAATTGAAGACAAACGCTCAGTCCTAAAGAATAAAAAGTAATTCTCAAAAACTTATCATCTTTTATTTTACTAAACACGAATAGTAACATTAAAAATCCATAAGTGTAATAAAGACTATGCTTTATCATAAGACTATCAAATCCAAAATTATTGCCCAATATTAACATCCAGATAGTGTTGACTAGATAAGAGTAAAGAACGAATAAAAACAGATATTTAGTTAAGGTATTAGAATTAATACTCCTAACTATAGATTTAAGATTTAGTATAACAAGTAAAACACCGAAAATATCCGCAATTTGAGGTTTTCCTTGTTCAAAGAAGTAAAAAGGATACACAATTAAATATAATCCCCAAAGATAAAAGCTAAATTTCATTAGTATCTAAATTAGAAGATTTCAAAATTGATTTACTATAATAATATGATAATACTGCTTTGATAGTTCGCGCAATAATTATTGCAACTGCACCTCCCAAATAAAAATATTTGGGTATTAAAATTAAACCGGCTATTAACCCAGAGAATGACCCAATAATAACCACCTTTAAATATAATTTATCCTTATTTTGCACCATTAAACCATTTACACCATATGTAGAAATTATAGACATTAAAAACGGACTCGGACTTAATAGTTTAACAACTTTAATTATTTCAGGAGATGGTTCAGGAAGCCATAAACTAATTAAAAATTCGGAAAGGAAAAACATAAGCATTGATAGAATAAATCCGGAAGCAATAAATAAATATTTTACCTTATCTAAGGCTTTTTTGTTTCTATTAATAAAAGGATAAAAAACATTTGTCAAAACTCCATTTAACACACCGAAAGCACCTGATACCTTAGAGCCGATTTCCATAAAGGCAACGTATTGAGGTATTCCGAAAAAACCGACTAAAAATATAGATGTATTTGAATATAAAGTAGGTGTAACCATGGTCAAAAAAGCACTGACTCCATTCTTCAATATTAATTTAACTTCTTTAAATGGAGATAATTTTAGATATATTTTGAATTTTTTAAAAACAATAATCTGTGCTATTAGGCCGGCCAAAAAAAACCCAATTGATTGATATAATGAAATATAAATGAAATCGGACTTTTCTTTTATAAATACAAATACAAACAATGCAAATGTAGATTTTGAAATTACATTAACAATTGTAATAAATCTCATTTTTTCAATTCCCAAAAAAAACCAAAGGGGGAACAATAATTCACCCATAAGGTATAGGATAAAGAATAAGTAAATTAAATAATAAGAATTGAATTTATTAACAAACAAAACCAAAATAACAAGTATAGAACATACAAATAAAAATATGTACAATTGTGTTGTAAAAACATCACTGTAGATCTTGTTCAACATATTTTTATTATCCTTGTTAATAGCAATAAGCCTCACTGCAGACAGAGATAAACCGTATTGAATAAAATTAATCAAATAAAAAATTAAGGCATAGGCAAACGCATATATACCATAATTTTCACTACCTACGATTGAAATTAAAAATGGTATAATTATTAACGGAATAAATGCATCTACAACTTTAAGTAAAGTTAATGAGATGAAATTCTCAATTAGACTATAATATTTTTTTATTCTATACCTAATAGCTAAATAATTTGAATGGCCTAAATTAAAACAAATTTTGAGTATTCAACAGTGGTTAATAACTATTTATTAATATTATGATCCAATTCTATATTTTAGACTTAATTAATTTTAAATGTTTTACCAATAAAAAACCTAGAAAAGAACGACAAAATGATTAAAAATATCTTTTAAATACATTTATTCGTGCGTAATATATTACATTATTATGTAGTTCATCGAATTGTTTTTATAATAATTTATGTTTTTATCATTTTTAATTAAGTTTACATTATTAAGCCCCAAAATTAATAGCAAAATAAATTGAAGATCCCCAAAATCTATAAAAATATGAAATCCCCAAAATCTCAAGTCCATGTAAATGGAAAAATCAAATCTATGCATAGACTTATATTAACTATTTTATGCTTAGCAACAAGTAGCTATGGTTATTCTCAACAACCAGCGGATATTTATGCAGGATTAGATACTTCATTAACACAATATTACCCTAATGTAGGAGCTTTATCAAAACCAGATTATTTAGATACGGCTATTGATCCTGATTTTGGAACAACAATAACTAGAATTGTGGGTGATCCTGGTACTTCAATTAACTATTCAGATTCTGCTGCAAACCATACTTGGTCATCCACAGCAAGACAAGGTTATAATTTACGACAAGCGTGGAATGCAGACCAATCTGTAATGAGGTTAGAAAAACAACATCATATATTATTAGATGGAAACACTTATGTCCCTATTAAACCAGTACCTTCTACGAGTGGAGCTGCAGAGGTAAGATGGCACAATCCAACAGACCCTGACTTATTTTTATTATTAAAAGATGATGGTGTTTATACTATGAATTGGGAAACAGGAACGCATATTAAATTAGGTAGCGGATGGAGTGGTTATTCGGGTTGCAGTTTAGGGTAATCTGGTAATTGGAGTGATGATGGAAATAGAACAGCGTGTTACGCAGCAAGAACATCGGATGGAAAAACAGTAGGGTTTGCTTATGATAGTAGTACAGATAATAAATCAGCAGATATAGACTTAAGCACTATGAATGGTAGTATTGATGATATGGGAATGAGTGCTACAGGCGATTACATACACGCAAATGGAGATTTTGTAAACGCTGACGACGAACAAGATGATGGACTTGGGATGGCGCAGGGCTTCATCACCAATACTTCACGATACGTGGATTAATGCCTCAGCAGGTCAAAAGGCGAGCCAAGTCATAATGATATGTGTCAATGGAATGGCGAAGACTATGCGGTAGGTACAGATAAAGGTAATTCTGGAATAATTATAGCAAGGAAGTTTTCAGATGGTACTAAAACAAATTTAATCACAGGCGGTTGGTCAATACATACATCTTGCAGAAATATAAATAAACAAGGTTATGCACTTTCTAGTATAGCAGCAGAAACTGGTGGGTATTTACCTTATTATGATGAATTAGTTATAACAAGATTAGATGGAGGTAACCCTTATAGAGTTGCATCTATAAGAAAATCTTTAGGCGGTTATGATAATGAAACACAACCAATATTTAGTCCTAATGGACAGAAAACAGCATTTGCGACGGATTGGGGTAGTGGAGGGTTGCCTATACAGGCTTATGTAATAGACTTAGATGGTAGTAGCGAACCACCTATAGTTAGTGCGGGTGAAGATCAATCTATTTGTGAAGGTGAAAGTGCGAATCTAACAGCATCAGGTGGAAATAATTTCTTGTGGA
>CAVYIL010000024.1:0-5918 GCA_963768325.1 uncultured Flavobacteriaceae bacterium | reverse complement strand
CAACAGGAGATTACCAAGTGATGTACGTTGCTATTGACTCTTCTACATGTAACATCGCGGATACTGTTTATTTTGACGTAACTCTTGCTCAAGCAGAGACTTTTTCTGCTACGCTTGGATTCACTCCACCTCCACCTTGTGGAAATGATAGTTTAATTGTTGACCTAGCGTTTACGGGTTCTGGTGCTGATTCCATTGTTTGGAACATGGGTAATGGAGATATCTTTTATACAAACGCTGTAGTTTATGCTTACACTGTACCAGGAGAGTATACGATATCAATGACGGCATATGATAACCTATGTAACAATGTGGAAACCATTTCTGAAACGGTAACATTTGCTGGTGAAGTTGTCAGTATAGCCGATGTTCCAAATGTTTTTACACCAAATGGAGACGGTCAAAATGATATTTTAAAAATTATGAGCATTGATCCAAGTGCAGAATTTAGTATGACTATTTATAACCGATGGGGTAAAAAAGTCTTTGTTTCTGAATCGAATGGTGATTTTTGGGATGGTAGTAGTCGATTAGGCGGAGAGTCTCATGCAGGGACTTATTACTATGAGGTAATTTATCGAGACATCTGTACGGATGAAGATAAACTTAAAACAGGATACGTCCAGTTAATGAGAGAGTAACACAGAAATAACCACACAAATAATTAAGGAGCAATGATTTTTCATTGCTCCTTTTTGTTTCAAATTTTATCAAAAACGTAAAAGATTTACGGTGGTTAGAAATTACCTTTGAAACATGGCTAAAATAAAATCAGCATATTTCTGTCAAGGCTGCGGACACGAATCTCCTAAATGGCTTGGTAAATGCCCGTCTTGTAACGAATGGAACTCCATGGTCGAAGAGGTTGTACAGAAGCAATCTGCTTCGGACAAACTTTTCAGTGATGCTCCTAAAAGATCTACACCGCATCGTATCGATGAGGTTGTTTCACTGGAAAAGAAAAGATTCATGCTTTCAGACAATGAGTTTAACCGAGTGTTAGGAGGTGGGCTAGTAGTAGGTTCAATCACCTTAATTGGAGGAGAACCTGGCATCGGAAAATCAACTCTATTATTGGACATTGCGCTAAACAGCGGATTAAAGACATTGTATATCTCCGGGGAAGAGAGTGAAGAACAAATAAAATTGAGAGCAGAAAGAATAGGCTCAGAAACCAATGATTGCTACTTACTTACGGAAACTAATATTCAAAATATTTTACATCACAGCAAAGAGTTGCAACCCCATGTCATTATTGTAGATTCTGTTCAGACAGTTCATACCGCCACGATTGAGTCTTCTCCGGGTAGTATTTCTCAAATTAGGGAATGTACGGCAGAACTATTGCGTTATGCCAAAACCACAGGCATTCCAGTAATTCTAATTGGTCACATTACCAAGGATGGAGCAATAGCAGGTCCAAAAGTTTTAGAACACATGGTAGATACAGTACTTCAGTTTGAAGGAGATCAGAAACCACGTTTATAGACTTGTTACGAAGTGTTAAAAATAGATTTGGAAGCACCAATGAGTTGGGAATATACGAAATGTCTTCTGCTGGGATGCGTCAAGTAGAAAACCCAAGTGAAATACTTATTAGCAATTTTGATTCTCAATTGAGTGGAGTAGCTATTGCCTCTACAATGGAGGGAAATAGACCAATGTTGATTGAAGTTCAAGCATTGGCTTCTACCGCAGCATATGGGACTCCTCAACGGTCATCTACAGGATTTGATTTGAAAAGATTACATATGTTATTGGCCGTTTTGGAAAAAAAGTGTGGTTTTAGAATTGGTCAAAAGGATGTGTTTATCAATCTAGCAGGAGGAATAAAAGTAGACGACCCTAGTATAGATTTGGCGGTGGTTTGTGCTATTCTTTCTTCAAATGTTGACATTGCTATAGAGGCCAAAACTTGCTTTTCGGCCGAGGTAGGACTATCTGGAGAAATTAGGCCTGTGCCAAGGGTAGAGCAAAGAATAGGGGAGGCGGAAAAGTTAGGATATAAAAGAATTTTTATTTCAAAACACAGTAAAGGAATTACTCAAGATCAGTTTAAAATAAAATTGGTTGCTGTTTCTAAAATCGAGGAAGTATTAAAACATCTATTTGGCTAACTTAGCTAAATGCAAAATATTACAGCTATTCCAGTCAACGCAATGCAACTGAATCTGCGCTTAGACTGGAGCGAACAGGACACTTTTCTTCACATTAATAATGTGGCTTATTTTAAGTACACTCAAGCAGCAAGGTTACAATTGTTGGAAAAAGTAGGACTTGTGGAAATGCATCGAAATGAAAACATCGGGCCCACATTAGGTAATACTCAGTGCAAATTTATCAAGCCCTTATTTTATCCAGGAACCATCACCGTGCACACGTACATCAAAGAAATTAAAAATACTAGTTTCGTCATTCAGCATGTAATTACGAATGACAAGAATGAGATTGCCGCAAAAGCAGAGGATGTAATAGTGGTGTATGATTATAGCAAAGAGAATAAGGTGAGTATTCCTCTTGAAACACTTCCTTTACTTAAGCGTTTGATGCCTTAATTATGGAAATGTTTTTTTTTCGCATCTCTACTATATCAAATTGAACCCTATTTACTTGTAATTGTATCAAGGGTTCAACTATTTATTACTTCTAGAAAGTTCAAATTAGATATATTAGCCCTATGAAAAGTATTCTTACCCTCATTATTTCTTTGTTTATTATAAGTTCGTTATCCGCTCAGAACATTACCGACAATAAACTGTATGGGCTTACCTATAAGATTTATCAACTCGACAGCACGCAGGCTAGAGTTTTGTATACTCAAAAGAGAGTGACCGATACAGTAGACTTATTTACAAATCTTCACAGTGTTCAATATGCGGATAGTATTTTTGATAAAACCAAACTACCAAAGGGCCACTATTTAATAGCCAAAGCAGTTGGTACGAATATCAATTATGAAACATATGAATCAGAATATTTTCAGATTAGAACGTACGGATATAATGGGGAGGCGTGGATTTATATTTCCGATTACAAAGGGAACATTTTAACAGAGGCTATTTTCACTATTAAGGGAGAGCGTTATAATTATAGAGAAGATTGTAATTGCTATCCAGTTCCCGATTTAAAAGGAAATGGCTGGGCAAAAATTGCATTTGACAATCAATACACCTACATCAATATTGACGGATATAAGGCGCCAAAAGACATTTATAAGAACACTAAAAACAAATACAAAAACAAGGTGTTTTCTACGACTAGAATATTACCTGGATACATCGCTTTTAATCAGCCTAAATATCATTTGGATGACACTGTAAAAACAAAGGCATTTTTAGTGAAAGAGAATGGAAAGCCTTGGAAAAGAAAAGTGAAATTTATGGTTTACGATACTCAAGACGGTAATAAACTAGCGTTTTCTAAATTACTTTCTCCGGTTACAGAAGGAGCATTTGTCTACGATTTTCCAATACCAGACACTTTTGACATCGATCGTTCATACAAAGTTCAGTATACCACCAAAAAAGGAAAGTTATTGAAGTATGATCATTTTAAAGTCGAAGACTATCAATTAGGAAATACAACTTATACGGCATCACAGCAAAAAAACACTTATTACCTTGGAGAAAAACCAACATTAATTTTGGAAGGAAAAGACGCCAATGGTCTTCCTCTATTAGATGGAACGGCAGAGATAAAGGTGACTTTCAACAACCTAAAAGAGCACTATCGCGATACGCTTTTTGTAGATAATGATTGGTATAAATCTTTTTACGAAACTAAAGTTTTGTTGGATGTTTCTGGAGCAACTCATGTAGAAATCCCTGATTCACTTTTTCCATTGGCAAATTGCTCTTACAAGGTTAGTGTCAAAATGAACAATTCAGAAAACGAGCCTAAATATTTCAACTTTAACTTTGTTTATGATGCTACTTCTGAGCATTATGATCTTCGTCTTGATGGCGATACGCTAAAAGCCGAATATTATTATAACTCAAGACTTACTAATGAGTGCACAGGGACTTTGTTAACATACTATAACAACACACTTATTGAAGAAAAAGAGATAAGCTTTCCTCATTACGAGAAGTTAAACTATGAATCTACCCACTATATTTTAAAAGACCAACTAGGTAAAGAAATTGGGAAACTGACCAGTCCTAATAGAATTAATTCATTGGTTTACCCTGTTGGCAGAAGAACACACGATTCTATTCAGATTTCTTTTCAAAATGAAATAGCATTACCGATAAGTTGGCAGATTTATAAAGGAAAAAAGAAAGTGGCTGGCGGCAGAGGGGTAGAATTAAGTTATGCTGTTAATGATGAAAGTTTAGATTCATATTATATCATTTATACATACCGTTGGCAAGACAAGGACTTCTTTTTGGAAAAAGGCTTTCACATCAAAGAAAAACAACTAAATGTACAAGTAGACCAACCTGAAACAGTATTTCCCGGCTCTATTGTTCCAATCACCGTGGCTGTAACAAACTACAAAAACGAACCTATGCAGGATGTGAATTTAACGGCTTGGTCTGTCAATATGAAGTTTGGTAACATACCCTCACCTAATTTACCTTATTTTGGACTAAACCATTACACGATTTTGAGACCTTTTAATGTGAGTTACGGAAGGTTTTACGTACAACAAACAACACCTATTAAAGATAAACACATTGCTTTATTAGACCTGTATGAAACCCCTTATTACCGTTTTATATATAACGAAACAGGTTTGGACCAAGAATACGATTCAATAAACTCCAATTGGGGTGAATTCACTCCCTATGTATATACCAATGGTCAGATAGAAAAAATATTTACTGTTTATGTAAATGACGAGCCAATTTACATCGATGACCCTAACTTTTATCAAGTGCTTTCATTCAAGAAAAAGCCAGGAAAATATGATGTTAAGGTTAGAACCAAAGACCATATTTATAAAATGAAGAATGTAGAATTGAAAAAGTCAATGAAAACATTCGTCTGCTTAAATTCCGATAGCGCACTACAAAATAAAGAGGTGGAATATATCAAACTAGATTCTATTCCTTTTATGATACCCGAAGAGGACTTATTAATGCCTAAGATGCTTGTAGTAAACCTTCCTCGCAATGGAGACATATACTTGGAACAGGATAGTTTGGTTATAAAAGCTCCAAGAAATTTATCTGCTAGATATTATGATCAAGATTTTGGTTCATACCAATATTTTGGACCTTTTAAGAAAGGTAAAATAAATATTACAGACCCATATAATGACACGTCATATTCTTTTTACTTCGAACCAGGTTATTTATACTCTTTTACAAATGATACAAGTTATGTTTCTCAACCAATTGTTTATCCCAACCCTTTAAAATCTTTTTACCCAAGAACCTACACTGATCATTGGTTTTTTCAAACCAGAAGTTTTGTCGCTCCAAAAGTGAAAGTTCCAATTGTTGATCCAAAAATTGATTTCAAGAAAAAAGTCAAACAAGAAATTAGTAGAAAACCTAAAATGCACCCACTACTTAAAACTAGGTATCATAAAGGTAATTATAACCAAGATAATTGTCACTTCACGGTTTTCAATCAATCAGGAAAAAGTGTTGTTTGGACCGGTATATTTAGCAAAGAAAACGACTCTTGTACGCATGTGAAATTTGGAAACGCTAATGGTTTTAACAATATAAAACCAGGAAAATACGATGTTTATGCGATGTTAAAGGATAGTTCTTATGTGTTATTGAAGGATTATCACATTCATAAAAATGGGCATAACTATTTTCGATATGACCTATCTTATGTCAAGGAGTATGACCAAGATATTCTGACTTATTATGAAAACATTATTATAAGGTTGAATAAGCCTGCTGTCCGAGAGTTTACTAACCCCCCAACAGAAATCAAGGGGTTTTCAACTAAAATAT
>CAVYIL010000023.1:0-3219 GCA_963768325.1 uncultured Flavobacteriaceae bacterium | reverse complement strand
AATACTCAGTATTTTCATGTTTGTCATAAATACTGAGAGAGTGTGGGTGTAAATAGCCATCGATAGCGTCTCCAGAATGATGGTAGTCTGATGCATATATCTCTGTGTATTTTTTATCGTGTAGACTACTGATAAAATAAAGATTCTTATTTTGATTATTGGCTATTAATTGTTGACGTGTTTTTTTTAGGTCTTCTTCAAAATGAAAATTCTGCTCCTTTTTAATTCCTATCCATCCACTACCACCACATTCTCGACAGAAATATGGAGGTAACGATTTCGCTTTATCATTTGGATTGCTATCACTCTCCCATTCAAATACAGGGCTAGGTTGTAGCTTACGTACTATTTTAGTGAGGCTACGCAACCAATAGGTTATCTGTACATATAGAAAAGGAAACTGTTTTTTTCCCGATTGTTCTTTTGCATAGGTTACCAACGATAACAAAGAGCCAAATAGCAATTTTACTTTGTCTGGCTCTAGGTCTATGCCTATTTTATCTTTCCATCGTAGGAGTAGTGGCTTAATTTCTATTACTTTAGATTTGGATAGTTGCAGTAACTCAAAAAACCATTCGTTTCCTTTTAATGCTAGCCCTAACTCACACGGATTTAGATCTGTATATCCCCAAAATTGCAGCTGTCTATTTAGATAGGTTTCATAGGTATCCTTCTCTAAAAATACGCATTGTGATATGTTTTTAAGGTTTATTTTGGGTTTTTCTATAACATCTGCAAAAAACTCATCGGGTTCTTGTCGTTGTTCTTCAATTACAGAATCTACGGATACTTTTACTCCAAAGATTTTAGAAAAGAACTCTACTAGTTCTTGCTTACCCTCATCGCCACCTGCCATTGTAGCCGATGTTCCTACGGGAACAATTTGATCTTTTGGTAGTTTTAATTTTAGTTTTAAACGGCGTATTAAGTTTGCTACATCTGATCCTTTAGCTCCGTCATAGGTATGTAGTTCATCCAAAACGATAAACTTAAGCAGGCTTGTATTCTTAAAGTTATGATGCCATAAATTGTGAAATCTGGATTGTAATAATGCAAAATCAAGCATTTTAAAGTTTGTCAATAAAATATCAGGAGGCGATTTTATTAGTGTATCTCTATCTTCGATTATATAATCTTTGCCCATTCGATTATTGCGCAGCCCTTTTTTATCTTTACCCTCGCCAATAAATAATCCTGCACGTATTTTTCCTTGCAGAACGTGCTTACCATCTCCATCTTCAAAATTATTTATTTCTTCTGCAATTCTTCTAGCTTGATCTGTGGCTAGAGCATTCATCGGGTATAGAATAATAGCTTTGATACCTGATTTATTTCTATGTTGATAGCAATAATCCAATAGAGGGAACAAGAAACTTTCTGTTTTACCAGATCCTGTTCCTGTTGTTAGAATTACAGGTTCTGGTTTATGATTATTGCGTGTAGATAGTTTTGTAAAGGATATAAATTGGTGATGATATGGGTCAAATGGTGGTTTTACAAACAATGCTTTCTTAAAGAGCTCTTTGTCACCATCAGTTGTGATTTTATCAAAAGGTAATCTGAGTTGTATAAAAGGTCCTTTAAACATACCTCTTCTTTCATTTAAAAGAAATTCTTCAAAAGACTGGTCTAATGTTGCATCTTCAAAATTGAAAGTAGACCTTAAGTAATCTACTACCGCACGTTTAATTTCATTTGCTTGTAATAATGGCAGCATATTTTACGGTTCTGTTTTGGGTTTTAATGGAATAATTAAGTTGATAGTGTAGCACGAAACTAAAAATTATTGTAAAAATAGATATCCTTAGAAAAAATGTTTAGTTTGTTGGTTCGCATGTTTCTAATTCTTTTTTAGTTTTAAATAGTGCTTCAAAATGAGCCCAAGCGGTTTTATAATCTTCTACTCGGTCACATTTGGTAAATGGTGCGTAGTAGGTTACTTTTTCACCATGGTATAATTCACTTTTTTCTATGGTATGCTCGTAGGTTTGCCCTGCTTTACATTCTTTGATGTTATTCCAATCCCCTCTATCTAGCCCTACATCTGATAAACTATGACTCGCTGTAAAAACAATATTACCTTTGGTATCATACCAAGTGTCATCTTCAGCCTTTTGAAGTACTGGGAATTGAATATTATATATAGTGATCAACTCTTCTAAAGAAAGGTTTAAGGAAAATGCACTTAAAACATCTAATTCAATTAAGGCTTGTCTTCTTTCAAAAGCTTTTCTTAGTGGTACTTCTTTATTCCAATATATAGAATCAATAGAAAGTTCCGAAAGATTAATATTAACCTCTCGACTCCATTGATCTTTTGTAAAGCTATCTCTAAAACCTTTTTCCCATAATTCTGAATAATCCTTATTTAAACAATTTAGCCTTAATAACCTTAAAGCTATTTTATCACTTATGTTAGAATCTACACCTAAAGGAAAATTACCTAAAGTATCTCCATACATATTAGTTTTACCTAATGTTTTTATATAAAAATCATATACAATAGAACTCGAAAGTCCTGCGAGTTCTATTAATAGTTTTATATCATTAAAAACGACAGATAACACTCCATTAATATGTCCTGTTTTGGGAGGGTATATTGCTCCTAATAATGTTCTTATTCTAGGTTGACTAAGCATTTTTCTGAAACATAATTTATAATAATCTAAATAATTATCATTAGAAAAACCTGTTATAAAAAACTTGTCTAATGTAACACCTGGTACGTAATTTGTTCTTGGATAAAATAATTTATCTATTTTTGTCAAATCAATCGAATCATAATCTGATTTTAGTATACATATAGACTTTGGTGTCTTGGAAAATGGATTCGCAGTATCTATATGTGGTCCATTTAAAGTGAATTCATAATTTTCAACATTTGGGTATTTTGTGTTTCTTATAATTATTCCACGATTAATATCATTTGTTTCATGCCATCCTTCACTTATTTTATTCTTAAAATCTGAAACTTTTGTTTTAAAAACAGAGAATTTTTCTAAAATATCTAAGATTTCAATAGAATGAAGATTGGGTAGTTTGGTAGATTTCCATTTATCATTATTCTCAATTGCTTTTGCAATTACTTTTAATTCTTTCTCTCGTATTATTACCTTCCTTGAATTATGGGGTAATAAATTCCAAACATACCCTTTTTTAGTTTTGATTTGTAAACCTCCAACAATTCCGAAAGATTTATTAGATGTAATTGTACCATCA
>CAVYIL010000022.1:0-25956 GCA_963768325.1 uncultured Flavobacteriaceae bacterium | reverse complement strand
CTCGTCACATCCTGGGGCTGGAGAAGGTCCCAAGGGTTGGGCTGTTCGCCCATTAAAGTGGCACGCGAGCTGGGTTCAGAACGTCGTGAGACAGTTCGGTCTCTATCTACAGTGGGCGTTAGAAATTTGAGTGGATCTGACTTTAGTACGAGAGGACCGAGTTGGACGAACCACTGGTGTATCTGTTGTTCCGCCAGGGGCATTGCAGAGTAGCTACGTTCGGAAGGGATAAGCGCTGAAAGCATATAAGCGCGAAACCCACCACAAGATGAGATTTCTTTAAAGGGTCGTGAGAGACGATCACGTTGATAGGCTATAGGTGTAAAGGTAGTAATGTCATAGCCAAGTAGTACTAATAACCCATAGGCTTATGCGCACACTCCGATAGTAAATCTATCGGAGTGGAGAATTGCTTTGATAAGTTCTATTTAGCACGTATTTCATTAGATCAATATGTTAAGATATTATGTTAGTTATCTATAAAATAAGTAGAGAAAATACGCACTATTTGTATTATAATTTAACTAATAACGATTTAAGGTGGTTATAGCATCGGGGCTCACCTCTTACCATTCCGAACAGAGAAGTTAAGCCCGTTAGCGCCAATGGTACTACTATTGTGGGAGAGTAGGTCGCCGCCTTCCTTGAAATCCTCATCATTTACTTGATGAGGATTTTTTTTTGATTATATATTTTTGATGGTATAAAGAGCTAAATTACCCGTCTGTATAAAAGGATATCGATTAGATATGGAATTAAATATAAAATTCGGACGTATGTTTAATTTCTTTAAGGACAAAAGTACTATTCAATACACCAATGTTTTCAATTTTAGAAAGTTTATATTTTACAAAATCATGATATTCTTCTAGACTTTTAGTATTTATTTTTAATATAAAATCTACCTGTCCAGCCATATGATAACACTCTTGCACTTCTTTTAGACTTTGAATTTGATCTTCGAATTTTTCAATAAAAGCTTCATTATGGTATCTCATTGAAACCTGACATATAGTAGTTATTGAGCGGTCAATTAGTTTTTTATCCAGTATAGCGACATATTTTTTGATATAGCCAAGTTTTTCTAATCTTCGGGTTCGTTCGTAAACAGGAGAAGAAGTAAGGTTGAGGATAGTAGCAATTTCTTTAGCTGTTTTTTTTGAATCTTTCTGTAAAATTCTAAGTATCGTAATGTCAGTTTGATCTAGTTCTTCCATTTTTATTATAAAAAAATTACTTCAAAAAATATTTTTTGAAATACAATAAAGTAAAAATAACTTAAAATAATAGTTATACAAGTGAAATTTACTTATATTTAGTGATTGAATATGATTATATTCTTTGTTTTGTAATTTTGTTAGTGAATACTACTTTTGTAAAATTGTGATGAATTAGGATATGTCTATAAAAATTTTAATAATTGGAGCGAATGGTCAATTAGGATCAGTTTTAACGAAATCACTCCAAAATAAATATGGAATTGATAATGTAATAGCTTCAGATTTAAGACAGGGTAATACTTATCAAGGTTTGTTTGAAATAGTGGATGCTACTGATTTAGCTAGGATTCAAGAAGTAGTTGTAGAATACAAAATAACACAAATATATCACCTTGCAGCTATTTTATCCGCTAAAGGTGAAGAATTTCCATTGTTAACATGGGATATTAACATGAAAACTTTGTTTAATGTATTAGAGGTATCTAGAAACAATAATGTAGATAAAGTATTTTTTCCTAGTTCTATCGCTGTGTTTGGAGAAGGTGCGTCATCGAATAATACACCAAATAATGCTTATTTAGATCCTGCTACGGTATACGGAATGAGTAAAGCAGCGGGAGAGAATTGGATACAATATTATTTTCTTAAATACGGATTAGATGTGCGGTCAATACGCTATCCTGGTATAATTGGATATCAGTCATTACCAGGGGGAGGAACTACAGATTATGCAGTAGATATATACCATAAAGCAGTATGCGAAAAGGAATTTAGTTGTTTTCTAAATAAAGATACCACACTACCTATGATTTTTATGCAGGATGCAGTACGTGCAACTATTGAAATTATGGAAGCTCCTATAGAAAGAATAAAAATACGAACGTCTTATAATATTGTAGGAATTAGTTTTTCTCCATCAGATGTTGTGAAGTCAATCAAAGAAACATACCCGGATTTTCAGGTAAAATACGAGCCTGATTTTAGGCAAAAGATAGCTTCAAAATGGCCAAAAACTATTGATGATGCTGTAGCCCGAAAGGATTGGGGTTGGAAACCTGAATATGATCTGGATGCAATGTCTAAAATTATGATAAGAAAACTAAAGGAGCAGTATGGTATTTAGGAACAGAAATAAGTATGTGTTTGTGGTTAATATGTAATGAAACGAAAAAAACAAATTAGATGTTTTCAAATATAAAAAACGATTTACAAAAAGAATTAGAAGAAATAAAATCAGCAGGGTTGTATAAGGTAGAAAGAATTATCACAACTCCTCAAGGAGCAGAAATTGATACAACAAAAGTAAAGGATGTATTAAATTTTTGCGCAAATAATTATTTAGGTTTGTCTTCGCACCCTGCAGTTATAGAAGCAGGAAAAAAAGCAATTGATTCACATGGTTACGGATTATCTTCAGTTCGTTTTATATGTGGAACTCAAGATATTCATAAAGAATTAGAACATAAAACTGCCGAGTTTTTAGGAATGGAAGATTGTATTCTATATGCGGCTGCTTTTGATGCTAACGGTGGTGTTTTTGAACCTATTCTAGGGATAGATGATGCAATTATTTCGGATGCTTTAAATCATGCATCTATCATTGATGGGATTCGTTTATGTAAAGCAAAGCGATTTAGATATGATCATAATGATATGCAAAGTCTAGAGGAGCAATTAAAATTAGCTTCTACATCCAGAAGAAAGCTAATTGTTACAGATGGGTCTTTCTCAATGGACGGAACAATTGCACAACTTGATAAGATTTGTGATTTAGCCGATACTTATGGGGCAATGGTAATGGTAGATGAATGTCATTCAACAGGGTTTATCGGCAAAACAGGTCGAGGAACGCACGAGTATAGGAATGTAATGGGTAGAATTGATATTATTACAGGAACATATGGTAAAGCACTAGGAGGTGCTTCTGGTGGATTTACAGCAGCAAGAAAAGAAATTGTTGAGATGCTTAGACAACGTTCTAGACCTTATTTATTTTCTAATACTGTAGCGCCTTCAATTGTAGGAGCCTCAATAAAAGTTTTAGACTTGTTAAGTTCATCAACCGCATTGCGCGACAAACTAGAAGAGAATACTAGATTTTTTAGAACAGAAATGTCTGCTGTTGGATTTGATATTGTTCCAGGAGATCACCCAATAGTTCCTGTGATGTTATATGACGCAACATTGGCACAAGAATTTGCTTCTAAATTATTAAGTGAAGGAATATACGTAATTGGTTTTTTCTATCCTGTAGTTCCAAAAGAAAAAGCAAGGATAAGAGTGCAATTATCAGCAGCACATGACCGTAATCATCTTATTAAAGCCATAAAAGCTTTTGTTAAAGTAGGTAAAGAACTGAAAGTGATATGAATACAAACGTTTGTTAGTGTATTTTGTGATGAAATATTAATTGTTTAATTACGGTTTGTTCTATAAAAATGTAAGGAAAATAGATAATAATTAAGAATTTCATGAAAATGATGAATTGATGTTGAAAAAATCAAAAAAAAATTTTGTAGAGCAATAGTTTTATTTACTTTAGCAATGTGTTAATTAAATGAATAATGAATAATTTGTTTACTTGGAATCGATTTTATTTCTTTTTCTTTTATTTTAAAAGAAGAAATGGGATCGCTATGTAAATAAATTATTTAAAATTTATATAATTAGAATCCCGATTTAAATATCGGGATTTTTTTTTGACCAGAAAATAAATAGAACGAACGTTAAAATAATTGATATTGAAACAAAAAGTAGCTATACAGGGAATAAGAGGATCCTATCACCATGGGGTAGCTCAGGCGTATTTTGGTCAAAATGTAGATGTGGATGAATGCATGTCATTTCAGGAATTGGTAAACAGCTTAGAAAATAATAAAAGTACAGATGCTGTAATGGCAATTGAAAATTCTATAGCAGGATCAATTATACCCAATTATGCATATATTGATGAGCATAATCTTAATATTGGAGGTGAATATTACCAACCGATACATCATTGTTTGATGGCGTTAGGAGGGCAGGAAATTTCGGATATTAAAGAAGTTTGTTCGCATCCAATGGCACTATTACAATGCAAAGAATTTTTTAGAGAAAATCGACATATAAAATTAGTTGAAGATGTAGATACGGCAGCTGTGGCAAAGAGAATTCAAGATCAACAATTAAGAGGGGTTGCTGCCATAGCTGGAGAAACTGCTGCTACTATTTATAATTTAAATATTTTAGCAAAAAAGGTTGAGACAATAAAAACAAATAGTACAAGATTTTTTATATTAAATAAGAGAGAAGAATCTGATTTAATACAAAGAGAAATAAACAAAGCGTCTCTAAAATTTCTGACAGATCATAAAAGAGGAAGCTTATCTGCTGTATTAAATGTAATGAGTGATTGTAATCTAAATTTGACAAAAATCCAATCTTTACCTGTTATCGATAAACCTTGGAAATATTCATTTTTTGTAGATGTTACATTTGATTCTTACCCAGATTATCAAAAAGCAATATCAATATTAAAAATAATGGCATTAGAAATTAAAGTATTAGGGGAATATAAAAATCAAAATAGATGAGTATTCAAACTGCAAAAAGATTAGAAAGTATAGAAGAATACTATTTTTCAAAAAAATTAAGAGAGGTAAGGATATTAGCAGCCTCAGGAAAACCAATTCTCAATATGGCAATAGGTAGTCCTGATCTTGATCCTCCGCAAGAAGTAGTAACAGCCATTCGGGAATCCGTTCTTATAGATGGAGCTCATAAATATCAGAGTTATCAAGGCTTGCCAGAATTGCGTCAATCTATAGCTGATTTTTATACTGCTAAATATAATGTGTCTCTTAATCCAGAAAATGAGATTCTACCATTGATAGGGTCAAAGGAAGGGATTATACATATTTCGTTAGCATACCTTAATGAAGGAGATGAAGTTTTAATTCCAGATCCAGGGTATCCGACATACACTTCTGTAACAAAATTAGTTGGAGCTAAACCTGTTTTTTATGATTTGACTGCAGCTAATAATTGGGAACCAGATTTAGAGTTACTATCAAAAAGAGATTTAAGTAAAGTGAAATTAATGTGGGTTAATTATCCGCATATGCCTACTGGATCTACGGGAAGTGTTTCTTTATATGAGAATTTGATAACTTTTGCTAAAGAAAATAATATATTACTCATTAACGATAACCCATATAGTTTTATACTTAATGATAATCCAATTAGTATACTATCAATTGATGGAGCTAAAGAAGTAGCATTAGAGTTAAATTCGCTGAGTAAAACATTTAATATGGCGGGGTGGCGTGTAGGTATGGTAAATGGGGGGGGAGATAAAATAGAAGCTATTCTGAAGGTGAAAAGTAATGTAGATAGTGGAATGTTTCAAGGGATACAGAAAGGAGCAATTGCAGCTTTAAAAATTTCTGATGATTGGTATAATAAGTTAAATACGATTTACCGAGAAAGGAGAAATTATATATGGGAATTAGCTTCTATTTTGGGTTGTACCTACGATAAAACAGCGATAGGAATGTTTGTTTGGGCTAAGTTACCAGATGGAGTAGATTCAATACAATTTATAGATTCTATATTGTATAATAAAAGTATTTTTATTACACCTGGAGATATTTTCGGAGACAATGGAAAAGGGTATATACGATTTTCACTTTGCATAAATAAAGAAAATATAAAAGAAGCTATAAGTCGATTTAAGCAAGAGGAATTAGCTAGTCTAATTAATAAACAAAAATCGTAACTCTACAATTAAAATGAAGGTATTCGTAATTGGGATAGGATTAATAGGAGGATCATTTGCAATAGATATTAAAGCAGCATTTAGTGAAGCTACAATATTTGGGATAGATAATAGTGAAGAAAACGTAAATAAAGCTTTAGCACTTGGTATAATAGATCATAAATCTAATTTAGAAGAAATAAAAGAGGCAGAAGTTGTAATTGTAGCTATACCTGTGGATGCTACAGTAGTGTTATTGCCGGATGTTTTAGACAGAATAAAGGATGATTGTTTGGTATTTGACGTAGGCTCAACCAAAAAAAAATTATGTGAAATGATTTCTAATCATAAGAAAAGAAGAAATTATTTAGCAGCTCATCCAATTGCAGGAACAGAATTCTCAGGACCTGAAGCTGCAATAGCAAACCTATATAGAGGAAAAACTAATATTATATGTGAAGTAGAAAAAACAGCATTTAAGTTACAGGAACGTGCAATGGAGATTTTTACCAGATTAGGAATAAGAATACGATATATGGATCCAGCATCTCATGATAAACATATAGCCTACGTTTCGCACTTATCGCATATCAGTTCTTTTATGTTAGGGAAGACAGTTATAGAAAAAGAAAAAAACGAAAGGGATATTTTTGATATGGCAGGTAGTGGATTTGCATCAACAGTTCGTTTAGCAAAAAGTTCGCCGAGAATGTGGACACCTATTTTTAAACAGAATAAAGAAAATATTATAGAAACTTTAGAAGAATATATTGTTAATCTTACCCAGTTTAAAAAATTAATAGAGGATGATAATTATGAAGAAATTTATAAAGAAATGGAAGGTATTAATCACATCAAAACAATTCTAAAAGGGATTTCATAATATTAAAATATTAGATATGAAGTGGTTTACACTTTTTTGATTCTGGCGAAAAATAATTATTTTTCACTCTATTAAAGTGTTTTTTGCGCTTCATAGTAGCGCTACGAGGTAATAAAAAGATGAAAATTTAGTAAAAAAGAACATTTTTATAGCGAATTGAAAAAAGTGTAAACCACTTCTATAAGTAAAATCATAATAAGCAAGTATAAATTAAAAGAGTAATAACCAAGAACTAATTGATAAATCATGGAAAATAAAAAGGAATTAAGAAGCTGGTTAGATGCATATAATCTAGATCATCCATTGGTGATTGGGGGTCCTTGTAGCGCAGAAACAGAAGAACAAGTATTAAAAATAGCGCATCAGTTAAAAGGTTCGGATGCTACAGTTTTAAGAGCAGGTATATGGAAACCTCGTACTAGACCGGGAAATTTTGAGGGAGTAGGTGCTCTTGGTTTAAAATGGTTGCAAAGAGCTAAAGAAGAAACCGGTATGAAGATAGCAACAGAAGTTGCAAGTCCGCATCATGTAGAATTAGCATTAAAGCATGGAGTAGACATATTGTGGATAGGTGCCAGAAGTACAGTTTCACCATTTATAGTACAAGATATTGCAGATGCCTGTAGAGGGATAGATAACCCCGTGTTAATTAAAAATCCAGTAAACCCAGATTTATCACTTTGGTTGGGAGCGGTAGAGCGATTTTACACAGCCGATGTCAAGAATTTAGGGGTAATTCATAGAGGTTTTTCAACTTATGATACTTCTAAATATCGTAATATACCAGAATGGCAAATTCCGATTGATTTACAAAATCGTTTTCCTGATTTACCATTGATATTAGACCCATCTCATATAGCTGGTAATAGAGAATTGATATTTGATCTGTGTCAGACTGCTTTAGATCTTAATTTTGATGGATTAATTGTAGAAACTCATTATGATCCTGACAAAGCGTGGAGTGATGCAAGTCAACAAATTACCCCCGAAGCTTTGATTCAGTATATGAGGGATTTAAAGATTCGTCAGGAACTGGGAGAGGATGAGGCATATCAAAGAACACTTAGCGAATTAAGAGCTAAGATTGACATAGCTGACAATCAATTGTTAGAGGTGTTGGCAAAAAGAATGAAAATTTCTGATGAAATAGGTAAAGCAAAATCAAAACAAAATGTAGCAATATTGCAGTCTAAACGTTGGAATGAAATCTTAGGGAGAATGATTCTTGAAGGAGAAGCAAACGGATTAAGTGAAGAATTTATTTTACGTATCTATAAGGCAATTCATCAAGAATCTATAATTCATCAAAAGAATATAGCTAAGATTAAGAACACATAGTGTGTTGGGCTATAAAAAAGTTTAAATCACTTCTGTACTAAAAAAACAAATAGTAAAGATGAATAAGTTTTTATTATTTGTTTTTTAATGTATAATTGATATGAGATATAATTTGCATCTTTGTTCTTATGACAGGTACTGTTTATAAATCTACTGGAAGTTGGTATACCGTTATGACGGATAATGGTAAAGTATATGAATGCCGAATAAAAGGTAAATTCAGGTTAAAGGGTATTAAAAGCACCAATCCAGTAGCAGTAGGAGACCGAGTTGATTTTAAAGAAGAATCCAGTAATGATAAAGTTACAGGGGTAATCGAACATATCCATGAGCGCCAAAATTATATAATTCGTAAATCTGTAAATCTATCCAAGCAAACACATATAATAGCATCAAACATAGATATAGGTTTTTTAGTAATAACATACAATAACCCTCCTACGTTTCCAGCATTTATAGATCGTTTTCTAGTAACAGCCGAAGCATATAAAATAAAAGCGGTATTACTTTTCAATAAAATTGATTTGTATAATGAAGATGAATTATTAGAGGTTAAATATCTTGCTTCGTTATATAGAAAAATAGGATATGAATGCATTGGGGTTTCTGCTAAAACAGGAAAAAATGTAGACAAAATAAAGTCAATGATGGAAGGAAGGGTAAGTATGTTTTCTGGACATAGTGGAGTTGGTAAGTCTACTTTAGTAAATGCTATAGAACCTAATTTATCGCTAAAAACAGCAGAAATAAGTACTCAGCATCAACAGGGGCAGCATACTACAACTTTTGCTGAGATGTATGACTTAAGCTTTGATGCCAGAATCATAGATACACCAGGAATAAAAGGTTTCGGAATAGTTGATATTGATAAAGAAGAATTAGGAGATTATTTTCCGGAATTTTTTGCCTTAAAATCAAAGTGTAAGTTTAATAATTGTATGCATATAAATGAACCAAAATGTGCGGTAAAAGCTGCGTTAGAATCAGAGGATATTGCTTGGTCTAGATATAAAAGTTATTTGCAAATTTTAGAAGGAGAAGAAGAGCATTACAGAAAGAATAATTATGATGATGAATAAGGATCCTAGTATGGATGTATCAAGTAAAGATATAAATCTATGAAAGCAGTGATTCAGAGAGTTGCAGAAGCTTCTGTAACAGTAGAAGAAAACGTAATTTCTAAAATAAATAAAGGCATACTAGTTCTAGTAGGTATTGAAGAGTTAGATAATCAAGAAGATATAGAATGGTTATCAAGCAAAATATCCAGACTCAGGATATTTGGAGACGAATATGGTGTCATGAACAAAAGCATTCAAGACATAGACGGAGAAGCAATAGTGGTAAGTCAGTTTACACTACACGCGAGTACTAAAAAAGGGAATAGACCAAGTTATATAAAAGCAGCAAAGCCAGATATAGCTATTCCTTTATATGAGCGTTTTGTTGTACAATTAGAATCAGATTTGAACAAACGAGTAGGAACTGGTATATTTGGTGCTGACATGAAAGTATCTCTTCTTAATGATGGACCGGTAACCATAATAATAGACACTAAAAATAAAAATTAATCATACTATTTAGAGCTTTAATTCAGTAAGGAAGATTAGGTTTCTTTTATATTATTTTAAATTCACAAGAATTGTTTTTGAATATTTATACAGATTTATTATGTAATTAGTATGAAATAAAGAATTTTATAATCAGGTTATAAGCAAAGAAGTAGAGCAAGTAGTTTTTTAAAAAAAGTATAATTTATGAATATCCAGAATGCACAACAAGCCGTAGATGATTGGATAAAAGATCACGGTGTACGCTATTTTAACGAGTTGACTAATATGGCACAGCTAACAGAAGAAGTAGGGGAGGTAGCAAGAATTATTGCTAGACGTTATGGGGAGCAAAGCGAAAAAGAAAGTGATAAAGGCAAAAATCTAGGAGAAGAATTAGCGGATGTAATGTTTGTAGTATTATGTTTAGCAAACCAAACAGGGGTGGATCTTCAACAAGCGTTTGATAAAAAGTTAGAATTAAAAACAAAACGGGATAATGACCGTCATCATAATAATCAAAAATTAAAATAATGTTCAAACAAATAATTTCTTCAAAAAAATATTGGAGATCGGTCTTGTTATTAGGGGTAGGATTTATGATTGTTTTTAGTATAGCCGAACATCTTATGCAATATGGGGGATTGGCTTACGAAACTTTTAGAGCTGAAAAAATTAACAATGGTCTTTGGGTGCGTTATGCTACATCCAGAATTGTAGGAGGGTTTTTGTATGGCATGATTTTAGGGTACTATTTTGAACTTAGAAAATTAAAAGATAGTCGGTAAGATGGACTTAAAATTAGACAACATTTCGGGTATAAAAGAAGCCACATTACAGATTACAGGATCTAAAAGTGAAACTAATAGATTGTTAATATTACAAGCTCTTTATCCCGAGATTGAAATAGAAAATATTTCTAATAGTGATGATTCTAAAGTTATTCAAAAAGCTTTAGCAAGTCAGGATAAAATAATAGATATACATCATGCGGGCACGGCTATGCGTTTTCTGACAGCATATTTTGCAATACAAGAAGGTAGAGAAACCATACTTACAGGAAGTGCCAGAATGGAACAACGTCCAATCAAGGTATTGGTAGATGCGTTAAGACAATTAGGGTGCAATATTAGTTATGAAAAAGAAGAAGGTTTCCCTCCGTTAAGGATAATAGGAAAAAAACCAACCTCTAGTACGGTATCTTTACAAGCAAATGTAAGCAGTCAATATATTTCTGCATTAATGCTTATAGCATCAAGTCTATCCAATGGGTTAGAGATTTTCTTAGAAGGAAAAGTAACTTCGGTTCCATATATAAACATGACCTTGAGTTTGCTTAATGAAGTAGGTGTTGAAGGAAGTTTTAAAGACAACAAGATTAGTGTGAAACCGAGAAAAGAGATTATGCATAAAAATGTAGTAGTAGAATCCGATTGGAGTTCTGCTTCTTATTTCTATAGTGTCGTCTCCTTGTCAAAGAGTAAGTCAATTACATTAGGTAGCTACAAAGAACAAAGTTATCAAGGAGATTCTTTTTTGGCGAAAATATATGAGAATTTAGGAGTGTCCACTGTTTATAAAGCTAATAGTATCACCCTAAAAAGAAATTCGAAACAAATGATAGGGTTGCCAACCCCTTTAGATTTATCTAATTCACCAGATATAGCTCAGACGATAGTAGTTACATGTTTTGGGTTAGGAATAGGTTGTTATTTGACAGGATTGCATACTTTAAAAATAAAGGAAACAGACCGATTAGAAGCTTTAAAAACGGAAATTGAAAAGTTAGGAGGGAGTGTTAGTATCACTAATGAATCACTTAAGTTAAGCGACAATTCAGAAGTAAAAAAAGGGGTGGCTATAGCTACTTATAATGACCATCGTATGGCAATGGCATTCGCTCCTCTTGCTTTAAGAACTACTTTGTTAATACAAGACGCAGATGTAGTTTCTAAATCGTATCCAGATTTTTGGTTAGATTTAGAGAAATTAGATTTCAAAATTTTGGAATCCTGAAAAATATGTAAATTTACTTGACAACCCCTATCGTTAGATCGTATATTTGCAGATTCATAAAAAATAAAAGCCAAATGAAGTTATCACATTTCCATTTTGACCTGCCAAAGGGATTGTTAGCAGACTATCCTGTAGAGAACAGAGATGAGTCTCGTTTAATGGTTCTAAATAGAAAAGATCAAACGATAGAACATAAGCAGTTCAAAGATATTATAGATTATTTTGAACCACAAGATGTAATGGTTTTTAATAACACCAAAGTTTTTCCTGCAAGGTTGTACGGTAATAAGGAAAAAACAGGTGCTCGAATTGAGGTGTTTTTGTTGCGTGAACTAAACTCAGAAACTCGTTTATGGGATGTTTTAGTGGATCCTGCTCGTAAAATACGAATAGGAAATAAACTGTATTTTGGAGATGATGAGAGTTTGGTGGCAGAGGTAATTGATAATACTACATCAAGAGGGCGTACTTTGCGTTTTTTATATGATGGTTCGTATGAAGAGTTTAGACAGAAGCTTACTGATTTAGGAGAGACACCATTGCCTAAATATATAAAAAGAGAAGCGGAACCGGAAGATGAGGAGCGTTATCAGACCATTTATGCTAAAAACGAAGGTGCTGTAGCGGCTCCAACTGCTGGATTACATTTCTCTAAGCATTTGATGAAACGTTTAGAGATAAAAGGTGTTGATTTTGCAGAAATAACTTTACATGTGGGATTAGGTACTTTTAACCCAGTAGAAGTAGAAGATTTGTCTAAGCATAAAATGGATAGTGAAGAGGCTTATGTAACAGCTCAGGCGGTAGATACTATTAATAAAGGTATAATAAGTAAAAGAAAAATTTGCTCTGTAGGAACGACAGTGATGAGAGCGTTAGAAAGTTCTGTGTCTGCGGATAAAACATTGAATGAATTTGGAGGATGGACAAATAAGTTTATTTTTCCTCCGTATGATTTTAGTATAGCTAATTGTATGATAACTAATTTTCATACACCTAAGTCAACACTTTTGATGATGGTTTCTGCTTTTGCAGGGCATGATTTAATGAAGGAAGCTTATTCCCAAGCAATAAAAGAAAAATATAGATTTTATTCTTACGGAGATGCTATGCTTATATTATAAAAACACAAATAAGTAAGAAAAGTATTACTGAAATAAAATTCCGTTTCATTTTTATGAAATGGAATTTTTTATATGATATAATTGATATATAGCGAATTGTGTTTGTTTTTTCAGACGGAAATAGCTATTTTTACAGTAGGATTTTTATGGAGTTGTAGCAAGTAAAACGTTCTTTATCGACTAATATTGCTTTTTATCGAATTGTAAAATATCAAATATTCACTATTTAGTTTTTTAATATTATATGATTAATTTTGCACCCGATTCGATGAATTATAGTGTGCTATCTATGTGCGGTTGATTAATTAAGTTGTAATGATAGAATCCCAAAATATATTAAAATCAATAAAATATAAATAGATGAAAATAAAATTAAATATCCTAGTCTTTTTTATAACTATATTTTCTTTAGCTCAAACTAAAGTAGATAACGTTCAATTTAATAATATAAGTAAATTTGAAGGAGTAGAATTAATGCTTAATGGAGCGGGAAGCTTAGATAAGTTATATGCAATTGCGTTATATCTTGATTTTGAGGTTGATGAAGGTGTTAAGGTTGCTAATGTGGATAAAGATATGGCACTTACTCTAAAGATTACTTCTAGTTCATTAAATAGTATTGAATTGAAAGAAATGTTTAGAAATGGATTAGAACGAGCAACTGATGGTAATAGTTATCTTATAGAAGATTCAATACGAAATTTTTTAAGTTTTTTACCCACTGAGATAAATAAGTACGAAATTTTTAAGTTTGTTTATTTAAAGGGTGGAGCTATGTCAATCTATAGAAATAGAGAAAAATTAGGTTCTGTTAAAAGCTTAGATTTTAAAAAGGCATTTTTTAAAATATGGTTAGGAGATAATCCTGTTGATTTAAAATTAAAAGAGGATTTATTAAGTTCTAATGCAGGGAACCAAATTTTAGGAAAATGGAAGACGTATGATAGAAAGTCAGGTGTTGCTATTAGTATAGTTCAATTATATGTGATAAATAAGATGGTTTTTGGGGCGGTAGAAAGAATGCTACGTCAATCAGAGAGAGATGCTATTTGTTATGAGTGTAAGGGGGAAGATAAAAATAAAAATGTAGAAGGTTTAGTTATTATTAAGAAGCTAAGACCAAAGGGAGACAATAAATATGATGATGGAATGTATACCGATATAAAAAACGGAGAGATATCAGAATGTCAGATTTGGCTTGATGAAGACGATCAAGATGTGTTAAATGTTAAAATAAGAGGAGTTAGAGGAGTTGATAAATGGAGAAGGGTAAAAACTCCTAAAAAATAAGCATACATTATAAAATTAAGGAAAAAGATTTTAGGTGTGAAAAAATGAGTTTCTCATTCACACTTAAAATCTTTTTCCTTTTTATACTTTTGTTTTGATATGAAGTTAGAAAAAAAAGACATTAGAGCACTAACTAAAGAGCAATTACGACATTTTTTTGAAAAAATAGGCAGTCAGGCTTTTAGAGGAAATCAGGTTTATGATTGGTTGTGGAGTAAGGGAGCACATAGTTTTGATGATATGACCAATATCTCTAAAGAAACTAGAAGAATGCTAGAACAGGATTTTGTTATCAATCATGTTAGGGTTGATCAGATGCAACGCAGTACTGATGGGACTATAAAAAATGCGGTTAAACTTCATGATGGACTTGTGGTGGAATCTGTGTTGATTCCAACGCCAACAAGAACAACAGCCTGTGTGTCATCACAAGTAGGATGCAGCTTGGATTGTAAATTTTGTGCAACATCTCGTCTAAAGAGGATGAGGAATCTTAACGCTGATGAAATTTATGACCAAGTATTAGCTATTGATAAAGAGAGTAAATTATATCATAATCGTCCATTATCTAATATAGTTTTTATGGGGATGGGGGAACCGTTGATGAATTATAATAATGTATTAAAAGCTATTGACAAAATAACTTCTCCTGAAGGGTTAGGGATGTCTCCTAAAAGAATTACGGTATCAACTTCAGGTGTGCCAAAAATAATCAAAAAAATGGCAGATGACGCGGTAAAATTTAAGTTAGCGGTTTCACTTCACTCAGCAATAGATAAAGTACGGACAGAAATTATGCCTTTTAATGAAACGTTTCCGCTTATAGAATTAAAAGAAGCATTAGAGTATTGGTATTCAAAAACTAAAAGTAGAGTGACCTATGAGTATATTGTCTGGGATGGGATCAATGATAGTAAAGAAGATATAGAGGCTTTAATAAAGTTTTGCTCCTATGTTCCATGTAAAGTTAATTTGATAGAGTATAACCCTATAGATGATGGACAATTTCAGCAAGGGACAGAAAAAGCTATGCAGAATTATATTAGAGGCTTAGAGTCTAGAGGTTTTGTTGTTAATGTACGTCGTAGTAGGGGTAAAGATATAGATGCAGCTTGTGGACAATTGGCAAATAAAACATAATGAAGTGGTTTAAACTTTTTCGCCAGAATCAAAAAAGTTTAAACCACTTCAATATATACACTTGATAAGTATAGCATAGAGTGTTGTAAACGCACTTATTTATCGTTCTTTTTATTACAAATGATTTAATTCTTTAAGACAACAAACTATTTATATTATCTTCGCATAAGTAATAAAATGGAACTAAGTATTTTGTATTGAAAATTGTAGAGCAAATAAAGCTACCTATTATTGAGGAAATGGAACTTTTTGAAAAAAAGTTTTCTGAATCCATGTCTTCAAAAGTTGCGTTATTAAATAGGATTACACATTATATTGTTAATCGAAAAGGAAAACAAATGCGACCAATGTTTGTCTTTTTGGTTTCAAAAATGGTTTCTGATGGTAAGGTCAATGAACGTACATATAGAGGTGCATCTGTTATAGAGCTAATTCATACGGCTACTTTAGTGCATGATGACGTTGTGGATGATTCTAATAGAAGACGAGGCTTCTTTTCTATTAATGCTTTATGGAAAAATAAAATTGCAGTTTTAGTTGGTGATTATTTATTATCTAAAGGGCTTTTATTATCGATCGATAATGAAGATTTTGATTTATTGAAGATTATATCCGTGGCTGTCCGAGAAATGAGCGAAGGAGAATTGCTGCAATTTGAAAAGAGTCGAAATTTAGACATTACAGAAAATGTATACTACGAGATTATTCGTCAAAAGACAGCAACATTAATTGCAGCTTGCTGTAGCTTAGGGGCGTGTTCTGTTAAACCGAGTTCGCCAATAGTTGAAAAAATGCGTAAATTTGGTGAACTTATCGGAATGGCTTTTCAGATTAAGGATGATTTATTTGATTATGGAAATACAGCTATAGGTAAGCCAACTGGGATAGATATTAAAGAACAAAAAATGACCCTTCCTTTAATTTATGCTCTTAATCATTGCTCAAAGGAAAAAAAGAAATGGCTTATCAATTCTGTGAAAAATCATAATAAAGATAGAAAAAGAGTTAAAGAAGTAATTGATTTCGTGAAAGTAGTGGGAGGATTGGATTACGCTATTAAAGTTATGGATAAGTTTAAAATAGATGCACTAGCTATTTTATCAGAGTTCCCAGATTCAGAGTACAAATCATCTTTAGAGCTTATGGTAGATTATGTGATTGAACGAAAAAAATAAATACTGTTGACGGTGTTTTCTGTTTTAGAAAACTTGTCTTTTTTACTTATTGAAGAAGAAGTGGTTTAATTTTTTTCAATTTGCTATAAAAATGTTCTTCCATCAATATCTCAAAAAGTTTAAACCGCTTCGAATCCTAAAAATAGCATTACTAGAATTTTGTTGTAACTATTCAGCCATTTTTATTAAATATTTCTAAGTATATGGCGTAAAAATCTTTATTTTATTGATGATTTATAATCAAAACTCTGATTTTAGTGTCATTATTTTATTTTAAAGTTTACAAATTGCTAACTAAAGTAAAAACACAGTTTTTAACACGTTGAAAATAAATAAATTAACTGGGTGAATAGTTACATTTTGTTTATTTCTTTCCTAAATTTTCTTAATGTAGGATTTTCTAATTGCTAGTTATTATTTAACTGTTTTGTAAAGAATTATTGTGTTTTTTTGTAGTATAATCTTTATATGATTAAAAAAAATGCAAAAAAAATAAAAATAATTTTACGGATGCTTGAGGCTGCAATTTATAAATATTTTTTTATTGTATAGATAAAAGGCTAATTGCCCCTGAGGGTAGAATTGGTGTGGTATTGGTAGTTACTAAAATATTTTTTTTGTTAAAAAGATGGTGTTTTTATAATTAAAAAAACCGTAAATCTTATTATTTTTAAGCCGTAAACTTACTGATGTAATCACGCAAAACACTGTAAATCAATTATATGTGATTTTTATATTAATTGAAAATATCTATATTTGCGTTCTCATAAATGAACTGATTTTTACGGTATATATTGAAAATTATTACTTGTGTTTCCCCCTCCCTAAATCAAGTTAAATTCCTACTTATGTCAAGAATTGGTTTACTATGAAATTAATAACCAAACTATTGATATATGAATACAAAATTATTTTACGTTGCATTTTTTATGCTAAGCAGTTTCTGTCTATTAGCACAAAATAATTCTTTAAAAGCAAGTTATCATGGAACATCTGAATACATGAGAGAAATCCCAGCATTATCCTCTATGGATAATATTATGTCAGCAAAGGGATTAGAACATGTTGCTCCTCCCAAACGAAGAGGGCTAAATAGATTGATTCCAGGAAAAGGTTTTCCAAAAGGTATGGACCCTCTTGTTCAACAACAAAAAGAAGCGTCTAGAATGGGGGTTAAAGCCCCAGTAGCTTCTTTTGATGCTCATATAGGTACGGTTCTTAATGATCCAACAGGAGCTATTGGTCCGAATCATTATGTATATGCATTTAATTCGGGTTTTGGGATTTTAGATCGATTGGGTAATGTACTATTACCAGAAGCATCATTAGGCACTTTGTTTCCGGGAGAAACTTTAGGGGATCCAGTGGTGGTATACGATAACTTTGCTGATAGGTTTATCGTTATGGAGTTTAGTGATTCTCCAAACGGTTTTTTAATAGCAATATGCAAAGGATCGGATCCGGTTAATGATGGATGGTACACCTATAGATTTAATACGGGTTCTTTTCCAGATTACGAAAAATTATCAATTTGGCAAGATGGGTATTATATAACTGCTAATAAAAATCAAAGTAGTGCGGATACCAGTGAGGTTGTGTTTGTGGTAGAAAGAGATAAAATGTTAATAGGAGATACTTCTGCAAAAGTAATCGGATTTCCACTTCCGGGAATAACGACTAGTGGTTTTTATAGCCCAGCAGGATTTAATGCGACAGGTGCAACTTTGCCACCTGCAGGGGTAAATTGTTCTATTGTATACATGCAAGATGATGCTTGGTCAGGGGTGTCTACAGATCACTTAAAAATATGGACAACTAAGGTCGATTGGTCTACTCCAGAAAATTCTACTATTTCTCAGCCAGAAAAAATTAATACTTCGGCATTTGATAGTGTGTTTGATGGGGGATCTTTTCAGAATCTTGATGAGCCAGGAAATGGACCTGATATAGATGCTATTCAGGCTACAATGATGTATATGACTAACTATAGACGTTTTTCTACGTATAATTCGGTGGTTATGAATTTTGTTGTCGATTTGACAGGGTCAGATAGTTTAGCAGGGATTCGCTGGTATGAATTAAGACAAGTAGAAGATGGTGAACCTTGGGAGATTTATCAAGAAGGAACTTATGTTCAACCAGATGGGCTTAGTGCTTTTTGTGGAAGTATAGGTATGGATTCTAAAGGAAATATAGGATTGGGATATACAGTTGTTAGTGATGCGGTATATACATCATTAAGATATACTGGTAGAATGGCAAATGATCCATTAGGAACTATGACTGCAGTAGAACAGAAGGTTGTGGATGGTGATGTTCAAACGAATAGAGGAGATGGTAGATATGGTGATTATTCACAGATAACACTGGATCCACTTGATGATTCTACTTTTTGGTTCATAAGTGAATATATGAAAGGACCATCTCCAAAAGTGAGGAGAAGCCATGTAGTAGCCTTTAAATTAGAGCCAGCTATAGAGGACAATGAGCCTCCTACTAAGCCAACTGATTTGGTTGCTTCTAATACTACAGCAAGAGAAACGACATTAAATTGGACTGCTTCTACGGATAATATTGGGGTTACTGGGTATGATATATATAAGGATAATAGTGTTATTGCTACGGTGCAAGGAACAACTTATATTGTAACTGGTCTTGTTCCTGAAACTACATATACTTTTATGGTTAAGGCAAAAGATGCTTCTGGAAATCAATCTGAAGAGAGTGATAGTGTAAGTGTAACAACATTAGAAAGTTCTACAGGTCCTGGCTGTATAGATGGTTTGAGAATTCCTTACAATGAAAGTTTTGAAAATTCTTTAGGAGATTGGACACAAGGTACTGATGATGATATAGATTGGATAATCAATTCTGAGGGAACACTGTCTAATAAGACAGGACCAGAAAGTGCTGCAGATGATACTTATTATCTTTATGTAGAAGCAACAGGAAATGGGGAGGGGTATCCTAATAAGAAAGCGATACTTAATTCGCCTTGTTTTGATCTTAATGACACTACAGCAGCAAATTTTTCTTTCCAATACCATATGTATGGATCAAATGATATGGGATCGATTGATGTAGAGGCTAGTAATGATGATGGAGAAACTTGGGTAAGTGTATGGAAAAAGACAGGTAACCAAGGTAATTCTTGGTATAAAGCTGTTATTGACCTGAAGGCGTATTTAGGTTCTGGATTAAAATTAAGATTTAATCGAGTAACAGGTGGTAGTTGGAGAGCGGATTTAGCTATAGATGATATTAAATTAACGGCTGATGGAGAGGTGTCAAAGGTGTCTAAATCGCGATTAGAGACATATACATTAAGAGATTCTAATGATGAAATATTTAGAATTTCTCCTGTTCCAGCTAAGGAGGTTCTCAAAGTTGAAAATAAAGGTAAATCAATTGATAATGTTAAGGTTTTTTCTATGTATGGTCAGTTAGTAAAAGAAATAACTAATCAAGGTAAAAAATCACGTATTGACGTTAGTGATTTGTCATTAGGAACATATTTTATTCGATTTACATCTAATAAAAATGAATTAGAATTGACTAGAAAATTTGTAATAGCAAGATAAAAGAATTAACCAACTCTTTTGATTTATTACTCGAGGGGCTGCCATTTTTTTGGCAGTCCTTTTTTTTAATTCGTTATAGATTAGATTTGAATATCGATAATTGTGTTATTTTTGCTAAATGTATAGGAAGATTTAAAAGTGAATTTTTTATAGTGCTATTTTCTTTTAGAAGTGGTTTAAGCTTTTTTGATTCTGGAAAAAATAGATGTTTTTTACATTTCAATTGAGTAAAAAGAACATTTTTATAGCGAATTGAAAAAGCTTAAACCACTTCTTACAGTAAATTCGTAAGGAGAATGGTGTAATTCATGTTTTTTTGAAATATTCCTACAGGGAGTTATTGTATTCAATTTTTTAGAAAAAAACCTATGATCCATAAGGCTACCGTAGATGCTGTGTTTGAAACTGCTCGATTAGAAGAGGTGATTGGTGATTTTGTTCAGTTAAAAAAAGCAGGAAGTAATTTTAAGGGGCTTAGCCCATTTAGTGATGAGCGTTCTCCATCTTTTATGGTGTCTCCTGTAAAACAGATATGGAAAGATTTTTCTAGTGGTAAAGGTGGTAATGTTGTTGCTTTTTTGATGGAGCATGAACATTTTACATATCCTGAGGCTATAAAATATTTGGCTAAAAAGTATAATATAGAAGTTCAAGAAACGGAACAGAGTAATGAGCAAAAATTGCAGGCAGATGAAAAGGAGAGCATGTATTTGGTTAGTGAATATGCAAATACATTTTTTCAGCATACTCTGAATAATACTGAACAAGGAAAAGCTATAGGTTTGACTTATTTTAAAGAACGTGGTTTTACAAATGAGACAATAAAAAAGTTTAGTTTAGGGTATTCTCCAGATATTTGGGATGCTTTTACTAATGATGCTGTTAAAAAAGGGTATCAGTTAAAGTATTTGGAAAAAACAGGACTTACAATTGTAAAAGAAGAAAAACAATTTGATAGGTTTAAGGGGAGGGTAATGTTTCCTATAGAATCTATGTCTGGAAGGGTGTTAGGTTTTGGGGGGCGTATATTAACTAATGATAAAAAAGTAGCAAAATACTTAAATTCTCCGGAGAGTGATATTTATCACAAAAGTAAAGTTTTATATGGTATTTATTATGCTAAACAATCAATCGCCAAAGAGGATAATTGTTATTTAGTAGAAGGATATACAGATGTTATTCAATTTCATCAAACGGGAGTTTCTAATGTAGTTTCCTCATCAGGCACAGCTTTAAGCCCTGATCAAATACGTTTGATTAATAGATTAACAAAAAATATTACGGTATTATTTGATGGGGATGCAGCAGGGATTCGAGCTTCTATTAGAGGGATAGATTTGATTTTGGAGCAAGGGATGAATGTGAAAGTATGTAGTTTTCCAGAGGGGGAAGATCCGGATAGTTTTGCTAAACAAAATACACTTAGTGAGCTTACTTCGTATTTAGAAAGTAATGCTCAAGATTTTATTGGTTTTAAAGCGTCTTTGCTTCATAATGAAGCAAAGGATGATCCTGTAAAAAAAGCGGAATTGGTTAGAGATATGGTAACTAGTATTTCTAAAATTCCGGATGTTATTAAACGAGAAATTTATGTTCAGGAGTGTTCTCGAATTATGGATATTTCTGAAAATGTACTTTTTGATACTTTGGCTCAGATTCTAAAAGTGGGTGATAAAGTTTTGTCTAAAAAGAAAAAAACTTATAAAGATTCTTTTGGAATAGTGAAGTCTCAGGATCAGAAATCTTTAAAGGTGGATGAGCAATATGAGTTGGAGCGTAAGATTATAGAGATATTGTTATTATATGGAAAACAAGAGGAAGAGTTTGAGGATTTGATAATGAAAGAAAATGAGGATGGTGATCTTGTTTTAGAACCTGAGGTTAGCACGATTAAAGTGTTTGAAAAAATTTATTTAGATCTTCAGGATGACGAGATTGAGTTTGCTAATGAGGGGTTTAAAGAAATGTATGATTCTTTAATCGTTCAATTAAATTTGGGAGATGATTTTAAAGTAGAGAGTTTTATGGATCAGTTATCTTCTGATATGGTGTACGAGGTTACTGCGATATTGATGAATGAAGAGCATCATGTTTTGCATAGATGGGAGGATCAAGAGATACATGTGAAACGAAAAGAGGTTACTGTTTCTAGATATGTAAGTGATGTTATTCTTAATTTGCGTAGATTTTTAATAAATCAAAAAATTAAAGAACTTTCTGATGATTTGAAAGCTCCTGATCCCAAAAGTACAGAGGATATTAATAATGGTTCACAGGAGATTTTACAGGATATTATGGATTATATTTCTTTGAAAAAAGTTTTGTCAGACAAACTAAATAGAGTCGTTTAACTGATGTGTAAGAGTCTTGATTGATGAATTAGATCGGCAAGATTATCTACTTTAAGTTTTTTTAACAAACGTGTTTTATATGTACTGACAGTTTTTTCGTTTATAGACAAAGTACTCGCAATATCTTTATTTCGTTTTCCGGAAGAAAGTAGATTTAACACTTCGATTTCTCTGGAAGAAAGTTTTTTGTATTTTACAACCATATTGCTGTCATTGGCACTTCCGTTAGCTAATAGTTTGGTTAAGTTGTCGTTAAGATATATGCCTCCTCTAGCAACACGCTCAATAGCTTTTTTTAGGGTTACGGTTGATACTGTCTTAGAAAGATAAGCAGATGCACCAGCTTTAATGGCGCTTAAAGCATACATTTCTTCGGGGTGTGAGCTAAAGATTATCACCTTAATCCCAATAAATTCTTTCTTTATGGTTCTCAATGCCATGATACCATTGATCTGCGGTAAGTCTAACTCCATAATGAGTATGTCTGGAGTATCGGTTTTTAAAATGTCATACATTTCATTACCACTACTTACTTTACCCGTAATTTCAAAATCTTCTGTGTCTTGAAGTAAAGAAATAATTCCTTTTCTTGTAATTGGGTGATGATCGGCAATTAATACAGTTGTCATTATTGTCTACAATTGATAATATTTAGTTTTATAATTATTAGGTCTAACATTTTCAGAGTGCAATAATTATAAAAAATAAAAGTAATTACAAAATTGCTATAAACTGATTTTTGGTAGTTTTTTTTGTTCACTTATCGATAAGATACATATTATAGTAGATTAAAGGGTATTTTGCAGACAGGTATAGGGTTCATTTTGTGTTGATTAGCGTTGTTTAGGGTGTTGTAGATTTTTAATACTTCTTTTTGCCTTCCTGTAAAATGATTATAATCTTTTTCTTCATCTTTCATTTTCATAGCCCATTCTAATTCGTCATAGCTTGCTCCAATTTGGTCTTCATCGCTTCTGCTATCGCCAAATAACCCATCAGTAGGGGTTGCTATCTGTATGGAATGTGGAACTTCTAAGCTTTTTCCTAATTCGTATACATTACTTTTTAATAAATCTGCTATTGGACTTATGTCTACCCCTCCGTCTCCGTGTTTGGTATAAAAACCTACTCCGAAATCTTCTATTTTATTGCCGGTTCCTACTACTAAGTAGTGGTGTAATCCCGCATAGTAATATAGTGTTGTCATTCTTAATCTGGCTCTGGTGTTGGCAAGTGCTAAATCTAATTGTTGATTAATGTCATCGGTATTAGGGTTTACAGATTTAAATTGTTCAAAAACAGAGGTAAGATCTACATTAGTGCTAGAAATGTTGGGGTATTTACTTTTTAATGATGTGATATGTTCTTGCGCTCTATTAACTTGGCTTGTGGCTTGATGTATTGGCATTTCTATACATAGTGTTGGAAAACCTGTTTTTGCACATAATGAAGAAGTAACCGCACTATCAATCCCGCCACTGATTCCGACTATAAAACCATTCATTTTTGCGTTAGTAACATATTCTTTTAGCCAATTTACGATATGGTCGATAACTTTTTCAGTTTGCATATAATAATATTCGTGTTTTTTTGTGTGTTGTTTAGTTAAAAGTAATATTTATTGAATGTTTTTTATTCTTTAGAATCCATTATTAGATATTACATTTGTGATTATAAAATTAATAAAAAAAGATGGCGTTCTGCAATTATAGGATTTATTTTATGAGAAATTATAATTTTAGAAAAAACAGTATTAAATTTTTAACAATTAGTTTTGTTATTTGTTCTTTATTGTCGTGTGGCAGAGAAAATAATATAAAAAAGGAGGTTGAAAAAATTCCAGTGTCATTGGAGGTTGAAAGGTTTGATAAAATTTTTGCTAAACTAAATCCAGAAACATTATCAGATGCCAAAGAAAGTTTTCCTTTTTTATTTCCATCTAAATATTCAGATAGTGTTTGGCTTAATAAATTAAAAGATACAATACAAGTAGAGCTAAATGTGGAGGTGGATAAGGTGTTTAATGATTTTTCTAAAGAAGAGGAGGATTTGATATCTCTATTGCAGTATATAAAATATTATTTTCCAGAGGTAAAAGTTCCTAGGGTTATTACTGTTACGTCGGATGTGAATTATCGTAATAAGGTTATTTTATCTGGGGATTTACTTATAATAGCTTTAGATACTTATTTAGGAAAGGATCATCATTTTTATGAGGGAATACAGGAGTATTTAAAACGAAATTTTGAAAGAGAACAAATTTTACCGGATGTTGCTACTATGTATGCTAAACAGCTTGTAGAGTTGCCTAGAAATAGGACATTTCTAGCTAATATTATTTTTTATGGCAAGGAGTTGTATTTAAAAAATTTGTTCCTTCCGGATTATTCTGATGAGAGTAAAATAGGGTATACGAAGGATCAATATGCTTGGATGGAAGCGAATGAAGAGGAGGTATGGCGTTATTTTATAGATAAGCAATTGCTGTATAGTACAGATAATGAATTGTTGTCTAGGTTTTTGTATCCTGCTCCTTTTTCTAAGTTTTATTTAGAAGAGGTTGATAAGGAGGCACCGGATAGAGTGGGTCAGTATATTGGGTGGCGAATTGTATCGTCATATATGAAGAATAACAGTGTATCTTTGCGACAATTATTAATGTTAGATGCTGAAACAATTTTTAAAACATCAAAATATAAACCTGTAAGATAATGGCAAGTATACATAAATCTAATATAGTTATAGATATAGAATTAGACGAAAACCGCATTCCTGAACGATTAGAGTGGACTGCTAAGGATGGTGGGGTCGAAAATGAGGAAACGAGGGCTTTGTTTTTATCTGTTTGGGATAGTAAGAATAAGGAAAGTCTTAAGATTGATTTATGGACTAAGGACATGCCTATTGATGAGATGAAGATTTTTTTTCATCAGACTTTAGTTTCTATGAGTGATACTTTTAATCGTGCTACTCAGGATGAGAAGATGACTGCGACGATGAAAGATTTTTGTGATTATTTTGCGGAAAAGCTAGAGTTAAAAATGGAGTGATTTTAGTCTTTATTTATTCAGAAATAAAATCGCAGAATGTGTTTCAATATTAATAAAGTTTGCTTATTGATTAGGTTTACATTGCTATAAAAGTATATATTACATCTATTTTGTAATTTTCTACTGGTAATGATACAGAAATATTACTTAATTGTAGTTGTATAGGAATATCCTCTTTGTTACCATTTCCTGAAATAAATAAATTTTCTATGGGAGTAACTAGTTGGTATACGGTACCGCCTGTTACAGTGCCTGTACCGATACCGCTACCAGTACGGCGCAATTGGAAATTAATAGAGTTATCCCAATAATCGGTTATTTCATATTTTACAGAGATCTCCCAGTCTATCCCAACTGCTTTTTTAATTTCTAGGCGATGATAGTCTTCACTAGATGCATATGTGCCAATATAATCACTACTGGCTTCTTGGATTTCATTTTCAATATTTATTTCATATCTAGAACTATTAAGATCAAAATCCTGAGCATTGGATTGTAATATA
>CAVYIL010000021.1:0-6199 GCA_963768325.1 uncultured Flavobacteriaceae bacterium | reverse complement strand
GGTGGTATTAAAAACTACATTATCTGGTTTTTTATCTTTTTTCATTTTATAATAACGTGTATGATCATACATTTAAATACAAATATATAAAATGTTTAACTATATCCATAAATATTTAAACAAAATAATTGCTATGTGTTTTGATCTAAGACACTTTGAGTCCTGAATTATGTAAAAATATTGATTTCACTTAAAGTTTTTAAACCATTTATAATGGTTGATTTTATTGTGCGAAATAATTTATTAATCATTTTTCAGACTATTACCTTTATTTCCATTCCACACACATTCCGCTCCACTCCTATCGTCGCTTCGTAAAAAGCGTGTTTACTCGCTCCCTCTATTTTTATAAATAGGAGCTCGTGAATCTTGAATGAGTTTGGCTATCACCTAATCTCATCCTCCGATTTCATTAACATTCTAGAGAAATTTTTGAGTAAAACTTTACAGAAAAGGATTGTATTATTTAGCTTTTATCAACGCAAAGCTTACCCCGTGTTGGGGCACGGGCAGGCGCCACGCGGTACATTATAGGGCATTTTAGTAAATATAGTAATTGCTGTACACCCCGCAGTTTTTATAATTGGTGCAATCACATCACAACGCCTAAAATTCAAGCAATTATTTTAACTGATTTCTTTATAATTGGTTTTAAAAGTAGATAAGCTCAAACCTTTAGTTTGAACTTATCTTATTTATATCAGATTTATACTGTTTCTGCTTTCCAAGCAAATTTTTGAAAAGGTGCATCCACTGGTGTGTTGGCAATATGATTTGTATAATTGCTTATCACCTTTTGAGATAAGCCCAAAATAACCTCTAAAACTTGTTGTTCTCCATAGCCTGCTTCATAAAAGATGTTCAAATCTTCTTGTGTTACGTGTCCGCGATTGCGAACAACCTTTAAGGTAAAATCGTGTAGGACTTGCAATTTATCAGTTGGCATTGCTGTTCTATTTCTTAATGCTTCACTTAATGAGGCGTCTACTTTCATCATATTAGCAATACCTGTATGCGCAGGTATACAATAATGACATTCATGTTCTACATTAATTGTTTGCCAAACCACCGTTAATTCTTCATTGTTGAAGGAAGATTGCGTGAAGAGTTTGTGCAACGTTTGGTAAGCTTCCAATAATTCTGGTGCTCCGGCTAAAACGCCGTGCAATCCTGGTACCCTACCGTTTTGTTTTAGCGATTGTTCTAAAAATGTTTTGCTACCTTCTGGTGCATTTTCTATGTTGTGAATTTTTAATGTTGTCATAATTTTTTATTTATTGTTTTTGTATTAACTGTTGTTTATTTAAAATGAAAATGTTTATTGATGAAAATAGTATGATTCCTAAAGCGATATAAACCAATAACCATTTAGGTTGAACTCTTAAGGAAAACTCTGCTATGAGTGCACCTACCATGGTAAGTAATCCGAAATAATTTGTTAGAATGGCCCATCTTTTAAAAGGAATTTTAGTTTTGATCATTGAATATGTATTAAACAAACTAAAAATAGCCGTTACTAAGTAAGCAACTACTACAGCTGAAATTATGATTCCTGTGGATACTCTAAAAAAGGTAGGGTCGATACCTAAGGGTTTTGCCATTTCGATAAAGGCATTAACAGAAATTTCCCAGCCGGTTAATTTTGAAATAGCAAATCGCGATAAGACAAGGCCCATTAATAAGTTAGTGATAAATAATACTTTGTTCATAATTTTTCTGATTTACTAATTATTAAATAACTAAACAATCGTTTAGATTTAGATTAAAAAAAATGTTTATAAATTTTTGAAGGTCATTTCAATATAATCTTCTATTTCTTTTTCATTATTTACTCTTGAGGCTGCTGCCAAACCATGTTTGGCTAATAATAAATAATTAGCTTGTTTTAATACCGTTTCTTCATCTTTCGCAGTATCCATTTTTAATTTCTCAATTAATAATTCCTTTAGATCATTCATAAAAGAATTCATTTGTTCATTAATGAGGTCATCTTCCCTTTCTGAAAATTCATAATAAGTATTTGTTACCAAACAACCTTTTTGATTACCATCAATTTTACAAATGTTAACGGAATTATAGAAAAAGTCTTTAATGTCTTCTACCCCATTATTCGAATTTTTAAATTCTTCAAAAATTGAATTAACTTTTCTTTTATAACTCTTCAGACTTTCAAGGAATAGACCATGTTTATTTCCAAAACTTGAATAAATAGAAAACTTATTAATACCCATTTCTTTTTCAAGCATTTGCATTGAAGTAGTTTCATAACCATTTCGCCAAAAAAGGTTCATTGCTTTTTCAACCACTATGTCTTCGCTATATTCTTTTTTTCTTGGCATTATTTCTAATTACATGACAAAACTAAACAATCGGTTAGATATAAAAAAATATTTTAACTTTTATTTTAAAATTTCACATAATAATTTCGTTGGCTATTTTAGTATTCCCGTAAAAATTAAAACATAATACAATCCAGTCAATATAAAAACAACACCTGCAACTGTTCGCATAACCTTTTCAATTTTAGTAATTCTATTGTAGAATACTCCTACTTTTCCTGCTGTAAAAGCCAATAAATACGTAAAAAGAATTACAGGCAACCCTGTTCCAAATGCAAATACAATGGGTAAATAAAGTCCGTCTGCCGTTGCAATTGTCATAGGAATCAACATCCCAAAAAATAATGCTCCACTATAAGGGCAAAATGCCAAAGCAAAAACTACACCTATCAAAAAAGAGCCTAAAAGACCTTTGTTCTTAAATTTTTCTGATAGTTTTTCTTGAAAATTCGATTTTCCTAAAAAATTGAGTTTGATAATATTTAGCATAATCAAACCAATGATTATCAATAAAGGACCTAAATATTTTTCTCCATTCTGATTAAAAAATAATGCAATATGAAATTTACTTGCACCAAAATATAATATCAAACCAATAGTAGTATAACTAAATGCTCTTCCGAAAGAATATAATAAGCCACTTAAAAACACTTTCTTTTTACTCGAAATATTTTTGGAAATATATGCTGTTGCAGTAATATTAGTTGCCAACGGACAAGGACTAATGGCTGTCATTAAGCCAAGTACAAATGCCGAAATATTGGGATATTATAATTCTCTAAAAGAGATTGTAAAAAATCCATTTAGAGTTTTTAAGTTGTTTTTCCAATTTGTTTTTTAGTCTATCTGTAAAGACATCTTGCTCATTTCCGTTCATAAAGGCAAAATCAGTTAAATCTATCTGTTTTTCTTTTTTGCTACCAATAACGTTTAAAAATAAAGAGGTTCCTGAAGCTTCAAATTTTTCAGCAATTTGTATTTTCATTCTTGTCAATATTCATTACTTGAAATGTAATTTTTCCATTTTTTAATTCCTTTGCAAAATAAGTTTCAACGTGTATTTCGTATTGGCTTCAATAGCATTGCAAGTCATACATCTGTGTGTTGAATGAAAATCAAGAACTTCTATTTTTGAAACAGATTGATCTAAAGAAGCTGCTTTGTTTTTATCTTGACCATTACAAGATGTAAGTATTAAACTAATGGCTAAAACTGTGAAAAATTTGATTGTTTTACTCATCGCTTTAAATTTATTTTTGTTTTCGTGATTCTTCGATTTCATTTTTATTGATTTATGGTTTATAATATGATGTTAAATAAATATCCTGAAATGATGATGCAAAGTGTAACGACACCAAAAAAGATGGCAATTAGTTTTAAAGTCATTACTTTTTTTAAGAGCATAGCTTCTGGTAATGACAAACCCACAACTCCCATCATAAAAGCAATGGCAGTTCCTAACGGAATACCTTTAGCAACCAATACCTGAACTACTGGAAGTATGCCTGATGCATTTGAGTACATTGGCACAGCCAAAATCGTAGCAATAGGAACAGCAAAAAGATTGTCCTTGTCCATATACTTTTCAAAAAATCCTTCTGGAATATAACCGTGCATTAATCCGCCAATTGCGATTCCAACTATTACATAAGGAATGATACCTTTAAGGATTTTTACGACTTCTGCCCAAATAATTGGCAAACGTTGTTTAAAAGTTTGTTTTTCTGCTTGAAATATATCTTGTTCTCTTTGAGCGTTTGCTAATACTTCTTTTACCCAAGGTGTTAGATAGCGTTCCAATTTTAGATTTTGAAGAATGATACCAGATATTGTACCCAATAACACACCACTAACCACATAAATAATAGTTGTTTTTAATCCAAACAAGCCAACAAAAAGTCCGATAGCCACTTCATTGACCAAAGGCGAAGTAATCAAAAAAGAAAAGGTTACACCTAATGGAATTCCACCTCTTACAAAACCAATAAATAAAGGAACTGACGAACAAGAACAAAAAGGTGTTACCACACCAAAAAGACTTGCCATAAGATATTCTAATCCGTATAATTTATTTCTTGACAGATAGTTTTTAACCTTGTCTATGGGAAAGTAACTATTGACAATTCCCATAAAAAAGATAACAACAAAAAGAAGGATTAGAATCTTTGTGGTGTCATAAATAAAGAAGTTTAAGGCTTCTGCTAAATGTTGTCCTTGGTTCATATTCAAAACATCATAAACCAACCAATCTGCTATGTTTTGTACCCAATCAAACATTTTCTATCGTGCTAATAGTTCCTGAAACGGATGAGGCCTTCATTTGGTAATCCATAGTAGGTTTGACTTAGTTTAAAAGAGCCAATACTTCATCTTTTGAAGGAACTCTACCTTTTATTGTTATAACATCATCTATTACCAAAGCTGGTGTGGTCATTACGTTGAACTTCATAATTTCCATTATATCCTCGACTTTTTCAATAGTTGCATCAATGTTATTTTCGGTAACTACATCTTTAACAATACCTGTCATTGATTGGCATTTTGGACAACCTGTTCCTAATATTTTAATTACTTTGGTCATAATATTTATATTTGTTTATCGCCAATAGACGATATAATTATTAAAAAAATATCAATCAAAAAATTGTTGAAATAAGGTTTTTGCAATTTTCCAGTTTTCTTGATTGATACAATACTTTATTTTTGGTGGTTTTAATTCTCCTTGAATTAGACCTGCATTTTTTAATTCTTTTAAATGTTGTGATACAGTTGATTGAGAAATCGGTAATACATCAACCAAATCTCCTGTAAAACAACACGATTGATTTTCAAGATGATTTAAAATAGCAATACGAGTAGGATGCCCTAAAGCTTTAGCAAATTTTGCCAAAGCTTCGGTATTTTCCTTATATTCTATATGTTCTAAACTTCTTTTCATCTGATTTTGTGTATTGATTTTTTAGGTCAGATGTATTTTGCGACCAATCTTTAAAATTGTCAATAACTTAATCTTAAAAGCTACTTTAATTTCTTATCGCAAATAAACGATAGGTATTTCATAAATAATATGATATTTGTCACATTTGTCTATTTTTTTTCTCAGGAGATCTGACGAAGTTTATATTGAGCGAAGTCGAAATGCTCAAGGCAGGCAGTGATTTACAAATGATTTTTCTAGTGTTTTTTTATTGGTATTTGTGAGTCATCAATTATTCACGGAAATATTTATTGCTCAATTCATCTACATGCATCATATAGGTAGCTATGGCATTTAATTCTTCATCGGTTATTTCTTTTAAAAAACCATCAATATTAGCTTGCATAATAGCTACCTGGCTGGCGGTAGTGTCTACAATAGGTTTTGAATGTCCTTTTAAAAATGCCACGATATCGGCATTATTTTCTTTATAAACATGCATAATATCAACAACCGATGGCCCTATTTTTGTTTTGTTTACGGCATGGCAAGTGACACATGTTTTTTCTGAAAATAACCTATTACCAAGAAATATTTTTGAATCCTGACTTAATTCTCCACGCTCTGGCACTCTTTTTTCATCATCAATTTTTGTTTTTTTATCTGTATTACAGCTATTTAATACCAGGATTGCAATAAGAAATATAAATAAACGCATGATGATGTAGTATTTTTTAAATTTCTTCTTAAAATGAAGATTTGACTAAAATAAATAATTTTGCAATTAGATAAGCAATTTATTACTTAATGTTTTTTTATTAGAAATAAAATATAGTAAATAAAGTGAATGTTGCATGGTATAAAATCATAGGCTTTAAATTAACAGATAATTAGTAACTTCATCGGCAGAATTAACTAGATCAAACTAATGAGTAATCCAACT
>CAVYIL010000020.1:0-10643 GCA_963768325.1 uncultured Flavobacteriaceae bacterium | reverse complement strand
ATTAGCCATGTTACAACTGTCCGAAATTCGAAAGAACGTAAGACAAAAAAAATAGAAAAAGCAAAGAGTAAAAAAAAAAAAAGATTCTAGGATACGTTCAAAAAAGTTGTTTTCAAATCAAATTGTAGAATTAGAAATTTATCATGAAAACAGAATTATTATTGTAAAACGAGATAGTGATTGGAATATCAATATTACTGAAGTAGCAAAATGTCATAATAAAAATTGGCAAGACTGGTATAAATACCATAAGAAAAAAGTGCAGTACTTTGAATCTCAATCAGGTAATAAACAAATTATTAAATCGACTCGAGGTAGGTATGGTTCGACTTGGATCACTTTTGAATAAGGTATTCAAGTATTAAATAGCTGGAGTGATTCTTTTGCATTTCAGTTAAGTTGTTTATATAAGAGTTATATTACTAATTTACAAAAGCAGGCTTCTAAATTAGATTTATACATCAAAAATCAAAAACGACGAAAACAGCGTTATTTATTAGGAAAAGGTCCATGTCTGTATTGTTATACCACTAACAATTTACGTAAAGTAGGCTTTAGTAGTAAGAAACACCAAAAAATAAAAAATTATGAAACTTCAATACTACAATTAACAATTAAATAGTTTGGCTTTTTAGTCCAAAGGTTGGGTTGTAAAAGAAATTCAAGTATATTTTCTCTAGCTTTCTTTAATAAAACACTATCATAATATACTTTATTATTCATTAAACAAGATTTTGCGTTTATTCGCGATACTACGGTTTTGGAGATTTTCTTTCCTCGCTCTACAATTTCCTGCAATGGAAAAATCGTTATGGTAGCAAAAGTAAGGAATTGTAATTCCTTTATTTATTAAATAGTTGATCAAAGTTAATTGGTTGTTTATATTTTGTACGTGATTTTTATCATTAATATTTATTTTCATGTTTACTTATTTTTTTAAAAGAAAGTTTAATTGGCTTTACGGTAAAAAGCTTCAATTAATACTCCTAAAAAGATTACAAGAGAAAACGCTGAAATCTCAGCACCCCAAGAAGCAATCTTATTGAACGTATAGAAAGCATCAGGGTAATAGTGCACTAGACACTTATGAAGCATCCGTGCCCAGAACCGTACGAATCCATTGCTGAAGATACGGCTCCCAGGGATAGCGAAAAAGAAAAAATTGAATTAGCTTATTTATTTGGACTTTTTCCAAATAAGTTTTTTTTGATTCTCACTTAATTCATATGTCCTTCGAATTTTAGTTGTCATCAATTTTGAAAATTTAGTATAGTGTTCGTATAACATCGAAGGTGAGTAGTTTTTAATAAATTCTCGTTTTTTAGCAGAGTCTTTTTTTACTTGATTAGCAATACTGCGATTACAAGCTTTATGAACTATTGGTAATTTAGCATTTCTTTAATAGAAGTCCAGTATTTATATAATATTTGTTCTGGAGTGGTTAAGTCTTCTACTAACTTGTCAAGTCTTTTATCTGTTTTATTTTCTTTGCATACTTTCAATAATTCATCCGGTGATAGAAAATAGTCATCTAAAATTTGATGCCAAATTTTATTTTTTATTTCATGCAAAGCAGGAAAATGATCTACCTCAACTTCTTTAGCAGTAGACAATTCAGTTTCAGTCAAATGCTTTGAACATATTTTACAAATCCAATTTTGACTGCCTGCTAATAGCCATCGAAATTCTTCTAAATTAAGCTCGTGGTGTTGCAACATTTTATGTTTTGCTATTTGTTTTATTTTATCAGCTTCATATTTATTCCATTTTGCTTTATCTAAATAAACGTTGGCCGTTAAAGTCGCTTCGTTAAGACGAGTTGAACTTAAAGGTATGTTGCCATTAACTTTAATATCGTTAGTTTTCTACTGTTTTTCTTTATCGCCGATAACACGCCAATCTGTTGTATAATATTTAGCTCTTATAAACCCATGAACCTTAGGGGCTGAACTAAATTTTTGTAAAAGTAGTTTTCGAAAAAAACGGTAACCTAAATAGTTTAAGTATCTAAGTTGGGTTCGTGTAGTTTCAGTAAGACCAAAGTAGTTTACTATCCCTCGAATAGCACTATTATACTGTTTAATTAGCTCATTGATAGATAATGTAGAATTTGATCGAGATAAAATTTTTCGGATTTTATTACAACAATTTTTAAACGATTGAGGTTGAATAATAATCAGTAATCCGCTTCGATCTTTGGCAGAAGTTGCTCCACGAATAGTTTGAAAAGGTTTCATATAATCATTACGAGTAAATCGACCATTGTTCAACTTTTTACTTTTATAACTTGTATAAATGAAGCGAAACCCTAAGTAATCAAACGACACGCCTGGCTTAAACTCAAAAATAAAGTTTTCTTTTTTTTTAAGACTTAACCCTTTTTCTTTTAATTCTTTTTTAAGGACTTTTAATGTAGTTTCAAAGGCTTCGGGTGTGTTTTTACCAAGAATTAAAATATCATCTGCAAAACGTAAAAAAAGAAAACGTATAGGCATTCTATTTTCTGATGGTTTTTCACCACTATATTTTTCAATGATTTTCAATTCTTCAAGAGATCGTGGATATTTACTATTTTTTTTTTTCGAAATGCATTCTCAACACTTTTTTCCAACCCGTCCAATACACAATTTGCAATAGCTGGACCTATAATAGATCCTTGAGGAACTCCAGCTTTTGGTATTTGTTTAATTAAAACTTTTGAGTCTGAGCAAATTGGCCCGTAAATAGGAGCATTTAACCAAGCTCTTATAAAGTATCGATATTTGCTACATATAGGATAAGTTTTCAACGCTGCATCATGGCTAATATTATCAAAACACTTAAGAATATCAACATTTATAAGGCGGTAATTAGAGAAAAATTTAAAGGGTTTTTTTAGAGTTTTTTGATCTTTTATTGGAATATTAGGCCCGCATATATAATATTGATAAAGGTATTTTCGCTGACGTTTTTTAGCTTTAGGTCTAATCTGTAATATTTTTTTCCGATAACGTCGACCTTTAAATTTTTCATAACTGCTTTGTGAAACCTTTATAGGTAAATTTTGTTGCGTATTTTTTTGTATTCCTAGTTGTTCTAAGTGTCCCGTAAGTAATGCAATAGCGCTGGAAGCAGATCTATTAGGGCGGTATGCGAAACTATGAGGATCAGACTGATACTCCACAATTGGATGTGCTGCAGCGTGTAAAATAGTTTGCAATACTCTATCTCTTATAGTAGGGATTCCTAAAGGCCGACTTTCCATGCTTTGAGGTTTAGGAATCCAAACTCTTCTTACAGTATCACCTTTATAATTTTTTCGATAAGTTTTAATGTTACATCTTTTAAAAAGCGTTAGTTTTAATTCATTGTTATGTGTGTCCACACGTTGTTTAATGTCATTTTTAATTTCATTAGTCAGTATAGCTCTTTTAGGCAAATCTTTTTTAACTCGTGTGCTTTTTCCAGACATATTATACCGAGTACCTTTTAACTGTTTTTTTTTATACTGAAAATATTCATTGTTAAGCTTTAAAAACGCTATTCCGTCCACTCCTGGTGTGAAACGACCCGGAGATCTTGAAACCTTTTCTACTGAATAATATCTTGCAGCAGCTGATTCAATAAATAAACATTGCAGTCGTTCTATCTCAATAAGAATATTTAAAGCTAAGATTCGATTTATTAAAATTTCTTTTTTAAAACTTCGCATAAGTTTTGAGACTAAGTAAAAATAGCTTAATACTAATTTATTAGCTTCTTTTGTTAGCTCTGGATCTTTGCTAATAAAAGTATTCGGTTTAATTTTACTATCAAATACTTTTAGAGCTTGATGCCATGATTCAACTGTCTCAAAATTATCCCTGCATTCATCTCTCAACAAATCTTCATAATTTTCATCGGAGCTATCTGTGTGATAAAAACTTCGATTTAATAATATTTGGTAATTCGTCTTATTGAATGCTCTATTCGCTCTCCGATTAATAAAGAAGTGAGGTACATGTGTTTGACCTTCTTTTTGAAACGGGCTTACTTGCGCTTTGGTAAGTACTGCTTGGTCAACAATACCTTCGCTACTCCCAGAAATAGCAAAGGCAAAGCAGCGCGTGTACGGCATCTCATAACCCATTTTTGGACATTGACAAAAAGATTCACCTTTGCGAGATTCGCGCTTATCTTGTTGATGTTCCATTAAAGATAAAAAACAAATAAAAGCTTTTTTATCTCGATTGTTGATTTGTGCAAAGTCTCTATAACCGTTATTTATAAGTTTATAAATGAAAGCGGGTCGCGCTCCTGGAATTCTTCGTGGCATACCTGCAACACCTAACCAGTGCATCGGAAAGAATGTAACATTTACTCCAATAAAAAATACCCAGAAATGAATTTGAGCTAATACTTCAGAGTATTCTACTCCGGTTATTTTATTAAACCAATAATAAATTCCACCGAAAATAGAGAAAACTGCTCCCATACTCAGTACATAGTGATGTGGGTTGGGTGACGATTAACGAAACCCCCCTCAGAACCCGGCGTGCGACTCTCATCGCACCAGGCTCCCTTGAATATAGTGCCCACATGGAGGCACAGTCTTAAGACGGACTCGGTCCAGCTTCTTTAGAAGCAGAAATCAGGGGTTTTACCTCATTTCTTAAGTAAGATTCATCAATTTGAGATTTATCTAATTTAGGCCATTGAACATGATGTTCACGACATAAAGGGATTTGTTTACGATTCAGCGCAGATTCAATTTTCGAAGAACCTCTCAAACTTTTATCTTTTGATTTTATAGATTTTATAAAATAACCGTGCTTAATCCGCTGTAAAGCTCGAACGTGATGAATTTCAATATCTTTGTTCGTACACCCGATTACTGCACATTTTGAAAACAAAGCTTTAGGAATAGACAATTTTACTAGAGGTTTATCCAAATTTTTTAAAAACTCAGCAGGATCAAACGAACTAATAAAACCTCTAGATCGATGGTTAACTTCATTACTTGTTAAAAATGCAGCAAGAACCTTGTTTTTTCCATCTTTACCTTTTAAAACAACTTTTGGAGCTTTGCCATAAATTTTGATTATTTGATGGACTTTCTTTTTATATTTACCAGCCAAAGTATGAATTAATGACCATCTCATATGATAATCTACAAGCTTTTTAACTTGGTGAAAATTAGACGCAGGTTTATAGTAGTTTAGAAAACCCAATGCTTTTTGCTTATAATATTCAATGATAGAGATTTCATTGTAACGAAAGGTGACACCGCTAAATTTAGGTTTGCCCTTCTTAGATATCATACCCCAGGTTTTCATCCTATCTTTTAATTCCCATATCGGAGCATAAATTCTGGGATTTAAACCCTGTGGTTGACCATGAATAATTCGGTCTACATGCATTTGCTTAAAATTTGGATTAGCCTTAATAAGTTTTACTTCCTCCGCTTTTAATTTTTCTAGGTTTTTATTACTTGCCGTCTTTTCCATAACAGTAAGTAAATTATTGAATGCATCTATTATTTCGGTAAATCCAAGATATTTTAGATCTTTTTCCTGAATCCAAGAGGAACGTAAGTTTTTATACTCTTGTGCTACCCATTTTTCAAACGGATCTTGACCAAATATCCATTTATTACCTTTCAACTCCATTTTGTCTCTTAATTCACACGCATCTTTTAGAGCCAACGTTTTAACAGTTTCTGTTTGTGAAACTTTGTCCTTTTTACCTTTCATCATAGATTTCATTAGCTTTAGCTTTTCGGCTTCATAGGACTTTAGTATCGCTTTTTCAAAACGTCCCTCCATAATGCGTTTACGATTGGTTAACCTATTTCTAATCTTTTTGAAACTCAAAATTTTCCTAACTTCTACCACGTCTCTCTCCTTTCTTTTGCTGGGGACTTTGATGTCAAATCCTAAAAATCGTATCTTATTGTCTCTACAATGAATAAGATCCCCTTCACTCAATTGAAAATGAAGATTAGATTTAAGAAAATTTTGGGTTTTTTTTTTAATGTCTTTCGCTAACCATTTGGGTCCTTTAACTGCAATGAGGTAATCGTCAGCGTATCTCACATAATGTAATCTATGATATATACGATTACCCTGCTGTTTGTCAGTTTCAGGATTCCTAGGTATTCCAGCTTTATTTGCATCTTTTACTTTTTGACGATATAATTCTCGTCTAAGATTAGATTTAGCTTTCCTGGTTTTAGCATTAGATAATTCTAAGACTGAGACCCAGGTAGCTTGGTTCCATTCTTTAGTAGTTCCGCTCGGGGTTCCTTTATCAAATTCTTTTTTAAGATTAGCCATAAAATGGTCGAATTCATTTAAATAAATATTAGCTAATATAGGACTCAGTGGATTGCCTTGAGAGATTCCTATACCCTTACTAATATCCGGTCCACCTTGTTCAACACCTTTAACTGGTGTCTTAAAAATTTTATTTAGAGTATCAATAAATAATTGATCATCGAAGGATTCTTTAAGAATAGATATCAACCTTTTCTGATCAATAGTGTCATAACACTTCATGATGTCTGCTTTAATAAACCATGGAGTCAAACCCCACGTAATAGTTACATCAAGAGCACTATGACATCCCCTATTTGGTCTAAAGCCATGACTGGAATTAAGAAAATATCTACTCTCATGTAGTGTATCTAAACCTTGGTGCTTCTCAAAAATAACGTTAAGTACAATTTTCATCGCACTAGCTACTATCTTATCCATTGGCGCTAAAATTGTCAAAGGTCTGAATTCTCCCTCCTTCTTTTTAGGAATTATCACTCGTCTAGCTTTTTCAGGCTTCCATGACTCATCCATTAAAGAGCGGGAAAGTTCTATGATTCTTTGAATATTTATGCCATCGAGTTTGGCTTTCTCACCTCCCTCTGTATTAGCACCTTTTGCCTTGAGTACATCAGCATAAGCAAAAATCAAAATACGAGGATCAAACATGACCTCGCGAATTTTAACGAATCTTTTTTTCTTATCGTCCCATTTCTCGGAAATTAAGCTGACAAGTAACTTTTTTCTTTCAACTTCATTCAAGTCAGACATCATATTATATTTGGCAACTTCAGACTCAGAAACATAAATTTCTTCATTCTTCAGAGACTTTCCGTCTAAGGAGACGTCTTTTTTTACCACTGGCCCCGAATAATTTTGGATGTTTTCACTCAACCCTTCTCCCAATAAGAGCAGAGAGGTCTCGCTGTCCTCGAACCGTTTATGTATATCTAATATAAGATCACTATCCGTTATATCTCTAGATGCATCTAAAGATTCGACTGTAGACATCACCTCGTCTAGAGCACTTTCTCTCCTTCCTTTGTCTTTAAACAGCCTAGTGCTTACGTTATAATAACGTTCACACCCCGCGTCGCTAATACGGCTAGGAAAATTAATAGATCTTTTCATTAGTAAGCCTTGTAGCCTTCCTTCTTCCCAAGAGAACAAATGTGCCAACCTCGAGTCGTTACGGCTTCGAAAAATATGGTGAATTAAACAACCACAAACAGTCCCTGTGACATCGAACAAATGCGCAACTACATAATAAGTAATTTTGTGTAATTAGAAAATTCTAATTCACATCTAAAACTGTACGGGATAATTGCTCATCATACAGCTCCTCCAAACTATAAATTTTATCATTGACAAAGATGAAAAGTCTTCTATAAACCATGACATAGGAGAAAGAATAATATCTGATACTTCGGGGCCTTATTATCGGTGTGGATACTAAATCTGAAGAATGGGAAGTAAAAAAAATAAACAGTGTAAAGTTATTTCCATTCTTCTTTAAGGTGTGATTTGTTAAGTAGGCCGCGGTGCCAGTCTTTATGATGTTTAGAACAAAGGGGTATTTGTTTTCTATTAAGTGCTGAGTCTATTGCCTCCATACCTCTGAGAGTTTTAGCTTTACCTTTGATTATAATGTTGTTGTTTTTATCGATGTTACGGTATAATTTTCGTACATGGTGGACTTCTGTTTCAGTTTCTAGGCAATTAATAATAGCACAAGATTTCGAGGATATCGCTGCTCTTTGCAAACTGATAAACGTCTTGGACAAGTGTTCAAATGGGTCATTTGTTGGGTTTATAAGAAATTTTTTCTGTAGATTACTCACTTCAGTTGAATCTATAAATTCTATTGTTTTGTCTTTACGGCCTGTGGCTTTAATTTTCTTAGAGTAGGATTCAACAATTTGAGAAGTTGTAGTCTTATGTTTGTGCGCTAGTGTTTTAAGGAGTGAAGTTCGGATACGAAATAATACTATGTTTTTAATGGTATGGAAATTATCCGCACACCTGTAGTAGGATAGGATGCCTTTAGCAAATGAGTTATAATAGGAAATGATGAGTGAGGATTCCATTCTCGTTATAGCTGCTTTACTAATGGGTGCTTTCTTTGTATTGATTATGTTATTATCTATTAGCCTAGCGTGTATTTCCTCGGTGTTGGCTTTAATTTGTGGAGGTAAGTTTGTATAGGATCCAAAATGGTCCCAGGTTTTTCTAACACTAGCCGCATTGTTGCTGACAATTTTTGTGATGGGGTAAATATCAGATTTAGAGATATATTTGTGAATTATTTCATCAATAACTAAACGTATGTTTTCAGAATTCATTCGCGAGTTATACATCCCGTTTTTGGGCCTCTTTAGATTTTGACTAGTATTTTCAGATAGTTTAAATTTGTCGGGCCATATGGGTTTCCAGTTTTTAGCTCGGTTTTTGTTCATCTTGCCTGTGTAAATATCATCCCAATCTACATACCTTGCTGGAAGGTCGTAGTGATCTTTAAGTAAACTTACAACTCTTTTTATTGTTTCGATTTTTGTAAGTGGTATCATTATATCTTCTCTTTTGTTGTTATTCGAAGGGTGTAGTTCTTTTTCCCACAAACTCAAGAAATCTTTTAGTTTTTCATTTTGCGCGACTTCAGTAATTCTTTTTAGCTTGTCTATAAACTCTCTGTAAATCGCGCGTTTTGGTGTATTGATTACATCTTTGAATGTTATTGAGTTTTCAAGTATATTGCTTAGGTCTGATTTTATCTCTTTTCGGTTGTTTCGATTTTGTTTAAAAGAAGATCGTAATAGTTTTAGGCATTCATCCTTAAGCATTTTAGTTTGTTTGTTGTTTAAGTTATCAATTCTAGCTAGAATTCTAGATTTTTTTCGTTTGTAATTTTCGACAGCTCGGCTTTTACGGTATGGAAGAAGTTTACTTGGTACGTTATATATGAGCATACCTAAAAAAGGGACTTTATTTGAGTAAGTATTAGTAATCTCTGATTTTCTTTCATTTATTTTCAGATGTAAGTTTGATTTGAGAAAAAATTTAATGGAGTTTAAGATTTTAGCGGCGAATTCTTTAGGACCTCTTACACCTATAATAAAATCATCTGCGTATCGGACGTATTTTATTCTGATGTAACTATCATCTATTTTTGTATATCGTAGTCCTTTTTTGTGAGCTTCCCGTCTTTTAATCCTCAATAATTGTTTCTTTTTGTTGGAGCCAAGTTTTTTTTCATTTTTATTAAGAGCAATCATTTTTTGATATTCAGGGCATTTAGTTGGTTTGCTGCCTTTTTTATATCTAGCTATAATTTCTTTTTCTATGAATGTATCAAGTTCGTGAAAGTATATATTAGATAGTAAGGGAGATAGTATATTACCTTGAGGGACCCCCGAGTCTTTTCTAATTATACCCAGAGGGGAACTTATTTTATTTTTTAGCATTAGTGTTATTAATTTAAAAAGACGATGGTCGATTACTTTCTTACGCAGCAATGAAATCATTTTGTTTATATTTATTGTTTCAAACGCTTTTTCAATATCTACTTTGATGAACCAAGGAATCGCAGTCCATTCATCTTTGATTTGTTGAAGTGCTGTATGGCAACTTTTATTTGGTCTGAAACCGTGAGAAAATCTAGAAAAGTTGTTGGATTTGTGTTCAAATATATTTTCGAGCAATATTTGTATAGCTTTTTGTATTATTTTGTCTCTAGGACTACTTATTGTCAAAGATCCTTCTTTAGGGATTTCGATTCCACGACTTGGTTTAAATTTATAGTTGTTGTTTTTGATCTGTTCGGCGGCTTTTATAAACCATTGTTTATTGATACCATCAAGTGTGGTATTTTCTTTACCAACTCCTGGTGTTAAATTACCAGGTTTACTCTTTATTATACCATATGCCAATAGTAGAAATTCGGGTTTGGAGAGGAAATTAGTTGTTAATTTGGTATATATACCATCTTTGTCTGGAGATAATTGTTTCAAGAAATCAATGATGTTGTCTTCTTTTGGAAGACTACATGATTTATCGGAGCGCACAAAATGGCCCTTCTCCGTTTCTTTTACAAATAGTAAGGACGTATCGACTTTCCCGTTCATGCTTACGTTGCACGGATCTTTGGGAGGCTGCACAGTTATATATTTCATCCATGTAGGCAAAGTACTAAAACTGCGACTCCAGATTGTGAAAGCAGATCGGTTGGGCCTCTTCTTTGAACAATAACTCATTCTTAAGGTAGTAGTATGACAAGGCGAAATAGTAGTAGTACCTATTTTATTAACTTGTGAAAGCGCTATCCCTATCGTTAAACGTTAGCAGTCAACGTAATCCTACGAAGTAGAATAACAT
>CAVYIL010000019.1:0-9165 GCA_963768325.1 uncultured Flavobacteriaceae bacterium | reverse complement strand
GAACAAGATTTCAAAGGAATAAATTCATCAAGCTTGCTTGAATGAATTTAGAACTTTTAAAGCTTAAATGAGCCAATGGCGAATTATCAGTTCTATTTGCAGGATGTGGTTTAAGGGATCAACGAAGTTAATCCAGTAGTTGATAAAACAACGTTAATCCTTCAGTATCCAACATATTGATAACCATTTCGGGGTGTACCACGCCATTTGCGTGGCAGGTCTCGCCCGGCTTGCAAAGCCAACGGCATTGTTATCGCGCCGTCCCGAGGTTTCGGGAGAAAGCGGAGGTCGTCACGCCACAAGCGTGACCACCCAAAAAAAGAATAAATGATTGTATATATTCTTTTTAGTGAAAAAAGTTTTAATATAGTGAAAAAAGTTCTAAGTATTATGTAGGTCAAACTGCTAATATTGATAAAAGATTAAAAAGACACCAAATGGGTTTAGTTCCATCGACAAAGTATGGAAGGCCTTGGAGTCTAGTTTTGCAAATTGAAGTTTCTAATAGGTCTGAAGCATTGATTTTAGAAAAGAAGATTAAAAAAAGAGGAGCAAAACGATTTTTAGATAGCCATTTCGGGGTGTACCACGCCATTTGCGTGGCAGGTCTCGCCCGGCTTGCAAAGCCAACGGCATTGTTATCGCGCCGTCCCGAGGTTTCGGGAGAAAGCGGAGGTCGTCACGCCACAATCGTGACCACCCAAAAAAAAGAATAAATGATTGTATATATTCTTTTTAGTGAAAAAAGTTCTAAGTATTATGTAGGTCAAACTGCTAATATTGATAAAAGATTAAAAAGACACCAAATGGGTTTAGTTCCATCGACAAAGTATGGAAGGCCTTGGAGTCTAGTTTTGCAAATTGAAGTTTCTAATAGGTCTGAAGCATTGATTTTAGAAAAGAAGATTAAAAAAAGAGGAGCAAAACGATTTTTAGATAGCCATTTCGGGGTGTAGCGTAGCCCGGTTATCGCGCCGCGTTTGGGACGCGGAGGTCGCAGGTTCGAATCCTGCCACCCCGACAAAAGAAAACTTTTCATGAAAATGAAAAGTTTTTTCTTTTTAAAGAGGTTTGAGCTCGCTCATAAACCGATTTTAAGAAGAAAAAACAATGGGCAGAGCCCATTAAAGTTTTCTTTTAGCAACTTAATCATTACAGGATCACGAGTGAAACGAGTAATCCATCATACCGAAAATCAAATAAAAAAGGACAATAAGGGTAGCTTGATAAGCCTGGCGCAAGCCGGCCCCTCACTATAAACTGCCACCGGCAGTTTACCAAATCGTTCGGTCCTAATGAGCAACACTCTACCCCCCCCCCATCAGGATCAATGCAGTTAATCCGATATAAATTCATTTTATTTTAAAATCGAAAAGGAAACTAAAAGGGTAAAAACACAAATAGCTTACTCCAAAAGAATCCGTCATAATTCATTCTTTCATTCCTAATATGGTAATTATATAAGCATTCCAAATAATCTTATAATATAAAATAATCAAAGTCATTGCACTTTTGTAATGTATAATAACACACATTAATTATGAAAAAAATAATATTAATATTTTTAGCAATTGGTATCGTAAGTTGTGGTGCATCAAAAACCGTAAGTGATTCCAAAAAAACGATTAAAGGCGATTGGACATTAAGTACAATAACTTATAGTAAAACAGGAAAATATAATGTCACATTGCTTAACGACACCTCTAAAGATTGTTTTGAAGGAAGTACTTGGGAGTTTATTCCAAATAACAATACTGGAACTTACTCGATCAATGAATCTTCGTGTTCTACAGGTGTTAGAAACTTTGTGTTTACCATTCAAGAAGTAAATGCTGAAACTGGTTTATATGACTTTTTACTAAAACCTACTAACCAAAAAAACAAATCAGAAAACAATCAAGGGTTCAGATTAAAACTATCTGCTTTGTCTGAAACAGATATGCAATGGCAACAAACGATTTCTGTAGATGGAATACCCTTTATCATAAATATGAATTTCACAAAACTTTAAAATATGAAAACAATAATAAATAAATTAGGGATTATAATATTGGCATTAGGAATTACAGTAAGTATATCTAGTTGTAGAGCAGTTAAAAATGCAAACAACAAACAAAAAGGCGCCGTCATAGGTGCCACAGGAGGCGCTATTTTAGGCGCTATTATAGGAAATAATGTTGGAAAAGGTGGAAATGGAGAGTTAGGTGCTGTCATTGGTGGCGTCGTTGGAGGAACTGCAGGTGTACTTATTGGGAACAAAATGGACAAACAAGCACAAAAAATTGAAGAAGAAATTCCAGGTGCAAAAGTTGAACGCATTGACGATGGCATTGTAGTCACTTTCGACGAAAATAGTGGTGTTTATTTCGATACTGCCAAATACAATATCAATAGTAAATCACAAGAAACGCTAAATAAATTGGTGAATGTATTTAGAGAATATCAAGATACTAATATTCTTGTTGTTGGGCATACAGATAATGTTGGCGTTGAAGATTATAATATGACGCTTTCAAAAAATAGAGCATATGCTGTAACTAACTATTTAGCTGGAAAAGGATTAAGTTCTGGACGTTTCACAACCAATTGGTTTGGTGAATCTCAACCAATGTATGACAATTCAACAGCTTCTGGTCGTGCAAAAAACAGGCGAGTAAACGTGGCCATTTTGCCTAATCAGAAAATGATTGATGACGCTAAAAGACAAGCGGAAAATTAACTATTCTCAATATATATTTAACAATTTTAAACAGTAATAAAATGAAAAAAACAAGACTTTATTTAATGATAATGATGTTATCATTAGGTGCATTTACAACAGTTAATGCTTCAGAAAAAAAACCTACAAACACTCCTACAGAAATTCCTGCAGTAATTCAAGTAATGCTTAATCGTTTGGAAGAAATTAAAAGCATAGACAAATCAGAATTACATCGTTCTGAGAAAAAAGCGTTACGAAAAGAAGTTCGTGCCATCAATTCCGAAATAAGATCTTCGGGTAACGGAATATATATTTCGGCTGGAGCCATTATTATCATTTTACTTTTGATCATTTTACTATAATCATAAATAGGTATGTTATCAATTTTAATGGATTAAAACCTTATTGAATTATAGATTATTATTTTAATAAAAAAAGGACACGGAATAAACCCTGTCCTTTTTTTTATTCTTATTTATTTGATCATTGAATTTATAGCAAGCAGGCAAATTGGATTTCGTTGCATCTGTTAAAAGTCAAGTAGAGGTTCATATGAAAGCAAGTATGATATTCATCTCAGAGGAGGTGATTATTAATTATACGAACATACCTTTATTATTTGTATCATTTTTTCTTTCATTGCAGGATTCCTCTTCCATCATTTTCTACATATGCGATTTCATCTTCTGTTTCATTTCCAGATTCCATCATATGCATATGGTTATCAATTATTAGCTTTCTAATCCCTTCATCTTGTTGTGCCAAGTCTATAAATTCATTGAATTGACTCGGATTTGAAATAAACTCCTAATAGAGCGCATTTCGATTGTCTTGAACCTTCATTGTTTCAGCAGCATTAAAGGTTGACTTACAGCTAACCAATGTGCCTACTGCTGCGATTAATCAATAATGTTTTTACAAGTATTTAATTTAATTATTTATAAAATTTTGTTGTTAAGTTTTCTGATATCAATGTTAGTCTTCACAAATTTATTTGTTTAACTAATGCTATATAAAATACAGATAAACTGTATTATTTCAATCATCTACTTTACTAGAAAAACTTGTACCAATGCTAGTATATTGTCTATCTATGTTCTGATTACCTCGTGGAGCGTATAAAGAGGTTCTTTAATTGACATAAAATATCTGACATATGGGTGACCTTATTGGTCTTGTGATATGCTCACTACGAGTCGAATACGTCAATAAAAAATATATAAATTATAACATAAGAAAACGAAAAATCTCCGAGAGTTGTAACTCCCGGAGATCTAAATCTAACTCTATATAAACCTGTTACGGTTATTTATGACTAGACAGCTTTAATATTTAAAATTGATATCTTAAACCCAATGCTATATCTAATCCTAAATCGTTATTGTTATAACGTTCATCACCAAAACCTAATTCTGGTCTAAAGTCCAAAGATATTAATAATGGGATGTCAAAATTATATTCAATACCTATATCACCTGCGGCGAACACAAAAGTATCATTATAATCATTACCATTATTAAAGTTATCGTCGTTAAAGCTATATGATCCTACACCGCCGCCAAGACCAGCATACCAATTAAAACCGGCATCAATATTCCAAACCCATTGGTATAGACCCGCAAGCTTAAATCCATCATAATTTTTACCATCTCTCCAGCCTAAATCCAATTCTAACCTATTGGTAGAACTTAATCGTGCTTGATATGATATCTCTCCTCCAAAGCCATCATTATCACCTAACCTTAGGCCTAATGCATTCTTAGCAATTGTTTGTGCCTTTAGGTCTGTTGTAATTGCACTTAGAATAAAAAGTGCCATTACAGTTATCATTATTTTTTTCATTTTATATATTTTATTTTTTGCTAATTTTTGGTCGTTCTATTACTGTTTTGCCTTGGCGTTTTCATCAGATTTTGCTCCCATTCTATTGAATGTATACATAGGTGCAAATTTTAATTTTAAACCTGCTATTTTTCTATTGTCGGCACTAGTTAAACCTTCGTTTTCTACAGTGTTTTTTCTTGTATCAATAGCTTCATATAATAACTTGATTTCATCCCAATCTTCTCTTGAATATGAATCTTTATTTTTTTCAACTGTTGTTACAAAATTGTCATAAACACTTAAAATATTGTCTTTGTTGATCCAGGTAAATTTCATATCACCACCAGCAAAACCATTTCCCAATAACGATTGTCGCATCTTCAATTTTGAATTGGCCACTTCTATCGCTGCGATTTCAGCTTTAACTTCTACTTTAAAACCTTCATATTGCTCTGTAGAGGCATCAATAGACGCTTGCATTTCAGAATTTTCTTTAATTGATACTATGGCATTATTGGCTTGAGTTTTATTTATCTGATAATCACTTTCTATAACTTCCCAGTTCATAGCAATATCATTGGCTGCAACATTACTTACAGAATCTACATATGTATTATACATATCTACTTTTTTTTGTGCTATATCCTTTTGATCATCTTTACAAGATGTAAATATGGTTGCAATTGCAACAATTGCTAATGTTAATTTTAATGTTTTCATTTTCTTACGTTTTAAATTATTGTTTGTTTTTTTTAATTCTTAATTAAATTCTTTTACCACCAATTATTCTTAGTAACACAACTATTATAGCTATTACTAATAAAATATGGATTATTGATCCTGCGCTGTACACAAAAAATCCTAATGCCCATCCTATCACAAGAACTACTGCTATTAGATAAAATATACTTCTCATAATTTTATTGTTTTAAGGTTAATACTAATTTTTACACTACAAAGGTGCAACCCTATTTTACTTTTTATTTTACAGCATTTTTTCTAATATTTATAGAATTGCCATTTCTCAATAATGTCATACCTTTTAAATTGAAGAAATTTTTAACTAGAATCAGCTATAAAAGTAGCTTCGATTGAAGTTTAGATTAAAACTAAATTGTATATCCTACTTTTTAATTTATGAAGTTAGTTTTGTTCTACAGAGAATTTTTCTAACTATGTTCAGAAAAACGATAAGAATTAGACAGCATCGACTGGAAGGTATATAACAAATATTGCACCTACATTTGGCTCGCCATTTGCGAAAATAAAGCCTTTATGATTTTCAATAATTTTTTTACAAATAGAAAGCCCAATTCCTGTTCCGGAATAATCTTGTTTGTTATGAAGCCTATTGAATAAATCAAATATTTGTTCTGAATATTTCTGTTCAAAACCAATACCATTATCTGCAAAGGTAATTTTGTGGTAATTGCTTTTAGTAGCTTTTACTAAATTCGGTTCTTCCTTCGCTTTTACTGTTGAATAATTTATCTTGATAATTGGTGTCGTTTCTTTTTTGCTATATTTTAACGAGTTACTTAATAAGTTAAAAAATAATTGACGGATCTGGAAGGCTATTACAAAACCCTTTGGTAATAAATCACTTGTAATTTGTGCCTTTTTTTCAAGAATAGCAACAGCTACATCTTGCTTGGCATTTTCAAGAAGCTCATTTAAATCAGCCATAACAAATTCTTTATCAGGTTTGTTTGTTCTTGAAAATTGAAGTAAATCATCTATTAATAGACGTATTCGTGCGATTGCTGAATTAATTCGATTTAAGTATTGACGTCCTGAGTCAGAAAATTTATCGGATTCTTTTTCTTCTAATCTTGAAATAAAGGTCTGTATTTTTCGTAAAGGTTCTTGTAGATCATGACTCGCCGCATAGTTAAAGGCAGACAGTTCTTTGTTATTACGTTCTAATTCTAAATTACGTTCTTCAAGTTCTAAAAAATTTTCAATCTCATCTGTAATATCACTAGTGATCCCTAGCAATCGTTTTTGTCCGTCAATACTATAAAAAGCTTTTGCATAAGCCTTTAAATATTTTGTTTTACCATTTTTTTGAACTATTCTATAACTTACAAAAGGTAATTCTTCATCTACAATCATTTTATCCAATTCTATCTTTAATCTATCCACATCTTCTGGGTGTACAAATTTTAAAAAATTATCAAAGTTAGCTTCAAAAGATTGCGGCTCTTCTCCTAAAAGACGATACAGGTTATCTGAATAGGCAAATATATTAGAATCGATATGCCAAACCCAGTTACCATGTTTACCAATAATTTCAGATTGGTTGGTAGATTCTTTAAAAATTAATAACTGGTCATTTTTTGCTTTTATATTTATTAAATCAGTGTTAATTTTATTAAATGATATAATTATTATAACAAGTGTTATTAGTAAAACAAAATAAAAAAATAATGGAGTAAACCGTAAATCACTTTGATATTCCTTTTGCCGTTCACTTAGTAATTTATTTTCGAGATCTATTATTTCCTTAATTTGACGCCTAATACTATCTAATATTACTTTTTCTTCAAAAAACAGCAATCTAAATGATCCGGTATTTATTTCATCATTTTTAACCAGAGCATCCGTTTTAGAAAAGTTTATGAAAAGTTTGTCTATTATTTTTTTTAAGTTCGTTAAATTTTCCTGTTGTTTTACATTTACTATGTTTAATTCTTTTAGTTGAAGAAATGAATTATTAATTTTTTTCCTGGCAATTAAATAAGACGCTAAATACAAAGTATCTTTTGTTTGAGTATAATTTCTATGTACACTTTCGGCATCGCTTATATAAGAATTTATATGCTCTAATTCGACATTAACTTCGTAGGTATAAACAACAATTTTTGTAGAATTAGTTAAATTAGAAATGTGCTTATAAGTAAAGCCTCCTATTAAAAGAATGACAAATAAACTCGTTAAAAGAATAATTCTTACAAATAATATCGATTTAAATAATCTTTTAATTTTCATTATATCCTTAATAAAAAATTATCCTTATTTAAACCGTTTGTATGGTATTGCCAATTGATTGAAACAACTTCTGAAAGTACTTTTTTAAGCGCTTTGAAATCGCTAGGTTTTTTTATATAAATATTGGCTCCTAACACAAAGGTTTCTTCTATATCTTCTTCTGAGGCCGAAGTTGAATATATCGCGATGGCAATATTTGCCATTTTTTTATTATTCTTAATTTCTTTTAGGCATTCCAAACCAGATTTTCTAGGCATATTTAAATCTAAAAATAAAACATTGGGCAATAAAGCATCTACTTGATTTAAATATTTCATAAGCTCTACCCCATCGTTATAGGTACTTACTTTTGTGGCCATTTTTAGTTCATCAAAAGCATCAGTAAAAAATAACCTGTCATCTTCATCATCGTCAGCTAGAACTATATGCATTAAATCATTATCCATTACTTACATTTTAAAAATTAATCATTTTGTTGAGCAATTTCCTTTCTTTTACTAATGATACGCTGAAATGTAGAAGGTGTAATACCAGTCGTATTTTTAAACTGAGTACTTAAATGAGCTACACTAGAATAATTAAGATTAAAAGCTATTTCGGTTAAACTTAAATTTGTTGTTAGAATAAGTTGTTTAGCATATTCTATTTTTTGAAGAATGATAAAATTTTCAATCGAAGTATAGGTAATTTCAGAAAATAAATTCGACAGATAACCGTAACTATGATCCAATTTTTTAGCTAAGAATACAGATGTTTTAATATTTAAACCTTCATCAGAATTAAATACTATCTCACTTATAGCGTCTTTTACTTTTTGCACTAAAATAATTTTTTCATTCTCAACCACTTCAATACCATAATCCTTAAATAAAATATGTAAATTTCGTTCTTGCTCATGAGTTAACTTTTGTAAAATTTCAACTTCTCCAAAACCAAGAATTCTAAACTTTACATCCAATTCATTTAGTCTGTCTTCCAGAACCTTATTGCATATTACATTGAAATTAAATTTTACAAATATTTTCATATTCTTACTGTTCAACTCAAATTTGTTTATTGTTCATTTACCGGTTATAATATATGCCGTAATAATTAATTAAAGTAATATTTATTAACATAATAGAACTCAATTCTTTAAAAAATAAGTTTTTAATCAAACTGAATACTGATTTTTAAGATTTTTTTCCAGCAAAAAATCCAATCGCCAGTGCTAGTAGTCCTAAACCAATAGTTATATAAGCATTCTTATTGTCTTGTGCTTCGATATCGATAAAACCTAAATCCAAGGATGTTTCCGGCATCACAAGAAGATAAATTCCATACCCCAAAAGTCCAACTCCTGCAATTGATAAAATCATTTTAATTGTCTTGTTCATAATTTAGTTTGTTTAGTTAATTTTATAGAAGTAAGATTTCATACTTCAAAACAAAACTAAAACATGGCATTTAATAAATGTTACATTATTTGTAAATAATCTTACATAATTTTAGCTTTTTAGAAAAATCTACATTACTCTAAAATGAATAATTTTCTTAATAAATAGTCATAATAAATACATCACAACCCGATTTGTAGTAATACACTCATATGCCTATTTTCATATTTTCCTATTCAGGAGGAAATCTCTCATTTATCACCAATTTTTATA
>CAVYIL010000018.1:0-5227 GCA_963768325.1 uncultured Flavobacteriaceae bacterium | reverse complement strand
TACAGGTTTTTAGAATATTTAGATTGTAAAGGGTACTTATTTAAACCTAATTTTATTTCTAGATTATTTTTAATTCCCTTTAAATTTGTGGAGTTTATAATTACAGTTGCTTTATTCCATAAAATATCTGTATCATTAACATCTTGATTTTCAAAATTAGGATAGTTAAAATTTCCTTTTAGATTAATATTAGCGGTGTATACTACCGATTCATACATATTTCTTTTTAGTGTTTCAGATTTTACATTAGATATAATGTCTAGGTTGTCAGGAAAAAAGAAAGCATATTTAATACTTATATTATCTTCTTCTGAATATGATTTTGTTTTTGCATCCCATGTTTTTTTGAGATTATGGGTTTGGTATGGGACTTTTAATATAGGTCCATATAGCAAAACTTCATTACCCCATTTTTGATTAATTTCATTTACTACTTCACCTTGTCTAAACACACGGTCTTGTATTAAACTATCTATATATGATAAAGGAATAAGCAATACTAAAATTAGTATCCCTACTACTATCATACGACCTGTAATTGATGTTTTAAACCATTGTCCAAAAGATCTTTTTTCTTTATTTGTTTCCATTTTGTACTTAATTAATATTATTTATAGATTTTTAATTTTAGAAATATCGTTTCTGTAAAGACTTTTTGAAAAACACATATAATTATGGGGTTGAATTATAATAGTTTTTGTGATTTGTATGATATTTTGTTGCTTTTCGATAACGTAATTCATGAGTAACGTATACCAATATTCTATTTTAAACAATGAATATATGCATCTTTAATTTATAAATTATGAATTAACAATGTAATAGTAGTGCGGTTAAAAGCTGTTGTTTTTATAATTTTATTGATGGTATTTGAATAATTTTGAATTTTGTTCATAGTTGCGTAATTATTTTATGTATCCGATTAGTAGTTTTTATTTCTGTATAGGGTGAATTAAAAATGTACTTCTCAGTGTTTTTACAGGTCTTTTTAGTAGTTTTCGATAATTTAATTGATGGGATGAATATGCTGTTTTCCCTTTTTTATATGCTTTTTTGAAGTATTTTATTTTTTCTGGGTATAGTGTTGTGCCTACAATGAGTACAGTTATTAGGTAGGGACTACGTTTCCCATTTCCAAAAAGATAATATTACATTGCTATTTCATCTGGAACAGTTATTCCTATATTGGTTAATACATGAAATACATCATGATTTTCTAGTTTTGACTGCAGACTAAAGTTATTTTTTGTTAAAAAATATCCTAAATGATGCACTAAACTTTCTTTTAGATATTGATTTTATGCTTCAACAGAAATATCCCAAGGATTATTCTGTTTGAACCACTTTTGGTATGGAACTTTACTCCACTCATAAATAATTTCTAATATTTTATCTCTCATAGTTTTTAAAAAGTACTTTTCAATACAAAGTGAAAAGGGTATATATATATGTTTATACCATCTTTTATTGTTTTAATAGTTTTTCAATAGCATTAATGTGTTTTTTAAAAGCTTTGCGTCCTTTACTGCTAGTAGAATACTTAGTGTTAGGTTTACGTCCTATGAATGATTTTTCTACTATTATATAGTCTTCTCTTTCCAATGCTTTAGTATGGCTTGCTAGGTTACCATCTGTAACACCTAAAAGTTCTTTTAACATTTTAAAGTCAGCATATTCGTTTACCATTAGTATTGACATTATTCCTAGTCGAATACGATGATCAAAAACTTTATTTATGTTGTTTAAAATATTTTTCATTGATTATTTTAACGACTTTTAAATTTAAAAGGTTTTTGTATTCAAAAATAACACTGTGTTACTACAATTTATCGTTCATGCTTGAAATAAATTAAACTTCCATATATAATATGCATTATTCCGAATCCTACTACCCAAAACCAATATCCGTAGTTTGGAATTAAAGCACAGATTAGACCTAGTATAATTTCTATATACCCTAGATATTTTACGTTTCCAATCGTATATTTAGAAGAGTTGACTAAGGCTAATCCATAAAAAATAAGCATTAATGAACTTGTAATTCCATAATGGTTATTATAAATCGTTATAATTATATATATTCCTCCGGTAATGAACGGAGTTAAAAAAGAAATTATTAGCCGCTTAGAGGTGCTATTCCATAAAGACTCTTTATTTTTCTTTGCCCTTCTAGAGCTTAATGCTATACCTGTAAGTATGCTTGAAACAGCTACTAGAAAAAGTGTTATAAGGGTGTAATTAAATGTTTTACTGTTAAGAATAAGGTGATCTTGACCACTTATACTGACCAAGTAGTATACAATAGAAGCTCCAATTAAAGCGTAAACTCCTGCGAGAATTCCTGATAAACCGCTTAAAGAAAAAAAACGAGAGGATTTATTCATCATCTCTTTAATTTCTGCGATGTCTTTTAGATAATTTTGTGTATTCATTTAAAAGTACTTTGGTTCGCAAAGTAAAATAGAAATTTCCAATTCTACAACTTTTTTTTAATTATTATGTTTGTGGTAGATGGTTCTACTTCATTGATATAAGGAAAATGGTATTATAGGTGATCCATTACCTTGTTTTTTAGTAAAAACCACTCACTGTATAAAATGACAAAAATATATATCTAGTTGTTTGATTATCATTTAATCGGATAAACAATGCGTATCAACTAAAACAACGGCAAAACAACACGTTAACAAGATTAAACAAGTATATTCAGCATAACAAAAATTAAAATCATGAAAAATATTAGATTATTTTTAGGCTGTTTTATCCTATTATTTTTATCCTGTAATGATGATAATTCCATAACAAACGAATCATTGTCTGTTTCTTCTAAAAAGGGAATTGATAATAAGGTAGATAAAGAGGAATACAATAAATATTTATGGGATGTAATGAGTGATTATTATTATCATGCTTATGATGTTCCATTTTTAGATTATTATTCTCAATCCAATGCATATAATTGGATAGAGAATAATGACAAATCTCCAAGTGAATTTTATTATACTAAATTAGTAGCTCCTATTGATCGATTTTCATACATACAGAGTAAAGAAGAATATGAGAAACAACAATCTAATACGTATAAGTCAAGTGGGGCAATTTTTGGTTATGTCAAATACAGTGAACATCATAAAAAACTTTTAGCTTTTGTTCAGTATGTAGAACCTAATTCATCTGCTTGGAGAAAAGGAATCAAAAGAGGGGATATAATTTATAGAATAAATGGTAGAAGGATAACTAATGAAAACAAATATGAGTTAACTAAACCCGAATGGATTTATGTGGATTTTGCTAGAATAAATGATTCTGGTCGTGTACTAGCAGATACAAGTAGAAAAAGTGTGTATTTATATCAAACTGAGGATTCTTTTAATTCAGTTCATAAATACAAAACACTAAATATTAATGGGAATAAGATAGGATATTTGCATTATACAGCTTATGTGTCCAAATTTAATCCAGATTTAAAGAAAGCTCTATCTAGCTTTAAAAGCCAAGGAATTGATTATCTAGTATTAGACTTAAGATATAATGGAGGAGGAGAAGACAATGCTTCTGTTGTATTAGCTTCGTCAATAGCAGGTAACAGAGTTAGCAAGGATGATAAATTATTTATAGACAAAAATAGAGACGGGTATGAGGAATTTGTTCTTAAATTTAAAAGAAGTTCAATTGGATTAAATATCAAAACACTATATGTTTTACTAGGAAAAGATTCTTATTCTGCTAGTGAACAAGTAACCTATGGTCTAAAGCCATATATGAATGTTGTTACTATAGGAGAATCTACTGGAGGAAAAAACACAGTGATGTATTATGATAAATATAATAATTCTTCGAATTTTTATAATGGATGGTCTGCTGCAGTTATATATGCTAAAAGTGAGAATAGTAATGGTGTTTCTGTTCCTGATACAGGAATTATACCTGATTACGTTCTAAACGAAGCGTCTTTATTTAATTTAAAAAGCATGAAAAGTTTAGGAGATCCAGAAGAATTATTGTTTAATAAAGCAATAAATTTAATCACACCCATTAAAAAAAGTTTTTCTAAAGTTAGCATTTCTCCTGCATTAAAAGCAGGTAAACTCATTGGAGCTTCTGATGATCCTTATAAGTGGAGAAAAATTAGAAAAAGTAATTATAAAAGAAACTAGAAGAATATTACAACAGAGCCCCTTTTTCTAATGTAAATGGGTCATGTGATGTTAAAAACTAATTCTCTTTAGTATAATCAGAAACTATTTATTGTTTTAAATAAATAGTTTCTGATTATTTTATTAAGAGTGTATTTTATCTTTAGAAAAGTGTTAATTACTTGTTTTTGTGTAAAATATATAGAAATTATTTTTTTTACTTGTTATTTTTTTATATTTTTGTAAGGCTAAACTTACGTATTCTATTTTTTTCAAATAGCGGTTTAAAAGTTTTTGATTACCCCAAAGTACTCAAAATAATAGCTTTTAAGTCGCTATTCTTTTTTTTTGAAAATTAAAAAGTAGTATTTTATAATCATTTAGCCCACGTATTTGGGCAGATATCCAACACTAGTAATCGATAAAATATAAAATAGGAAGGGAACTTAAGAAGGATTACATAAAGAAGTAGTATTATAATTTTAGAAAAAAAAAGGCTCACATAAATATTCTGGGGATTAGGCAAAAAGTTTTTCCATTCTAAAGAGAAAAAATTTCACATCAACTACCCCTCTTAAGTTTGCTCTAAACAACTTTATCTTGGAGTTAAAAGATTCTGCATTTGCATTTGTATGTCTTTTTATAAAGAAATTCAAAATAGTTTCTAAGTGATAATTTAAACTGTTAACCACGGTATTAAAGACTGTCATATTTAGAAGCTTTGTTTTTTGCATCCAGTTTATTATTTTTTCTTTTGCTATTTCTCTAGAGGTTTCTTCATATATGTTTCTAAACTCAAGGGTGTGCTTGTATGCCTGATATAAAAGGGGATACTTCTTAAATAATAATTCAGCTCTTATCTTTTGGTTTTCTGTCCATTGGTTAGGTTTTTTAGCAATAATATAACGGCTTCTTGCTAATAATTGCTTGGGAGAATCCTCATTATCAAAACTAAATGGAATGTATTTTAACCCTTGTTCTTTTGCAATTTTGATTGCTTGATTCTCTTTTTCTATTTCCTCCCACCTGTATTTTATTGGTCTCAGAATTAGTTAAAACTATGCACTTTAGTGCATCTCGCTTTAGCTTCT
>CAVYIL010000017.1:0-4857 GCA_963768325.1 uncultured Flavobacteriaceae bacterium | reverse complement strand
TATTTAGTTCCTCTAAAACTAATTTTCCGGTTTCTGTAAGTCCATAATATTTACGTGGTGGACCAGAAGTTGATTCTTCCCATCGATAACTGAGTAATTCTGCGTTTTTTAATCTAGTAAGTAAAGGGTATATAGTACCTTCTACTACTAACATTTTTGCGTTTTTAAGGGTATCTAGAATTTCTGCTACATAAGCATCTTTATCCTTTAGAATTGATAGGATACAGAACTCTAAGACTCCTTTTCTCATTTGAGCTTTTGTGTTTTCGATCTTCATAAAGCTACTTTTTTTTGTTAATTATACTGTTCATTTTTTGATTGATTTTGATTGATGAAATTTTAGTTACGCATGTATTATAAGGTAACTATTCATATAGTTAATTTATTTATTTTCAACGTGTTAAAAACTGTATTTTTACTTTAGTTAGCAATTTGTAAACTTTAAAATAAAATAAAGACACTAAAATCAGGGGTTTGGTTATAAATAATCAATAAAATAAAGATTTTTACGCCATATCCTTAGAGATATTTAACAAAAACGGCTGAATAGTTACATTATAAGTTGTTTTTTAAAGTGTGTTTTCATTATTTGTTGTCAATAATATTATTGGTATTATATATTTAGTGAAAGCTCCAAAGTGCTTAATTGTTATAGTCTTTTAGAGTTACTTAGGAGTATTTTTAAAAAGTATATAATAGTTTTTTATACAAAAATATGGTTAAAAAGGTATTATGTAAAACATAGTACATTGTTTTAACATAAATTTATGATTAAAGGAGCGTTTTGTTTGTAAAAAAGATTTTTATAGGTTGTGTTACTTTATATTTTTTTTTATTTTGTGGTTATAGCATAATTGTATGTTAGGTAAGAATTTTATTTTTAGGGTGTTATAAAATTTGTAAAACTGAAATTATGTTGAGTAGTATATTAGGCTTAAACGGGGTAAAGATAATTTCAAAGAAAAGACAGAAAGAGTTAGGGATAAATAGTAATTATAGGTGTTCAGAAACAGGGAATAGTTGTTGTCTTATAATTTCGTCTGAAATTGAATATTGTGATGTGGGACGTTGTGTTCAAGGTAGGTATTGTCTATGGTATTGAATACTATTACAGTTTGTACTATAAAGAAACAATGATTATTAGTGGAGTGTCTACCTTTGTTATGACTACAATAATACCATTAAAAAGGCTTGGATCAATGCTTGTAAAACAAGAACTATCACTGAGGAATTCATATTTCATTCCGACAGAGGAGTACAATATGCTTTTAATAAAATGGCTGATCTTTTTTATTTCAATAGAAAAATAACACAAAGTATGAGTAGAACTGCGTAGCACATCACGATTTCCAAATTTAAAAATATGAAAGGAAGAGTAAAGGGGAGAACCTGTTGGGATAATGCAGTAGCTGAATCTTTTTTTAAAACCATTTATTCCAACGCTTGAAGAGTTCTATAAAGTATAATTAAATTTTAAGAAACTAAAATACGAGTTTCTAATGATGTTTTGAAAATCTAACTTTCGGATAGTTATGATACTAAAGATAATATCTTCATAATGTATACTGTTATTTGTTTTTGTAAGGTTAACTATTAGCAATTGGTTATCTTTGCTATTCTAAAAACATATAAGCTTTAATAAAAAATAGATTGTTATGCAAGAAGGATTATACGCGAAATTTAACACAACAAAAGGAAGTATACTTATTAATCTAGAATATAAAAAAACACCAGGCACGGTTGGTAATTTTGTAGGATTAGCAGAAGGTAATTTAGAGAATCAGGCTATTCCTCAGGGAAAGCCATACTATAATGGGTTAAAATTTCATAGAGTAATTGCTGATTTTATGATTCAGGGAGGGGATCCACAAGGAACAGGTACTGGAGGTCCAGGTTATCAGTTTGATGATGAAATTCATTCAGATTTAAAACACGATGCTCCAGGAATATTGTCAATGGCTAATGCTGGTCCTGGCACCAATGGAAGTCAGTTCTTTATAACGCATACAGAAACTTCTTGGTTAGATGGAAAACACACTGTATTTGGTAAAGTTGTTGAAGGTATAGATATTGTTAATGCTATCCAACAAGGAGACGTAATTAACGAGGTAGAGATTCTTAGAGTTGGTGTTGATGCAGAAAAATTCAATGCAGTAGAAACTTTTAGACAGTTTAATGGAGCTAAAGCAGAGCGAGAAGCAGCGGCAAATAAGAAAGCAGAACAATTGTTAGAGGAGCTCGCTAACGGGTTTGATAAAACGGAAAGTGGATTAAGATATAAAATGGTTCAAAATGGTGATGGAATTAAAGCCGAAAAAGGCAAAACAGTTTCTGTTCATTACAAAGGAAGCTTACCAGATGGAACCGTTTTTGATTCTTCTTATAAAAGAAATGAACCAATCGATTTTCCATTAGGAATGGGACATGTAATTTCTGGTTGGGATGAAGGTATAGCATTGTTAAAAGTAGGGGATAAGGCACGTTTTGTTATTCCGCCAGTATTAGGATACGGAGAAAGAGGTGCAGGTGGTGTAATTCCCCCTAACGCAACTTTGGTATTCGATGTAGAATTAGTAGATGTAAAATAATTTAACTTTGTGTTTTGGGTAGAAATTAGTTTTTTATTCTATAAAAAATATACAATTTATTACATTAATATACAATTTAGTATGCATACATACTAAATTGTATATTAATTCAGGTGTATATCTAACTCAAAATCATTATATTCAATATAAAAAGTGAGTTGTTAATAATATAATAGTTATTGCCCTATAATAATTTGCCTATTTCTTGTTATATATTATAACAAGAAAAGTTTTAGACATGAATATGAAACCTACCCTAGTCATTATTTATATGTTTTTTCTTGTCTCAGTTTCTTGGGGACAAGGAAAAGAAGATGAAAAATTAAGTATTATTAAAGATCAAATCGAAGTTATAGATAATTATATCAAGTTTGAAACTTTTTATCTTGATCCAGAAGAATTTCTTGATAAAATGGAGGATCATGGATCTCAATTGGAAGGTTATTACGAGCATGAACGTTTAAAAAAAATAGTTAAAAAAATAGGTAAACCTACTGCAGATGTGGTTACTACTTATTATTTATGGAATGACCAGTTAATTTATGTTAATTATCAACAACGCTCATATTTTGAATCTAAAGATGCTAATGGAAATAGGGTAATGGATTACTCTAGAACCTCTACTAATTATGAATCAAAATACTACTATGATAATGGAACTCAAATAAAAACAGAAAAAATAGGAGAACCATTAAAAGAAATCCAGCCAGAGGATAAATTCTTTGCTTATGTAGAGAAGATAAAGTTTCTTTTAGATAACAAGTATTATAATAAAGAAGTATATGAAAAACTGCAAGGAAAATGGGTTTTTGTAGATAATTCAGAGGATTATATAATTTTTAATGGAACAATACGATTTAATTTTTATAACGGTAAGTTTGCTAATCGGTTGAAAACAAGGATGGAAGAAGGTGTTTTGGTGTGTTTCTTTCCTAAGGATGATAGAATATATAGGTATAAAATAGAGAGTATTACAGAGAATGGGCTTACTTTAATAGATATTTCTTCACTAACTGAGTTTCTTTATTTTAAACTAGAATAATTTTATTAAAATGAACCTAAAGTACCCCATTGGAAAATTTAAATGTCCAGAAATTATAACCCCAAATCACGTAGATTATTGGATTTCTGAGATAGAGGAATTACCTGTTAAAATTTTATATCAAGTGTCAAAGTTTAGTGAACTTCAACTAGAAACTTCATATAGAGAAGGAGGGTGGACGGCAAGGCAAGTTGTTCATCATATAGCAGATAGTCATCAGAATAGCTATATCCGTTTTAAATGGGCGCTTACAGAGGATAAACCTGTTGTAAAAACGTATTATGAGGATAGATGGGCAGATCTTTTTGATACTAAAATAGCTCCAATTCATTTATCATTAAATTATATAAAAGCTTTGCATGCTAAATGGGTATATTTATTAAAAGGTTTGTCTATGGATGATTTGGAAAAAGTATTCATCCATCCAGATGATAATAAAGTAATTACTTTAAAGGAGAACATAGGTATCTATTCTTGGCACGGAAATCACCATTTGGCTCATTTAAAAATCATAGCTAACAAATTCTGAATTGTAGCCAGCTAGTCTTATTATACATTTTTGTTTATAAAGCACTTTTTATGTTTTAGATATGGAAATATGTGTTAGGCAATCGATTATTCTTTCCATTTAATATTACAGCCAATACTTGGTTTTTGGATTTCAGAAACTTTTGAATTACGAAGTACTGAGTCTAAAGCATTTCTTAAGTCACGCCCATTTATAGGTATTCCGTTTCCTGGTCTCGAGTCGTCAAGTTGCCCTCGATAAATAAGTTTTAATTCAGAGTCAAATAGATAAATATCCGGTGTGCATGCTGCATCGTATGCTTTGGCTATTTCTTGAGTATCGTCATATAGATAAGCAAATGGATAGTTATTTTTATCAGCTACTTTTGACATGAATTCTGGAGCGTCTTGTGGGTAATTTATTATGTCGTTACTGCTTATAGCTACAAAACCGAATCCTTGTACTCTATAATCATTAGCTATACGAACAATTTCCTCATTTATATGAATAACAAATGGACAGTGGTTACAAATAAAAAAGATTACAGTGCCTTTTTCTCCTTGTATATCCTTTAGAGTAAGATGATTATTAGAGGTTACGTCAATAAGATTAAAATCAGGAGCAATAGTACCAAGAGGTAGCATATTAGAAGGAGTTCTGGCCATAACTAGAAAATATTATTTTTAAAGCCACAAAGTACAATATTCTAATTTATAACT
>CAVYIL010000016.1:0-12251 GCA_963768325.1 uncultured Flavobacteriaceae bacterium | reverse complement strand
TTACGGCAATGATTAAAAATTTTAGAGCAAACCTAAGAGGGGTAGTTGATGTGAAATTTTTTCTCTTTAGAATGGAAAAACTTTTTGCCTAATCCCCAACTTTTTTATGTGAGCCTGTTTTTTTGCACTTCATAGCAGTACTACGAGGTAATAAAAAGACGAAAATTTAGTAAAAAAGAACGTTTTTATAGCGAATTGAAAAAGTTTAAATCACTTCTTCTAATCATTTACAGAGACATCTCTATTACTGTAATATTTTTAAATATTTATTTTTATTATTAAGAATTTCTTTGCTTTTAGCCACTTCAGGATTATGAGTTACATAATATTTATATAACCCTTCTCTGTAAAAATAACGTTTAATAATTTCATCAGTAAGTAAGGCGATAATTTCATTTTTATGTTTATCGAGTTCTTTGTCTTTAAACACTTTAATAGATTCTAGCAGTGCATTATAACTCTCTGAAATATCTTGATCTATTTTTTCTTTTTTGGCTGTTTTAAATGCCTTTTCTAAGGAAACCTCTGTTTCTGTTTCAAAATCAAAATCACTTTGTTTGATAAATGTTTTAAAATCTTCAAAATCACTTTCTGTGAACTTGAAGTCTTTTGGATCTTTTAGTTTATGAGAATAGAAATATTTAGTTCCATAATAAAATATGGCATCCGATTTCAATAAAGCAGTAGTTATGTTGCTATAATTAGATGTTTCAACTTCAATATCTGGCTGAATCCCCCCTCCATCATATACTGTTCTTCCATTTTTTGTTTTAAATGATTTAAAATCTTTTTCTTCGACTCTTACAGCCTTATTATCTTTATCACGATTCCAATAATCTAAAGCCTGTATACATCTTCCACTTGGTGTATAATATCTAGAAATAGTAATTTTAACTTGTGTTCCGTAGGTTAATTTTTTGGGTCTTTGTACTAAACCTTTTCCAAAACTTCTGGCACCTATTACTACTCCTCTATCTAAATCCTGAATACTACCAGCTACAATTTCACTTGCAGAAGCACTTCTTCCGTTTACAAGAACCACCAAAGGGATTTCGGTATCTATTGGTTGATTGTTAGTGAAATATTCTTTGTTGTATTTTTTTACAGATGACTTAGTTGTTGTGATAAGTTCTCCTTTTGGGACAAAAATATTTGTAACGTTAACAGCTTCGTTTAATAATCCCCCAGGATTACCTCTCAAATCGAGTATAACCTTATCGGCTCCTTGTGTTTTAAGATCCTTAAGCGCATCTATCGTTTCCTTAGAAGCTTTCTCATTAAATTTGGATAATACAATATAGGCTGTGTTATCATTCAGCAAAGTATAAAAAGGAACCGCTTTTACTTCAATTTCTTCTCTAGTAAGAACAGTTGTATATGTTTTTCCTTGTCTTGTATACGTGATTTCTACTTTAGTACCACTTGCTCCTTTCAGTAGTTCTCCAGCATCTTCTTTATAATCAGCTACTTTTATATCTTTACCTATTTGAATAATTTCATCACCTGCTTTTAGCCCAGCTTTATCGGCAGGATAATTTTTATAAGTTTCTATAATTACTATTTTGTCTTCTAAAGCTTTTATAGATGCTCCGATACCAGTATATTCTCCCGTATTTCTTATTTTAGAAGCTTCTACGTCTTGCTCATTCCAATATATTGTATAAGGATCAAGGTCATCTAGCATCGCTTTTATTGCCGTATCCATTAATTCAGCGGGATTTGTTTCATCTACATAATTTATATTTAACTCTTTAAACATAGTAGTGAAAATCTCTATCTGTTTAGCAATTTCAAAAAAATCTGATTTAAAACTTACTGTTGATAGTAGTAGTATTAATACGGCTATTGGGTATATAATTCTTTTTTTCATGTTTTTGCTTTTTACAAACGATCCATAGCTAAATTCAATTCATTAATCTCGCTTTAATATATCTTCTTGAATAACGAATTTTTGTAATATTTCTGTTATTTTATTTTCTATTACTAAATAATCTGGCATTTCTCTACCAGTATATATAAACAAAAAAACAAGATGGTAAGCGGTATCCTTGGGTACAATATACTTATTTTTTCTATAAACTTCCCGAAGCAAGCGTTTTATACGATTTCTATCGACTGCTTTTTTAAAATTTCGTTTACTAACGGAGACTCCTGTTTTTATAGTGCTTTTACTTTCTGTCTTTAATATTTTTCTATAAACAAGCCTGATAGGGTGTTTAGATATCGATTTTCCATCAGAAAAAAGTAGCTCTATCTCTTTTTTGCTTTTAAGTTTTTCTTTTTTGTTGTAAGATGCTTCCATGATGGGTTAAAAGTAACAATAAGATTTGTGATTGTTAATTATATATACACGTACTGTTTATTACTCTGGTACAATTTTTACTTTAAGTCAAACATTTTATTAATCAACACACCTTTCTTGTTGACAACAATAAAAACCCTTCAGGTGTTTATATTAAAAGGCGTACACAGCTCTCTATACTGTTTTCTAAGATGTAATAACATATAATCCAAAAACAGAAACCATAAAATAACAGGTTATAGTAAGTGCTCCCGCATAATCCTTAGCAACTCGTTGACCAAACAACAGCATTAAAAGTGTAATACATCCCAAAAACATACCACCAGTAGCATAGTAAGTGGAATTGTCCGCGATTAAAAAATAGATACCCGTAGCACAAAAAAAAGAAGTTATAATTTCGATTAACAAGATAATGAACAACGAAAGAGGTATGACCTTAGCCATAAAAGTAGCTGAAAAGTGTTCTTTTAGCCATCCGACATTTCCCTTCCAGTCAGCAGCTTTATCAAAACCAGATTGTAAGAAAGTTATAAGTAAAAATAATAATATGGTTATTGGAACTATATGAGACATTAAATTATCCATTTTGATAATGATATTTGGTTACAATTTTTAGTTAGTTTTTTTATGAAGTAATCGAGTAAGTTTAATAGACAAATCCGTTAAAATAATTTTAGCATTACCATTTCTTTCGATATGATATATAGCATTTTGAAGTTCATTACATATGTCCATTATATTCTCACCGTGAATAAAAGGAGCAAAATTAGCCAATTTAAACCCGTCGGTTTTTGGCTCTAAAAAAACTAATTTTTCGACACCATAATTATATAACAAAGCTTGTCTAAAAAAATCGATACAATATTTCAGGAATTTTTTTTGAGTTTCTCTACCAGAACCAGCAATAGACTCACTCCAATTAATCAAACTAATAACAGCTGATTTATTTCCCTTGGCTCTAAAAGCTGTTCGTACCCATTGTATAAACCAATCCTCGAATTGATCTTCTCCTCCATCGTGATGTAGTAAATGCAAAGCTTTACTATAATCTCCATTTGCTTGATGCGCAATTTTAAGAGCTTCACTTTCGGTTAAGTTTTCGGATTTTTGAATAGCATCTTTAATAACTAATTCACCTAAAGGAGGAAAATGAAGCACTTGACACCTAGATCGTATTGTTTGCAATAATTGTTCTTCATTATCCGTAATGAGTATAAAAACAGTTTTTTCTGGAGGCTCCTCAATTAATTTCAGCAACTTATTAGATGCTGAAACATTCATTTTATCAACCATCCAGATAAGCATAACTTTATAGCCTCCTTCATAACTTTTTAAAGATAGCTTTTTTACAACATCTAAAGCTTCATCTACTCCAATCTGTCCCTGTTTATTCTCAATACCTAGGGATAGATACCAGTCAAAAATACTTCCATAAGGATTGTTTTTTACAAAACCCCTCCACTCCTCAGCAAACATATCAGAGGTTGGTTTTTTTTTTATCTTGTCGTTTGTTGCTACAGGATAAGCAAAATGAAGATCAGGATGTGCAAGGTGATTAAATTTTAGATTACATGCATGAATCCCACCAGTATTTTCTCCATTTTGATTTTGACATAAGATATATTGTGCATATGCAATAGCCATAGGCAAAGTTCCACTACCATTGGCTCCAACAAAAAGTTGTGCATGTGGTATTCTCCCCCTATCGACACTTGTAGTAAGATAGTTTTTAATATGCGTTAGCCCTAATATTTCTAAAAATAACATAGGCAAATATAAAGGATAAGAAAAAAATAAATAACTTTTGAGCAGAGCATTTATCTATATTTTTTTTAAAGTCTAATAGAGGTCTGCTAATTTCTTCAATATTTCTAGTGATAATTCACTTTGTTAAGAATACAATATGTTAGTTATCTATCAACTATCCATTGATTTTTTCTAAACTTACAGAGACTTTCTCCTACTTGAATTATAAATAAAGTAATAATCGATTTATATTATACCGTAATCAATCTAGAACTATAGGGCTTGGGGCTTCTGATTAAAATAAACAAACAGCACCTATAAAAGTCCCTACCCTATAGTTATACTTAACCAACTTATCATTTATTGATTTTTATAAATGAAAAGGAAAAATCCCTTATAAATTAAACAATGAAAATTTTAAAACCTTTAGCCATTGGAATACTCATGCCTTTTTTGACAATATTAATAACAGCATAAATTAGTTTGTTTTTTTAGTCAATAGAACTGTCTCGTTGGCAAGTTGGTCGATACCTTAAGAGTTGGGGATATACTCCTAAAAAGCCTATAAAAAAGCATTCGAACAAAAGCCAGAACAAGTTCAAAAATGGTTAAAAGAATAATATCCAGTTATAAAAGAAAGAGCTTCTAAGGAAAAAGTAACCATTTATTTTGGAGATGAAACAGGTTGTAGAAACACTCATCAAGCAGGAAAGTCTTATGCTCCCAAAGGACAAACCCCTACCATAATGGCTACAGGAAAACGTTTTACGGTTAATATGGTTCTGCTATTAGCAATAAGGGACATTTACAGTTTATGCTTATGGAAGCAGGTTTTAATAGTGAAGTTTTTAAAACATTTCTACAGCAAATGATGAAACATAGTAAGAAAAAAATATTTTTCATTACAGATAACCATCCATCTCATAAAACCAAAAAACTCAATAAGTGGTTAGAAGAAAATAAAGAAAAAATGGAAGTGTTTTTTATTCCCCCTATTCTCCTGAACTCAACCCGCAGGAATATGTAAACCAAGATTTAAAAACTAATATTATTGAAAAAAAAGAGCTATCGACAAAAAACAACTCAAAGAAAACATCAGCGATTTTATGAATAAAAGGAAAGCTAACAAACTCCAAGTAATAAAATATTTCCATCATAAGTGCGCCAGATATGCTATGTAGAGATTGTATACAAACTAATTTACCTAACGATTAATAAATACAATAGAACACTGTTTTTTTTAAAAGTATGTTGCTATATTTGATAAAATGATATTATTTTTTGTAAAAACTATTAAGGTAAAACAAAAGATTAACCCTAAAGCAAAATAGGATATAGTTTTAACCTTCCATATTATAAATGAATTATATAGGTTCAAAACACAGACTTTCAGATTTTATAAAAACCTCCGTTAAGAATGTAGTAGGAAATGATCTGAGCAACCAAGTTTTTTGTGATCTTTTTGCAGGAACAGGAATCGTAGGACGTAGTTTTAAGCCATTAGCAAAAAAAGTTATAGCCAATGATTTAGAATATTATAGTTATGTGCTTAATAGAAATTACATTGGAAATTACCAAAATTTAAACTTTTTAGAACATATAAATCAATTAAATCAAGCAAAAGGAGTAGAGGGGTTTGTATATAAAAATTACTGTTATGGAGGAGGAACTCAGCGAAAATATTTTAGCTGTGCAAACGGACAAAAAATAGATTCAATTAGAACTCTAATAAACAAGTGGAAAATATCTGGAAAGATTAACGCCAACACCTATTACTTTCTTTTAGCCTCATTGCTAGAAGCCGCAGACAAAGTAGCCAACACAGCATCGATCTATGGGGCTTATTTAAAAGAAATAAAGAAGACTGCACAAAAAGACATACAAATTTTACCAGCTAAATTTTTGACTACCAAAAACCCCCATCAAGTATTCAATCAAAACAGTAATGATCTTATTAAAAAGATAGAAGGAGACATACTATATCTAGACCCTCCCTATAATGCAAGACAATATGGAGCAAATTATCATATCCTAAATACGATTGCAAAATATGATTCGTTTATACCATCAGGCAAAACAGGGCTACGAAAATACGAAAGATCTAATTATTGTAAAAAGAACAAAGTTGCTATAGTTTTCGAAGAATTAATTGCAGCTGCAAGATTTAATTATATTTTTGTTAGCTACAATAATGAAGGTCTAATGCCAGAAAATGAAATTCGTCGAATATTACAACGTTATGGCAAATATGATCTTGTAACAACAGAATACAAAAGATTTAAAGCCGACAAAACGAAGAACAGAAATCACAAAGCATCAGAAACAATAGAATATTTACACATTTTAGAAAAAAATTAAAGAAATGTTTACAGAAAAAGCAAATAAAATTTTTAAAGAAGTAATAGAAAAATATCATATCGTAGATAATGTAAACCAACAATTTTACAACCCATACGACAGTAAAACGGAAGCCATAGAACATTTATTATATCGTAAATGTTGGATAGATACAGTACAATGGCATTACGAGGATATAATACGCGACCCAAAAATAGATCCAGTAGCAGCATTAAAATTAAAAAGACAAATAGACGCATCTAATCAGGATCGTACAGATATGGTCGAATACATTGATAGCTATTTTTTAGAGCTATATAAAGATAAAAAAGCAAGTCCAAACGCAACCATAAATACAGAAAGTCCAGCTTGGGGAATAGATCGATTATCCATTTTAGCCCTGAAAATATATCATATGTATCAAGAAACAATTCGTTATGACGCAACAGAATCCCATAGGTCAGCTTGTCAAAAAAAATTGGATATATTACTAGAACAGAGAATTGATCTTTCTACCGCAATTGACACATTATTATCAGACATAGAAAATGGAGACAAGTATATGAAAGTATACAAGCAAATGAAAATGTATAATGACGATGAATTAAACCCCGTACTTCGTGGCGAAAAATAAAAATTCTTTTACTAGAGAAGAGGAAGCGCATATATTGGTAATTAGACTTTCTGCAATGGGAGATGTAGCAATGGTTGTTCCTGTTTTGAGAATATTTAGAACCAAATATCCCAAAGTAAAACTTACGATTCTTACAAGAAAATTTTTTGAACCAATTTTTGACGGAATTGAGAACCTTAATGTTTATCATATTGACACAGACGGTCGGCATAAAGGTGTTTTAGGACTGTATAGATTATACAGAGAAATACGAAAACTAAAAATAGACGCAGTAGCTGATCTACACAATGTATTGAGATCTAATGTATTAAAAATATGTTTTTCTTTAGATAAAATTAATGTAAAACAAATTGACAAGGGGAGAGTAGAGAAAAAAGCCTTAACCAAGACTGTTAACAAAAAACTGAAGCAACTAAAAACCACACATCAGCGATACGCAGATGTATTTGAAAAATTAGGATATTTTATAGACCTTAAAAACCATGAGTTTCCTAAAAAACTTACGTTGTCTCCAGAAATCCTCTCATTAACTCAAAAATCCACAAAAAAATGGTTAGGGATAGCTCCGTTTGCACAATATAAAAGCAAAACATACCCTTTAGATTTATTGATTAAAGTAATAGAGAAATTAAATAAAGAAGATCGATTTGAACTCTTTCTTTTTGGAGGTGGAAAAAAAGAAAGTGATACACTAAACAATATAGAAAGTAAATATAAAAACGTGATCAATACAGTAGGTAAACTATCATTTCAAGAAGAACTAAAATTAATAAGTAACTTAGATGGAATGTTGTCAATGGATAGTGGAAATGCACATTTGGCAGCTATGTTTGGAGTACCTACAATAACATTATGGGGCGTGACACATCCATTTGCAGGTTTTATGCCATTTGGGCAACCAATGGAAAGAGCCATATTACCTAACCTTGAAAAATATAACCAAATACCTACTTCAATCTATGGAAATAAAGTCCCAGAAGGTTACGAAAAAGTAATGAGAACGATTAAACCACAAACCGTATTAGACGCCGTAAATAAACTATAATCTCCATGTTTTGTAAATTAAAACACAAGTTTTTTGTTAAAAATTAAACATCATCAAAATCAATTTTAATAGAAGAACTAGTTGGGTGAGCCTGACAAGCAAGTATCAATCCCTCAGCAAGCTCACTATCTGTTAGGATACTATTCTGTTTCATAATAGCACTACCTTCAAGAATCCTACAAATACAAGAGCTACACACTCCTCCTTGACAAGAATAAGGAACATCAATATCCTCAGTTAAAGCAGCATCAAGAATAGTCTTTTTTTGATCCATTATAAAAGAAGACTCTTCATCATCAACTAATATTGTAATATTACTTTTGCCATCTATATTAGCATCCATTTCAATCACTTTAGAACTGTTAGTAAACAGCTCGAAATGAATCTTATTTTTATTAAAATCATTTTTAATTAACACTTCACTAACAGTGTCAATCATAACTTCAGGACCACAAAGAAAAAAAGTTTCAAAAGAATGATTTTTATACTTATTTTTGACAATATAGTTAACAGTAGACTCCTCAATCCTACCAAAAAGGCAATCTTTTTCCTGTACCCTACTATATATATATTCTATAAAAAAGCGATCTGGATATTCGATTTTCAAATCAGAAAGTTCTTTTAAAAAAATAACATCCTCAGGTGTTTTATTCCCATAAACTAAGAGAAACCTACTATTAGCCCCATCTTGAAGCACAGATTTAATCATGCTCATAATTGGAGTAATACCACTTCCAGCAGCAAAAGCCACAAATGTTTTATTAGAACTATTCTCATTCCTAAGAACAAAGGAGCCTTCGGGCTGGTTAACCTCAATTATGTCCCCAATTTTTAATGCCGAGTTAGCATAAACAGAGAAAGTTCCGTTTTCTATCTCCTTCACCACTACCTTTAAAACACCACTTTTAGGAGAGCTACAAATAGAATAAGCTCTTCGAACTTCTTTTCCATTAACATTAGTTTTTAAGGTAATATATTGACCTGGAAAAAATGAATAAATACCTTTTAACTTAGCAGGAACATCAAACTCTATAGAAACAGCTTTGGGAGTTTCTCGAATTATATTTTTTATTGAAAGTTTATGAAATTTTGACATTACAATTATAACATAATGGCTAAGTAATACGCCATGATTAAGATTAAACAATTAAAAAACCACATAAAAACAGACTGTTTCTATTAAAATTTTTACAAAAATAACAAATGAAGAAAGAGCACAGCTTTTTTTATAACAAAATTATAGTTTTCAAAAGAAGCATTGCTGCCAAAATTTTCAAAAAAATTAAATTTCTGTAAAGGTTTTTAGTCTTAAGTCATTACCGTCAAAAACGGCAAACGTATAATAAGTAATCCAATCCCCCAAATTAGTATATTTAGACACACCATTAAGATCGATTTCCATAGGAAGGTGCCTATGACCAAAAATAAAATAATCGCGATGTTTGGATTCTAATTTTCGTTTACAATATCGAACCAACCACTCATTATCCTCCCCTAGATACGTTACATCTTCATCGCCAGAAATCAACTTGTTCTTAACAGAAAGATATTGCGCCAACCTCACACCAATATCAGGATGTAACCATCTATAAAACCATTTGGATATAGAACTGGTAAACACTTTCTTCATTCGTTTGTATCCCTTATCATCTGGTCCTAATCCATCGCCATGACCTATAAAAAAAGTGGAGTCATTAAACGTAAACTCCTTTGGGCTATGATATACTGGAATATTGAGCTCTTCTTCAAAGTAACCATCCATCCATAAATCGTGATTACCAACAAAATAATAAACGGGAATTCCTGAATCAGTTATTTCAGCAAGTTTTCCTAATGTCCTAGTAAAACCTTTTGGAACCACAGTTTTGTATTCAAACCAAAAATCAAAAAGATCACCCAACAAAAAAATAGCGGCAGCATCTTTTTTTACCACATCTAACCACCTAATAAATTTCTGTTCACGAGGAAAACTTTTTTCAGGTGTCGGAGCCCCTAAATGATTATCGCTAGCAAAATAGATTTTCTTACCTTCAGGAAGGTTCATAATATAAAATTATTGGGTAAATATATTAAATAATTCTCTCGAAAACGGGGTGTTTGATTTTCATTAACACGAAATATTTAGTTTAATTCTAAAAAAATAGCACAATAGATACAAGTGTTTAATTGTCGTTGGCGTACCATTCTGCAAAAGAAGTTTCTGTTTCCTGAAGCCTTAAAGAATACAGCATTATTTCTTTAGGTAAACGAGCTTTAATCTTTTTAGCAAAATCAACAACCATGTTTTCACTAGTTGGTTGATAATCTAATAGGATTATAGAATGTCCCCTTTCACTAAGTTCTCTTGCCAACTCTATATGAGGCGTATTTTTATTAAATACCGTAGAATGATCAAAAACCTCCTCTATTTCTTCTTTAACAATTTTCTTTAAATCTCCAAAATCAATAACCATACCTGATTTTACGTGAGACTCATCGGTAATTGGAGTCCCAATAACCGTAACGCTTAGTTTGTAGCTATGACCGTGTACATTTTTACACTTACCATCATAACCATAAAGAGCATGTCCCATTTCAAATGAAAATAGTTTAGTAATTCTTATTTTACTCATATCTATAATTCAATGCTTTCTGCAAAGTTAACGAAGATTCTCCTCTAATTTTAATGATATTTCATGTAAAATAAAACCGATATTATTTATTTTTTATATTTAACCAAAGCTTGTTTTGTGAAATCAGAAAGAACTAGTTCTCCAGATATTTCAGCACGCTCTAGTAAGAGCTGTTCCCAGTGATCTGTTCCTTGCCAAAACATCTTTTTCATTTTTATTGTTGCTTGTACATCATAACGAGTCAAATTCTTAGCAAATAGCTCAATTTCTTTATCCAATTCCGAAATTGATTCAAATATTCGTGAGTATAACCCGTGTTCTTTTGCCCAATACGCATTTTTCCATTGAGAAACATCAAGAGCTAACTCAGAAAAGGCAGATAAACCCATTTTTCGGGATACAGAAGGCTCGATTACAAATGGTCCGATTCCCATAGTTAATTCACTTAGCTTAATAGAAGAAGTCTCTGTTGCCAAACAATAATCACACGATGATATTAATCCCACTCCACCACCAATAGCTTTGCCCTGAACTCTACCGATGATTATTTTTTTACACGTACGCATAGCATTAATAACATTAGCTAAACCAGAAAAGAATTTTTTTCCTTCCTCTAAAGTTTTAATCGAAATTAACTCATCAAAAGAAGCTCCTGCGCAAAAAACATGGTCACCTTCTGACTTTAGTATGATAACGTGTACTTCATCTTCCTCTGATAATTGATTAAAAGCCTTGACCAATCGGTCTAATAACTCAGAGGAAAAAGAGTTACTAGCAGGATGACCAAATTCTATGATAGCAATATTGTTTTCAGTATGCACATAAAGACTTCCGTTAGGTCGTGAAGTTGTCATAATAATTACTTTTACATAAAAATAATTATTTATTCTTTAGGAAGCTAAAGGAATATATTTTCGTTTAAACTTTATAAACAAAGTCAAACCACGCAACATCATCCAGATAGTTATTGCTATCCAAATACCGTGTAATTGCCAGTCTAAATAATGAGATAAAATTAAAGTAGGAATAAACCCAAAAAAAGTTGAAAAAAGGAATATATTTCTCAAATATCTCATTTCTCCCATCCCTTTAAAAAGACCATCCCCTATAAAAGCAATTGCATTTACAGGAAGACAAATCACCACCAAATAGAAAAAACCATTAAAGATTAATAAAACATCTTTATCTTTAGAAAATAGCAAACCCAAATTATTAGTGTTTATAAGAGCAATACCTCCTAGTAAAAAAGCAATAAGCACACCTATGGTAGCTACCCGTTTAGCCATTTTCACTAAATTTTTATAATCCTTAGCACCAATTAACATTCCTCCTAAAATATTACCTGTACTACCATAACCGTCAATAAAAAAAGAAGAAAACAACCACAACTGAATAGCAATAGTATGTGCCGCAACATATTTAGCTCCTAGCATAGCAGCTTCTCGTACAGCAAGAACAATAGTAGTATTAAGGGCAATTGCTCTAATAAACAAGTTGCCGCTCATCGCCAAAAATCGATTCATTTCTGGATGCCACGGCTTTTTAAATCCCAAAGATATATTTGTTTTACTTACT
>CAVYIL010000015.1:0-14267 GCA_963768325.1 uncultured Flavobacteriaceae bacterium | reverse complement strand
TGTTATGTTAGTGCTTCAACCATCGTATTGCTGGCATTTTGTAACCTATAATTTTTCTGGAGGGGTAGCTTGGGTAAGAGCACTTTGTGGATCAAATAAATATGGGGTTTCAGGAATAAAGAGGAATTATAGTACAGTTCCTACCTATTCATGGACAGTAGGAGTAATAGCTCATGAATTAGGACATAATTTCGGATCTCATCATACGCATGATTGTGTTTGGAATGGTAATAATACAGCAATTGATGGGTGCTCTAGTACAAAAGGAGGATGTTATAATCCTGGAATGCCTTCTGGAGGAGGTACTATAATGAGTTATTGTCATCTTACAAATGTTGGGATTAATTTTTATAAGGGATTTGGAGAACAACCGAGAAATGTGATGAAAAATTATATCAATTTTTCATATTGTGTATCATCTTGTAGTGGTGGTGATAATTGTACTACTGGAGATCGTGTATCAGTAACCTTTGAAAATAAATCTGATTGTACTTTAAAATATATTGAAGGAAGTTATTCATATACATTAGACTCAGGTAAGAGTGTTAATATGAATACTGATATTGGTACTAATTGGGTATTAAAAGATCCATCGGACAAAGTAATTGACTCTTTTAAAGTAGTTTGTGAGAAAAAAAACTATACTACTTCTGTATCTTGCAATGGTGGCTGTGTAAAAGAAGATAAAATATCTGTTACTTTTGTTAATAATTCAAATTGTGTATTAGAATATGATGAAAATGGATGGAAGGTTCTGATAAGTTCCGGAAAAAGTATGGTTATCAATACTTATGTAGGTAGAAAATGGAATTTAAAAGACCCATCAAATAATACTATTGATTCATTTACCACTGATTGCGATAAGCAAACGTATACAACTACTGCATCTTGTTCTGTAGGAGGAAACCCTTGTAAAGGTGTAAGTGAGTGGACTTCTAGTGTAACATATTACACGGGTAATAGAGTGATATATTATGGTAGATTATTTGAAATGACAAATAATGGATGGTTACATATAGAGGATTGTGAAGTATCTAAAGATCCTTGTGATGGAGTAAGCGAATGGTCTTCTGGTGTATATTATAATACTGGAAATAAAGTAACTTATTATGGTAAACTTTTTGAGATGACAAGTTACAGACAATGGAAATATTTAGAAGATTGTGGTACTAGTACTTCCACAGGATTACCTCCTTTAAGTGCTAAAGATGCATTTAATAATATAGATATTGTTAGTATTGTACCGTATCCTAACCCAGTTAAAGATATCTTACATTTGGATATTTACAATTTAAAAGATCAAACCTCGAAATTATCTTTAAAAAACGTTAGAGGTAGATCATTAAAAATTATTGAATTGAATATGCCAATGAACGAAAAGGTTTTACAAACCATTGATATGAGTGATCTTTCATCAGGTATGTATTTTGTCCAAGTGACAGGATCTAAAAAAACTGTTTCTAAAAAAATATTTAAACAGTAATTTTTATTAAATTGATTTTAAATTATAGGATACCCCACTTAACTTTGTTTTGAGTGGGGTATTTTTTATTTTCATAATAACAACCTAGAATTCAACTTATACCATTACAATTTAAAAAAATAATCATTTTATTTTTTATCATATGCTTTATTGTTATTATTTTTAGATAAAAAAATAACATGATCTTAGGAATTGGCTCTAGAATAAAACACCCAAAACACGGATTAGGAGTAGTAACAAATGCAACCTCCTCTTTGTATTGGGTAACATTTATAGAAAATGGTTTGGAAACGATTAATATAGATGATGAGTTTGAAGTTATTGAAGGTGTGGAAGATGAAGTAGATAGTGTTAGTTTCTATGAAGTAGAAAAAACATTTCGTGAGTTATTAAAACGATATAGCGATATTTCAGAAATTATTCCGATTGCAGATAAATGGAAAGGAGGCAATTTAATTTTGCAACCAAAAGACACTAACTTATCTGAAAAAGAAATCCCTATTGATACTTTTTTTCATAAAATAGTAATGGTTCGCGATCGAATAAGAGTTATGGAGCAAAAAATAAATAGTTCTAAACTTGATGATCAAGATAAAATCGATTTACAACAATACATTACTAGAATTTATGGCAGTCTGACAACCTTTAATGTGTTGTTTAAAAATAAATCTCATCAATTTATAGGCAGCAGTAAGAGTAAAGATTAACACTAACTATCTTTTTTTTATTGTATTTTTCGAAAATAGGAATATTCTCACATTGATTTGTAATAATCAAAGGATTTAAGAATCAATGTATCTGATACAATACAATTGTATTTTGCCTCTCCGATAGTATTTAGTAATACAAAATAAATGTTCCCTTTTTCATTTTTCTTATCGTAGATAAGCAGATTCATAATATCTTTATAATCATTAGGATTTATATCTATTTTAGGAAACACTTGTAATAGAATACTACTAATATCCTGTAACTCTTTTTTAGTAAAGGATAATAACTCTGATGAAATATATGCTTCCATAATCATACCTATAGCAATAGCCTCACCGTGTAATAATGTAGGTTTGTCATCATTCGTTAAATAAAAAGATTCGATAGCGTGACCTAATGTATGACCAAAATTGAGATATTTTCTGATATTTTGTTCTGTAGGATCTTCTATAACAATTTTATTTTTGATAATCACAGACTCATAAATTAGTTGGTTCAAATCATCGGTACTAAATTTTGAAAGATCACTCATTTTTTGCCAATATATCTTGTCCTGTATTAATCCATGCTTAAACATTTCAGCAAGACCACTCCTCATTTGTTCAAAAGGTAATGTTTCTAAATAAGAAGTGTCAATTAAAACCATTTCAGATTCACTAATAACACCAACCATATTTTTTAAATTCCCTAAATCCACACCTGTTTTACCTCCTACAGAAGCATCAACCATAGCTAGTAATGAAGTAGGTACATTAATATAATTGATACCTCTCTTAAATGTGCAAGCTACAAAACCGCCAAGATCCGTAATAACACCACCTCCTAGATTAATTAGTAAACTTTTCCGATCTGCTCCAAGTTCAGAAAGCACATTCCACACACCACTACAAGTTTCTATGTTTTTATGGATTTCACCAGCTTCGATCTCTACAATTTCTATATCATAGTCTTTATTAATATTGCTCATAAATGACGGTAAACAATATTCGTGCGTATTGCTATCAACAAGAATAAAAACTTTAGAATGATTCTCCTTTTCTAAATACGAGTTAAGAGCAGTGTAGCATTCTTTATCAAAATATACAATAGAATCTTTAGAGATAATGGTTTTCATGTGGTAATTAATTATTGAATGCGAAATTAAGTAGAATTTGCAACATATTAAACTTAGCAAGTTTTATATTTACAGAATTCATGAAATATTCAGATATGAAACCACAAAATTTGTTTGATAATACGGAAATAGCTTTTGCACTAAAAAGTGATTCTGAATTAGAAAGGGCTTACTTTTTATTTAAAATGATTTCAAATGAACCATTGGTGCGTATTGGTACTGCTGTTACTAATTTTGCGTTAAAAGCACATTTACCTGTACAAGGGTTGATACGTGCTACTGTATTTGATCATTTTTGCGGAGGAGTAAATGAGAGGGATTGTATGCCCGTAATGGATAAAATGTACACCAAAGGTGTATGTTCTGTATTAGATTATTCTGTTGAAGGAAAAGAGGAAGAGCTTCAATTTAATGGAGCGCTTCAAAAAACTTTAGATATTTTAGAGTATGCTAATCAAAAAGAAGCATTACCCTTCGGAGTTTTTAAACCTACTGGGTTTGGTCGTTTTTTGATTTGGCAAAAGAAAACAGAAGGTAAAACACTTTCTCCAGAAGAAGAAAAAGAATGGAATCGTATTGAGGATAGATTCAATACTGTTTGCAAAAAAGCATTCGATTATGGTATTCCTTTATTAATTGATGGAGAAGAATCTTGGATGCAGGATGCTGCTGATGAGTTAGTTGCTAAAATGATGCAGAAATACAATAAGGATAAAGTTATTATCTATAATACTTTACAGTTATATAGACATGATAGATTAGATTATTTGCAACGTCTTCACCAAATGGCTAAAAAGGATGGTTTTAAAATTGGAGTAAAGGTTGTTCGTGGAGCCTATATGGAAAAAGAAAAAGAGAGAGCTAAAGAAAAAGGGTATTTTTCCCCTATTTGTGATAGCAAAAAACACACAGATGATAATTTTAATAAAACATTGAGATATATTCTAAAAAACATAGAGGATATTTCGGTTTTTATAGGAACTCATAATGAAGAAAGTAGTTATTTAGCTATGGAATTGATGCAAGAATTAAATATTGTAAAAAATGATCGCAGAGTATGGTTTGGTCAATTATTTGGAATGAGCGATCATATTAGTTTTAATCAAGCTTCTGAAGGATATAATGTTGCTAAATATTTACCTTTTGGACCAGTAAGAGATGTGATGCCTTATTTAATAAGAAGAGCAGAAGAAAATACATCTGTAGCTACTCAGACTAGTAGAGAACTAAACCTACTTTCTCAGGAAAGGAAAAGAAGAAAGTTGTAATAGTATTAAGACCAATCCGTAATACTGTTTAGATTAAACTTTTACAGAACGCATTATATTCTGTAATTTATCAATAGCCAAATGGATTTCTTCTTCATTTAATGAGGTAAAACCCATTCTAATACCGTTGTGCATGGAGTGATCATTGTCATATCGTTTCCAATCAGTTAGAATGAGATTTTGTTTTCTTGCTTCCGTTCTTATAATATTCCAGTTATATTTTTTATTTAGTTTAACCCACACAGCCATACCTCCTTTTGGGGTTTCAAATTCAAAATACTCGCTAAGTTTTTCCTGTAAAAGGGAGCAAAATAGATCACGCCGAGCTTTATAAATCTTTAAGACTTTATTATTTTGTCTTTTAAAATCTCCTGATTTTATAAATATAGAAAAAGCTTGTTCTAAAATTGTATCTCCTTGCCTATCAACAATTCTTCTCAAGTTAGCTGCCTCATCAATAAATTCTTTTGGAGCAATCAGGTAACCTATACGCATAGCAGGAGCAATAATTTTAGTAACTCCTCCAATATATATAACATTACCATTATAGTCACTACTAGCAAGAGGAAGAATTGGAGAGTTACTGTAATGAAAATCATAATCATAATCATCCTCAATAATAGCAAAATTATATATTTCAGCTAATTCTAAAAGACGCATCCTTCTTTTAGCTGAAAGTGGTACTGTTGTTGGATAATGATGATGAGGTGTCACAAACACGGCTTGAATTTGTTTTGCTTTGCAAATTTTCTCAATAGCGCCTACATCTAAACCATTATGGTCTACTGAAATACGTTCTATTATTCCTCCTGTATCTATAAACGTAGTGTCTGCTGTCATATAATTGGTATTACCAGTAATGATTATATTATTGTGACGAAGTAGTAATTGACTGGCTAAAAAAATTCCCATCTGACTACCTCTTGTTATTAAAATATTTTCTACAGAAATATGAATTCCTCTGGTTTCGTTAAGATAAGATACTAGAGTTTCTCTTAAACTTTGATTTCCATAGATAGAACTATATTTTAGTAGGGGTCTATATTGTGTTTTTTTGGTAATATTTCTATAAATTTTAGCAATATCATCAATTGGAGTTAATCTATAATCAGGTACTCCATCATTTATTTCGATAAATTCATTAGGGTTATCCATAGAATCTCTGACCAAATGTGGTCTTCTGTAGAAGGTAAAACCTGTTTTAGAGAATACTTTTTTGGATGTCGTTGTATTTTTAAGGTCTGTTGGTGTAATAATAGGAAGGTTACTACTTATATAAGTACCTTTTGATGGAAATGTTTCTATCCAATTTTGCGCTAAGAGTTCTTCATACGCTGCTATTACTGTTTTGCGATGAATATTTAGATCATCTGCTAACTTTCTGGATCCGGGTAACTTAATAGACGGAGGTAATTTACCAGACTTTATTAATTTAATTATTTGATCACATATCTGAAGATATATATTTCGATTTAAGTTGCGATCTATTATTATATTGCTTTTAAAAGGAAACATAACTGGTCTATTTGTTATTATTAAACTGGATCATATTAATGATCTACTAAATTAATACTTTTGAATAATTAAAAAGTAAAAATTATGGAAAAGTATTCTATTTCGGAATTAAACAAGGTTAAGCGTGGACCTAATAGAGCTTCGTATAATGTTGAGACAATTAATACTATATTAGATGATGGATTCTTATGTAATGTTGGTTATGTTTGGGAGGGTAAAGCAATTGTTATACCCATGGCTTATGGTAGATATAAAGATAAAATTTACTTACATGGATCATTAAAAAACCGAATGTTTCTTAGTTTATTACAAGCAGGTGAAGCCTGTATTTCTGTAACTCATTTAGATGGATTGATATTAGCTAGATCTGCCTTTCATCATTCTGCTAATTATCGATCAATAAATATTTTTGGTAAAGTAAATAGAATAGACAATACCGAAGAAAAAATAAAAGCTTTAGAGTATGTTATAAATCAGATGATTCCTGATCATTGGGATTCTATTCGTCAACCAAATACTAAAGAACTTAATGCTACCTTAGTAATAGAAATAGCAATAGATACCGCTTCTGCCAAGATTAAAGCTGAAGGAGTAGTAGATGATCCTAAAGATTTTGATTCTTCTTTTTGGGCAGGTGTGGTACCTGTAAAACAAGTAGTATTAGATCCATTACCAGATGCTAAACTGAGAGAAAATACCAAAACCCCTAATTCTGTTCTTCAATACGTTAAAAAACATAAGATATAATCCTTTTTTCTTTTAGGTAGTAAAATTCATAAATAATACCATTTTAACATCTATATATTTAATAATAATAAATGTTAAAATAGCATAAACTGTCGCCTTCTATTTTTTATTTAAACCTTAAAAACCTAGGTATAGAAATACCTCTAGATTTTGGTTTTGGACTAAATCTTTTAGATATTCCATATGGTCCCAACCCAGAATTAATAGATTCTGTACTATAATGAATTGCTTTTGTTTCTCCTAACCATCGATCCAAAGCATTATTGGTAACATCTAAATTATTTCTGTTTTTCCAGTCTCTAATATGGTCATATTGAACATCCCTATCTAGTCCACTAACAAATGTAGGAGAAGGAGATCCGCTCATTTTTGTATAACTAACCGCCTCTGTAAAGCCTACACCATTAACTGTTTTGGTTGAATGATTTGCTAACGATTGACTAAATTTATCTAATAGACTCTCACCCCTTATCCATTCTGCCCCAAAACAGGTTGCTAAATTTAATTTTATTTCTTCCACTTTAGACCCTTTTAGGTATTTACCTAAAGACGATGAAAGTTTATTTCGAGAAATAAATCTTCTTTTGCCACCTCTCTCATTATACATCTTTGATGAACTTCCATCTATCTCGTGATGAATAAATATATTAACTAATCCATCAAATTCTTTAGCCTCTAGATTTGGTAAATTTCTTCCAGAAAAGAGTTCGTCAAAAGTTACAAGTATAAATGAATCTTTTAGTTTAGAATATAACTTAGCATCTTCTATGTCATCTAGAATACATAAAGGAGCTTTCCCATCTCTATCTACAAAATTCACAGGGTTATTATTAACAAAAGTATATGGAGAATAGTTAATATGATATGGATCTGGTTGCAAAAATATGCGTTTCTCTGGATCATATAAACGTGCTTTAAAATTGTACAACCCTACCTCTTTATCATATTCATGTCCTGTATACAAATAGGTGCCTAATGGTTGCTCTAAATTACTTTGTGCAGCATATGCTATTTTACCATATGGTTCATAACTATACTTTTCTGCTATTTCAGCATTTTTTCCATTTATAACATATCGTAGACTGCTTTGATAATCTCTTACAAAATAATATGTTTCTCCTTTGTGGAGCATAGCTATAGGTGCATTTTCTAATCCATAGATGTATGTCTTATTCCATGTTTTAAAAGATGGTGTATCCTTCTTTCCTCCTATAAATGTTTCATATAGCGGTAGAGAACGATTTCCCCATACATATGCGAGCGTATCCGTTTGTTCTACAGTAGATTTTATAAGCTTCTCTACTCGATTATTGTTAGAATCATAGGTAAATTCTAATTTTTTTAGCGTTCCCTCTGCATATATCTTAGATACTTTTCTGGTAAAATTATCGTATCTCAATCGGGTATCATTTCCTAAGAGTGAATTTCCTATTTTGGTATATAATCCAATTTGGTTAGAGGCTATCTCTGTATTAATTATGGCTATCTTATTACTTCCAGAATGATACTTGTAATCTATGTTTTTACTAGTATTAGTGCTATTTTCATATTTTTTAATGTTTTCGTTTACATCATAAGTATACGTTAATATCTGTAAAGTACTTGGTTGTTCTTTTTCTACAGTTTGTAATTGATTACTAGAATCATATTTATATTTCCAAATCGTTTCGGGTGTTTCATAGTTCTTTTCTTCTTTGCTTACGATCATACCATCATAATAACTCCCATCTTCTCCTTCATACCCAAATGTTTCCTTGAATAGTTCTAAAACTGCTGTACCATCATTTTTATCTATAACTATGGTTTTTTCCTTTGGATGTTCTTGCAATGTATATTTCGTAGTATTTATAATACCAGAATCATTGTACTTTTTTTGAATAATCATACCATTTATTCCATATCTATACTTTGCATATTCAAAAGGATTGGATTCTGCACCTATACCATATAATTTTCCATTTTTGTTATAGCTATAATATACTTTAGTATTGTTAGGGTATGTAATCTCTTTTAATTTTCCATCTGAATAGTATGTGTATGATATTGTTTTAGAATTACTGTGATTTATCTCGGTTGTCTTGGTAATAACCTGCCCTTCTTTGTTGTAGGTATATTTAGTAACTACTACTCTGCCATTACTTTTATTCATTGATTGTATCAACCTACCTTTGTTATTGATGGTTTGTTTATCTAGTATATCATATGTCCAGGTCTTTAGTGGTGTAGCTTCTATATTACCCATCCACATGGGCACATTGGCTAGTAGGTTCATTTTTTCTTTGCTAAATACCCCTAGTATTTTTATGATTCCTGATTCTATTGGGCGATTTAATATATCATACTTTAGGTAACTCCAAGATAAATCTCTATCCTGAGGAGAAAAACTAACGGTAGTGATAAAAACAGGTAATCCTTTTTTATTTTTGATAACATAATTAGTTCCTTCATCTACAGTTGTTATCTGTGTTTGTTCTCCTAATAAATCTAATGTTTCAAAACTATTCATATATTGGTCAGAATTCTCTAATTGAAATGATAAGGGAAGTCTATGTAATACTTGATAACCTGTATTGGTAACATTATAAGTATGACCGCTTATAGATTTTCCGTATCTGGATCCTAAGACTCTTCCAAAAACATCACGAACTTCTGCCATATCATAGTCTCGTCTTTCTGTAGTAATTGTAATAAACTTTGAACTATTTTCTTCTGATATTCCTATGCGTTGTGCCAAGGATTTTCCCAAAGCATCTTGATAAGATACTCTTATATTATTTTCTAATTGATCCTTAACCCCTGCTTTGTGTGTTGTTTGTACCCTTTGTAATGCATCAGAACTATATTCTGTTTTATAAAACATTTTGGTGGCGTCTGCAGTTGATTCTAACAAATAAGTTGAGTTAGTTTCCTTATTATTGTCATAATAATCCGAAATTATTCCTGTTAATGTCTTTTTTACAGGATCATATTCTGCAAAACTAGATATATAAGATAATTTTTTATCGTTTACCAATACTGGTTTGGTTTTTATCGTTGCGCTTCCCCAATCATTGTATAAAGTCTCTTCTACTATTTTTCCTGTAATTTGATTATCTATGTTAACATAAAATTGTTGATGCTGAATGGGTCTATACGTCCCATCTAAATAACTGATGGTAAGCACTGGGGTTTGAGCAAATAATAAATTACTTACTGTACCCCTAATAGCAATGTCATTTTCTGTATCTGTAGTGTTTTCTATCTGTTTGATTAGCCCTCCGTCTACATATACATGTACGTACTTTCCTAAATCTAATATCAAAAAATTCTTTTTATTTCCTATAAATATTGTATCCGTTTCTTCTGATTGGGAATTTGTAATTATTAAATTACTTTCTTTTCTTTCAATAGCGTACTCAGAATTAGTACAAATAAAGTTTGATGAGGCAATAAATGAAATTCCATACTCTTTTGTTAACAAGTTTTTTGGTATCACATCTTCTACAAATGTTACTCCAGAAGCATTTTCAGGAACTTGATCTCCATAATACATTCCTTTTCCTTGAAATTGTATACTTAGAATGCTATTAGGTTTAGCTGAATTATATTTTTCTTCATTATTATTTCTACTATAAAAACGTTTGATATACCCTATTACTTTACCTTCATCATCTATAGTTGTAATATGGTGTTGGCTATCATCATAAATATTTTTAATTGTACGACCATTATTAGTCATGTATGATGCTACCATTCCGTTATCATCGTATGTTGATACCATCGTGTTTGATGATATTGGTCTAATCAATAAATCATCTATAAGTAAATCTCCTATTCCTTGAAATATTGGTTGCACTCCAGGATAAATTTGTGCCTCTACATAAGTCCAATCATTAGATGCCATAAATTCTTTATAAAGATCTGAACCTCCTTTAGTAATAGTGATAGAAGTCACTGCGTCTGATGGTTTTTCTTTCTTTATCCAAGCGGATAATAGGTATTTTGTTTTAGTATCTACTGCTATTTCTGAAATTACAGCAGACTTGTCTTTTAGTTTGATACTATGTTTACCATTGTGACTATCTGTACTAAGCTCTCCACCGAACATATTTTGATTTTGCTCGGGCTCGAATCCAAAATACAATGCTCTCTTATTTACAGATTTTATATCTATGTCTTTATAAACAATCAATGGTTTTTTATGATGAATATCTAACTCTATACTATCCGTAGTACCTTCTTCATCTGCTATTACTATTGGAATTCCTGTTGTTGTATCTCTAGCTTCAATACTTTTTATTTTTATCCATTTGTGAGTATATAAATCTACAAATGCTTGTTCTCCTTTTGCTGGTAATTCATTTATATGAACTATAATATTTTGGTGTTTATCCGCTAAGCTGGAAGTTTTTGCTTTATGGACGGAAATTTTATTTTTTAAAGCTGCTACCTTTGCTTTTAAATTTTCATAAAAAGTAGCCCCAAACCCTGTTATTACAACTGTATTACCATCTTGTGTGTGACTAAATGATGTTGTGTTAGACTCTATTGAAGTAAGTAAACTATCTAAAGCTGTATTATAATTATCATGTAAATTATCTGTCTTTATTTTACGCAATTTTACTACTAACTTATCGTGTTTTATTGTGTCTAATGCTATTTTATGATAGTCTTTTAAGGCTTCTTGGCTTTTTATCAAAGAATGCTCTGTTTCTTTTTTAAGAACAAAATATAATTCTCTTTCTTTTTTTAGTGCATCTTCAAATTTTTGTAAATATTCTTTTGCTTCGTTTTCGTTATCTACCAGACTTGTTAATTCTATACGTTTTACGTGTATCGCCTCTTCTTTATTATTAATTGATTCTCGATGTTTGGTTATTTCAGAATGCAGTTTATTTATTTTCTTTTTTGATGCTTCTATTTTAGGATGATTGATCCCGTAAGCTATACCATACCCTATAAGTCCCCCTAACCATCCTATATTTATAATATCACTATAATCCTCAATTTTTTCTTGTTCAATTAGGATTAGGTTATATTGGTTATTGATCGATGTGTTTAATGCTTTTATGTATTTTTGTAACTCTACAATCTTTCGTTGTATTACTTGTACATTGGCATTATCTTCTAACATTAGTTTTTTATACTCATCAATATCTTGAATTAAAGAATGCACCTCAGAATTTAACTGATGTACTTCATTGCTTAATTCTATTTCTTCTTTTAGCACAAAACTTGCAGCTTTATGAATATCTATATATCCTTTATAAGTTTCTATTACTTTTTGCTCATATTCTATTTCTTTTTGAGTTTGCTTACTTATATCAGAAACAATATCTCCTAGTACTCCTGATAAATTATTGTGGTATGCCGTACCCATTGCTTCTTTGGCTTTATAAAAATTCTTAGGAGCAAGAATTTCCTTTCCGTTTATCATAAAGGTATCATATGCTGTAACATCTGCCGAAGTTATTAGCTCCTCTTCTTCCCCTTTTTTTATAGACTTTACTGTCATAAAATGTTCTGCTAATCTATTTTGCATTCGTAATGAAGTATACTGTTCATTAGCATAAGTATATCTTGTTTTATGTACTTCCTTTTCTCCTTTTATGGTTGTAGACTCTACAGTTTCTTCTCTTAGCATTAGATTTATTGGTGCAAATTCGTAGCTATATGTTGATTTATGCACTACCTTATCTATTATATTGATCTTTTTTACAGGACGCACGGTATAGGCTCTACTTTCCTGTAATTCTAATCCACTTAATTGGTGTTTTAGATCGCTCTCCCATATCTTATAGTAAGTATAATCTTGAGAAACCATTTCTTGACTGGTATTATATACGATAGATGTATATGGATGACCATTTAAAACACTTACATTCCCTCTTACAAAAGACTCACTATCATCTACATAACTACTTTGGAAAGTTACCAAATTAGGTTCGGGTATTTTTAATACTACAGGAGTAGAGGGGTAACCTACAGCTTCTTCTTTTCCATATGCATTGTACAGATTATAATAATAATATTCAATATATCCCCCGTCCGTATTATTAAGTTGAATATTGGTGTTTATATCATAATCTTTGCTACTTGGAATATCTATTACTTTTCCATAAAAAGCAATCTTACTAGCAACATGGTACGATGCACTAGATCCATCATATTGATAGTAGTGATGGCTTAATTTTTGTTCCCCTTGTTGTATACTTACTCGGGATACTGGATAATCATATAAATCTTTCTCAAAAGAATCTGCAATTATTTTATGCAAAGTTACGATCGTGGCTTCTTTATAAGCTGGATGATTTTTTCTACTACGTACTTCTGCTGATTCTCCTATAGCAGGTTGAAACGTATCTAAATATGCATTTTTGGCTACAAAACCATTTTCTGGATTTACTGGGCCATAACTCACATAAGCTATTTGTCCGATAGTATTAGAAATAGAATCTTGATGTATAATTCGGTTTCCTTCTACAGGTATTTTTTTAGAACTATATACTTTTCCGTTTCGTAATCGAATACAATGGTTTTCTATTCCTGTGTTCGTTTTGATTGTATAAGGAATAAAATTATTTACAACGGCATTTGTTCCTCCTACTAATTTAGTGGTCGCATTTAGTGTAAATTCATTATTAGCTACAGCTAACCAACTTCCGCTAGGTTGCCTATGAAATAACTTGCCATTAACAGATATATAATTGTTAGCAATAGAGGTACTTTTATGATTTGTCCCTACTAAATCTGTTACTATCTCTTTGGATATTGGTTCCATAATCATGCTGGCTACTCCTACCATATTAGCAGCACTATTTATTATTTCTAATGTTTCCGCTCCCGCAATCATTTCACCTATACCTGGAATTAATATAGTAGCTGCTAATACAACTATATTTAATACTTCTACTTGTAAAGTTTCACAACATTGTTGATGTTATTTTGGATCACATGCATTTCTTGGAGATTAGGCAAAAGAAAAACTATGATAGTGATTTTAGGCTTGTTGAACTGGAAACAACTCGACCTTAGGAGAGTTGTTCTATTTCAACAATGCCCGTAAACACTGAGTTAATTTAATTTATTGAAAAAATATTTAAATTTCAGTTAAAAGACCTCTTGTTTTCTATTGTGTAAAATTTTCTCCCACCTTTTTTATGTGATCCGTTTAAGGTTGAGAAGTTGATTATTTTTGTTACAAAACAAACAAACAAACAAACAAACAAAAACAAACATGCAAAAATATCATTCTAATGCTACAACAAATTTAAATATTCGTTCGCTAATCCAAGCTAATTCTGTTAAAAACTCAGAACAAGCTATACGGTTCGGAATCTCCTCTCAAACTGTTTCAAAATGGAAAAATAGGGATTCTATTCAAGATACTTCTTGTGCTCCCCTGAATATTAAGTATGCTTTGTCTGAAGTAGAACGAGCCTTAGTTACT
>CAVYIL010000014.1:0-15747 GCA_963768325.1 uncultured Flavobacteriaceae bacterium | reverse complement strand
TAAAGTGGCATATGGATGACCATCTAAGGGAGTAATATTCCCTTTTTCAAAAGATGCCCTATCGTCTGCATACACACTAGCATAGGTTACCAGTTTAGGGTCGATTAGTTTTAAATCTGTTGGGTTTGCAGTATATCCTATAGGTTTTTTACCAAAAGCATTATATCGGTTATAATAGTAATGTTCGATATAGCCTCCATCGGTTTTATCTAAAGGTATCTCTGTATGTATTGCATAATCGGTACTACTAGGAATATCGATAACTTTGCCATAAAGAGCAACCCCTGAAGCGGAATGATAGGCTGCATGTTCAGAATTATAACGATAGTGGTGATAACTCAGTGTCTCCTCTGCTTGCTGAATACTAACTTTAACAACTGGATAATCGTATAATTCTTTTTCAAAAGTATCTCCTGTTACCTTATGCAAGGTTACGGCTGTAGCTTCTTTATAGGCGGGATGATTATTTCTGTTTCGTATTTCTGTTGAGCCTCCTATTTCTGGTTGAAACTGTTTTAGATACTCGTTCCTTTTTACATAACCATTAACTCCCACGGGACCATAACTTACGTAAGCACTGGAACCTACTGTAGCCGATATCCAATCCTGATGTATAATCTTATCTTCAGTAGAGGGTATTGTTTTTGAGTCATACACCTTTCCATTGCGCAAACGGATCATATGGTTTACTATACCTGTTGGAGTTTTAAGGGTATAGGGCATGAAATTATTTACAAAACCATTAACTCCTCCCACTAATTTGGTAGTCGCATCTAACTGAAATATATCATGGGTTATTGTTTTCCAACTTCCATCGGATTGCCTATGAAATAGTTTTCCATTTACAGAAATATAATTATTAGCAATAGCAGTACTCTTATGGTTGGTTCCTATCATTTCATTTACGAATCCTTTAGCTATCGGCTCTAGTATTCCACTTGCCGTACCGATCATATTAGCGGCTCTAGTAATGATCTCCAATGTTTCTGCTGTAGCTACTACTTCTCCTAGACCTGGGATAACTGCCGTTACAATCATCACAATATCATTTATCAGCTCTACCGATAAATCTATGACTTCATTAATAAATTCGGGAGCACTAATCTGCTCTGTTGATGCTTTTGTTATCTCCTCCCACTTTCCTGTATTTGGATCATATTGATGAAATTTGGGCGTTTTAAATGTCTTATCCGTATTTTCAACTAAGGTCGAAACGACATCATTAGAAAAGCCACTGGTATAATAAGGGGATTCAAAATCTTGGGTTACAAAATGATTATTCCCTGTATATCGAAAAGCATAGTTCACTCCATCATCGGGATCATTACTTGTATTGGATCCTACTAACAGACTGTGGGCTTTTCCTATTTTATTAATGACATCTCCTACGATAAAACTTTCTATTCCACTTTGTCCTGCTGCGGTATGTAAGTGTGTCAATTGGATGTTGTCATAGTTCTCATCCCAAACAATACCAAAAGTACTATTGATCTTTTTCATATCAGGAGTAAGACTACTAATTATATCTCCTACTACTGGTATATCCGTTTCTCCTATTAGATTTTCATCAATATTATCATAGGTCTGTAGTACAGCAAAACTGTTGCCTACTTCTAAATCAATCTTTGCATCTCTACCTAAAAAAAAGGAAAGTAAGGAAATATAATTAGGGTGCTCTTCAAATGCTTCGCCTAATACATCGGGTAGTCCAGGGATCTGATCGATAATAGGTTTCATCTTTTCTTTGGTAAAAAGTGCTTTCTTATTAAACTGTTCCCTTTTACTATTCCAATTCATGTTCTCATCATGGTAGATCAAATTAATCTCTGCATTTATTCCATGGGAGTCTGTTATAACAGCTACTATCAAATTGTTTTTAACACGGATTGCGGATCGGTGATTCTGTTTTCCTACAGCTGTTTCTCCATTTTCTCCTATTAGAGCATCTAATGCGTTTTCTATGGCTTCTTTACCCGAAGTTGTTGTTATCCTAGCATTAAAATCGCTCCGTAATTGTTTGCTATAGGTACTCCAAATATGTCCGTCCCAACTGTATATGTATAGGAAATCCGTTACTTCATCCAATAGCGCTACAAAATTGTCTCCAGATTCAAAGGTGAAAAACTTACTGGTAAGGTTTGTCCCTTTTTCGTTTTTAGTCCATTCTCCTGGAATTAAATTGTTCTTTTTAACGATTGTAACCTTTGATCCTTCCCAAGAGGTTAAGGCAAAAAAGTGTTCCTGAAGTGTAATATGGTAGTCTTTTCGTGGATTGGCTGCTGCATCTTCATCTCTGGCTTGGTGTAATCTCTTTTGTCTATCTGTAAATTGGTTTTCTGATGCATTGATAATCTCATTGTCAAACACGGTAGGCAGTTGTACTTCTTTCTCTAATCCTGAAGCTACATCTAATGCTACATTTTTTATAGCTGTAGACTGACCTTTATACCAATCTTGTATGGCTTGACTAAATGCGCCACTTGAGATGTCATCCCCTACCTTATACAATGTTTTTCCTGTTCCTTTCAGAAGATCTTCGAATCCAGTAAGCACTCCAAAAGCGGCTGGATAATCTTTTTCAATTGCTTTAAAAACATTCTCTTTTAATCCCTTTAAGACACCCTTACGGTATTGATCCTTGGCAAAATATCGATCATAAAAATAACCCTTAAACAATCCTATATCTTTTTCGAACCAACGGTCTCCGACCCATTGATAGACTTTTACATAACTCTGTCGTTGGGTCAAATCCTGTGATTCAAAAATAGCAACGACATAGTCCGATCCATAAAACAATTCAGGAGCACTCCATCTCGAATCCACATCAAAGGTATCATTATGTGGGTTATCTGGAAATGTGATTTCAATATCTGTTGCACTTCCTTCTATCTTTTGTTTTCCATATTGATAGGCGTAACTTACACCCTCTGGGAGCGTTTGCTGTTTTATTGCTGCATATAATGCTCCTGTAGAGGGGTTGTATAATTTAGTTTCTGCCTTGGTCAGTCCTGCATGAACTCCGTCTGAATCCTTTAATCCAAAATAGTCAAATAGGGTTGCTGGTTTATATTGACTGTCTTTAGAATCTAAATAGTTTATGGATGTTAATAATCGTTTTTGTAGTTCCGTGTTTTGATTTAAAAAATCAAAACCAAATCGCACTTTTTCTAGGCTATTTCCTTTTCTGTTTTTTAAATGTATCTCTGAAAGATACTTTGTCTCATATCGCTCTTGATACGCATCTTTATCATTAGATATATTCGGTTGTGCCTTTTTTTCTGTATGAGGATCATAATATTCATGTTCTTCTTTATTACCATAGATAAAATTAATGGTTTTTCCTCGTAAGCCTTTAACACTTGATAGATATGTAGCTCGAGTATGTTGTAACCCTGTTTCGCCTACTTGTTCTTCTTCTTGGTTGTAGAAAAATGTAACCTGTTCTCCACTTATGTTTTCTATAGCCGATACATGGTATGAAATTGGTAATCGACTCTGATCCGTTGATACCATTGAGCTACCGATCCAATTTCCCCATCTCACATTATAGGATACTCCATTAGACACATGTTTGGTCAAAGAACCATCTCCATAAATATAAATATGACCATCTGGGTGATACACTCGCCATTGATCTGAAGCGATATGATGCTTGACCATCCAATCGGGTTGTTGAGCAATTCGATATTCTTTTTCGCCTGTATCCTTATTTTTAGATATAAATACTAATGGGTAGGTATTCCCTTTTGTATATAATAGATATTTATCATCAACTAGTGTACCTGTTTGCTGGGTTAATCGAATAATCTTGTCTTCGGGATATTCCCATCCAAGACCTAAAACACCTTGTTTTTGATCTCTATTCCAGATACTTGCTTTTTGAGATACTCCTTCACTATTGTATGTTAAACTAGATTGATAGCCTTCTACTGTAAATATAGGCTCTTGTAAAGAAACGTTTCCGGTTCCTAAATCTACTTGATCTATTGGAACAGAACCACTTTTTTCATCTGCTATCTGAGAGCGTGATAAAAAGGGAGTTTCGCCTGTAGTTATTACCATAACCATAGCATAGGTTGGAGAGATATTACTAAATAATAATAGAAAGGAAAGTAGAAATGCTACTGCCTTTGTGTGTGCTTTTTTGTTCATTTTTCAGGTTGGTTTTTAAAAAACGCAAACGTAACAAAAAAATAAGAGTATTTATAAATACACAAAAAAATCAGATATTTGAGAGAGAAAACGCATAAACGATAGTGTAATTTACTCACATTACGTAAAAACCTCATGATATTTCATAGTTTTAACACATTAAAAGTTGATAACTTTAGATATTGTCAAATATGGAAAACTTTGCTGATTTATATAGTGATTATTTGATAAGTTCAAGTTCTTATACCACAGCTACAGGTATGGCTTCCTTGCTATCTATTAAGCATGATAAAATTACTCGTGAATTAGCTACGGGAAATTATGACAGTAAATTTTTATGGAAACAAGCAAAAGTCTATAGGCTCTGTTGCAAATATTATTTTAGGACACTATTTTTTATAATTTTTTAGAATATATCTTTATTTCTAGCAGTAAAATTGATTTTGAATTAGACGGATTTCACCCTGTAATCTTTTCAATTTAGTTTCAGGAAATCCAATCCAAATATCAAATTGTTGTTTCTCAAACATTCGCATGACTTCATAACCTTTTATTGTAGCCAATGCTGTTTTCATTTTCTGAAAACCAAGTCCAGGGTTAATCCTTCGCTTCAGTTTACCATGATCAGACTCCACACGATTATTCATGTATTTAACCTGTCTGTGTTCTAGTTTCTTATTACATTTACCTTCTTTTTTCAGCAGCTTTAAAGCCGCTCCATAACTAGGATTCTTGTCTGTATTTATTTTAATTGGATGCTCTTGGGTTTTGAATTTACCAAGTACTTTCCTAAGAAAACGATAAGCTGCATTAGTGTTACGTGTATGAGAAAGATAAAAGTCAAGGGGATTTCCTTTACTATCGATAGCTCTATACAGATATTTCCATACTCCTTTTACCTTTATATAGGTCTCATCCAATTGCCAAGTACCTATAGAACGCCCTTTACGGTACTTTTGTAAACGACGTTCTATTACAGGAGCATACTTTTGAACCCAACGATATAAAGTAGAATGATCCACATCTACTCCTCTCTCTAGCATCATCTCTTCCAAATTCCGATAACTTATGCCGTATTTACAATACCAACGTATACAGCCTAAAATTACAGTGCCTTCAAAATGACGTCCTTTGAAATCTTTCATTACGTTTTTGTAGCAAGGTATACCTTAAATTTAAAATTTGCAACAGAGCCAATATTATTTATATTTCTTTTTCCAAAAAAATATTTTCTTTTTTAAACGGATTTTTCTGTAATACTGACCCTGAAACTCCTCAGTATACTTCCACATTAAATTAAAAATATCATTTTCATTTTCACCAGTACATTTAGCATATTCATTGCTCATAACTCTGACCATAGACTGATGAATAGTTAATTTTGCGAAATTTTTAACCCTAGTTTCAAAATTCATTTCTCCAAACTTCATTCGATTGAGATCAACCAGATAAAATTCATATCCACCCTCAGTCCTTTTTATCAAAGTATTCCCTGGAGAATGATCTAAAAAATTGACACCGTTTACATGAAGTTTATACGTAAACCTAGTAAACGCCCTTAGAATCTCTTCGTGATCGAATATTGTAAAATCAGTAGTTAGCTCTCTATATGTTAAATCACAAGCGATCAATTCACTTACATAATAACTGTTTTTGAACAAAAAAAGAGACATATATAAATCATAAGCCACAGGAAAAGGAGTGTTTATACCTAGTTTCATAAGTTTATTAGCATAATTATAAGATCGCTCAGCCTTAGATTTTCTAAAAAAGCGATATATAATCTGGTTAAAAACATTAGGAACTTTAAATGATTTTATAGTATATTTTTTGTTTTGTAATTCCACAATCTTTATAACATTACGCTCAGCATCCCCAAGCACATCTTTAAACATTCCAAAATTGAGAATAGATCTCTTTATATCAGTATCAAGATGTTTTTTAGAAGAATGTATGACTAATCGATTGCACATATCATTGATGAATAATGGGTAAAGGTAATTATTTAGAATTTTTTAATGTAGTATGGGTAAGCAAATAAAACACAACAAAAACTTAAATAAGTATAAATATTAAGAGAATAAAGCCATAAGACGAAAGAAAATGGGACTTAAATTTAAATTAAAAACCAAATCCCATTTACTTTTTATGGAGATTAATCTTTTTGTTCTTTATTAAAGTAAACTAAGTAGTAATACATTTGTTTTTCTTCATCCCACCCTTTTTCTACAAATTTTTCAGCGGATTCAGGATTAATAAAGTCCATTTTAATCTGGATATTAGTATCCAGATTAATTATATTTTTAATTTTTTTTCTAGCTTCAGACACTGCAGTATTTGCGATAGAGAAAGAAGTCAAGTCCTCAATTTGATATTTTGGAGCTTTTTCAATTTTATAATTTTTAAACTCCGGTATTAAATCAGGATTATCAATAACATCATTAAGAAAAGCAGATTCCTCAAACTCATCATTTTTAGCAAAATGATTTACAGCACGATTCATAAACATTACTTGTTCCTTTTTATCCTCAGCAGGAAGCACAACATCTCTAGAAAAATCTTCACAGAATTTCATGTATTTTTTCGTGTAGAAATTGTTATCTGCAAAAGCCGTGACTCCTAGGAAATGTTCTAACCAATATTTAGTATCATAACGGTTAGAATCAGAAGACAATACTTTATACCCCTCCTCTTTTTTTATATTAAAAATCAAGCACCCTTTATCTAATTTATTCAAATTTACCCCCTGTTGGTGTAATAGTTCTAAGGCAGTACCATTCTCTTGAAACTGCAAGTAATCATATTTTAACTCTGATTTGAAGATCCCGATAGCCTCTACCTTTTCATTATCAATAGTTAAGTTTTCTAAATAAGTGATGTACACTTCTCCACTTTTAATATGAGGATGCTGTGATTGCTCATATAATAAAGAAGCTATTCTTTTTGATTTTTCGTGCACGCTAGAGGGAACTTCGAATATCTCTGTTACGATCTTATATAAAGGATTAAACTCCACATCTACCTCATTTGAAAATTGAAAATAATTCTCCTCTTTTTCTCTAAAAGGTTTAAAAAAAAACTCTTTCAAAAGCGCAGTTAACTCATCATTTAGAGTATAAGGATTAGCAGAAAGAAATATATTTTCATTTCTACTCTTGTTACCTATTTTATGAACAGATAAGGATTCTATTTGTGTGCTGTATAGATTGATCATTTTTTGTTTTTAAAAAAATTACAGAGAATTGTAAGGTATATAATAATTAGGTGATATTGTTATCATTCTAGGAAATTAGAAAAACAAACATTCTCATTGTAATATTACAATGAAAAAGAAATTGCTGTACTCCATTTGAATTAGTATTTTAAGGTACAAATCTAATTGTAATAAGATTTGAGTTATTACACAGTAAAAATAGCCGTTAAAAAAAGAAAATACACTTTAACTATAGAAAATACTGTTAAATTAATAAAATTTAGGAATTAAAAACATTAGTTCCAATTTTTATCAAACCCTAGATTTTGATACTCATTTAAATCCAAGAAATCATCATCATCATCATCATCATCATCAACATCCAAATCTTCTGTTTTAAACTCTTTATCAGGAGCCTGATCAGGAATTTGACCATGAACAAACATAATATTTGGATACTCCTGTCCATTTTCGTGCTCAGCGATATCAGCAAGCTCTACCATAAACGTCCACATGCTTAAAAAATCATAAACATAAATTAATCTCAAAGAATCTTTGTGAACAACATCAGAAAGCATAGTTTCATTCATTAACTGAATAGGTTGACTGCCGTCACTCATGTCAAATAAAGATATTTCTTCACCCTGACTCCATTGATCATCACTAATATAGAAAGAAGCCATTTCTGTCCCGTCAAAAGCAAACGATTGCGTAATCACATTATGAAAATCTTCTAACGTAGCATCATGTTCTATTTCTATATCTCTGAATACATCTTCTTCGGTGTCTAGGATAACTCTAAAGCGATAAATCATTTTTATTAATTTTATGAGGAAACAAAGATACTATAAATGTGTAATTATTTACTAAAACGATGTAACGAAAAAATCATTGTCCCAAGTAAGAAAAAAGCAACAACTTGATGTAATATACCTAAAACCAATGGAACCCTATATAGTAACGTGAATATTCCTAATAAAAACTGAACACCAACTATACCCAGCAAAGCATTTAAAGCTATATGCTGAGTATTCGACTTTTTTATTGTTTTGCTGCGATACCAAATATAAATAATAAGCCCAACAACAATATATGCTAAATAGCGATGAACAAACTGAACTCCACTTTTTCCTTCGATAAAATTAAGAATTATAGGAGACCTTTCAATATACACAGATTCGTGAATTAATTCGCCATCATTCATTAGAGGCCAATGATTATGTAATAATCCCGCATCTAGCCCAGCAACAAAAGCACCATAAACAATTTGAATTAATAAAACAACTAAGGTTAGTCTAATTAAATTTCTAAAATTAGGATATTGCACTGTTTTTTGGGTAGGATAAATTAAATCTAAAGCTACCCAGAAGGTACAAGCAAAAGTTATAAAAGCCATAGTTAAGTGCATAGCTAATCTATAATGACTAACATCTGGACGATCAACCAATCCACTTTTAACCATAAACCACCCCAGAAACCCTTGAAAACCACCTAAAACCATTAGCAACAAAGCTTTTTTGGTAGTTGACTTAGTGAGTTGTTTTTTAAATACAAAATATAAAAAAGGAACTATAAATACGACACCAATAAATCTACCTATCACCCTATGTAACCACTCCCAAAAATAAATATCTTTAAAATCTTCTAGATCAAATTTGTTGTTTATTTCTTGATACTCAGGATATTGTTTATAAAGTTCAAAAGCAGCATTCCACTCAGTATCATTCATTGGAGGTAACGTTCCAGAGATCAATTTATAATTAGAAATAGATAATCCAGAGTGAGTTAGTCGGGTTATCCCACCTACCAAAACCATAATAAAAATAAGTAAACAACCTGTAAACAACCAATACACTACCTTTTTATTACCTTTTTTCATTTATTTATTTATTTTAAAATGAAATAAATTTTATAAATCCCCTTTTTTAAGAGGAACACCAGTAGAGGAAGGCACTAGCCCTAGCGTTTTACCCTTCTGTAACATATACTCATAAGCAGCATCATGTTCATTTGGGATTTCACCTTCCAATATAGCCTCCTTTATAGCCTCTTTTATTATTCCAATTTCTTGAGAAGGCTTAATGCTAAAAGTTTGCATTATTTCTTCCCCCGTTACAGGAGGTTGAAAATTGCGAACCTGATCACGTTCTTCAACTTCAGCCATTTTTAGTCTAACAGTCTTAAAATTATCGTGATATTTTTTATAACGTTTAGGATTTTTTGTAGTGATATCCGCTTCACAAAGAGTCATTAACTCATTAATAAAATCACCAGCATCAAATATTAATCTTCTAACAGCAGAATCAGTAACTTCACTTGCAATAACTATTGGTCGAGAACTCATTAACACCATTTTTTGAACAAATTTCATTTTGTCATTTAATGGCATTTTTAATCGTTTAAAAAGTTTATAAACCATTTTAGCACCAATAAACTCATGCCCATGAAAAGTCCATCCGACTTTTTTGCTAAACTTTTTAGTAGGAGCTTTACCAATATCATGCAATAAGGCAGCCCATCGTAACCATAGGTCATCGGTGTTTTTAGAGATATTGTCAACTACCTCTAAAGTATGATAGAAATTATCTTTATGACGTTGCCCTTCTACTTCATCAATGCCCTTTAATGCAACCAGTTCAGGCAGGATATATGGCAAAAGACCAGTTTTTTCCAGCAATATAAAACCAATCGATGGTTTGTCACTCAATAAGATTTTATGAAGCTCATCAATAATGCGCTCTTTGGTAATGATCTTGATACGATCCTTGTTTTTAGATATAGCACTTAAGGAATTTTTTTCTATTTCAAAATTTAATTGAGTAGCAAACCGAATAGCACGCATCATTCGCAAAGGATCATCAGAATAAGTAATGTCAGGATCAAGAGGAGTACGTATTATTTTAGATTTTAAATCCTCCAAACCATTAAAAGGATCCAAAATATTTCCGAAATTTTCTCCAGAAAGATTTAAAGCTAAAGTATTTATTGTAAAATCTCTTCGGTTTTGATCATCTTCTAGCGTTCCATTCTCAACAATTGGATTACGACTATTTTCAGTATAGGATTCTTTTCGAGCCCCAACGAATTCTATTTCGATACCATCACCTCTAAGCATTGCAGTACCATAGGTTTTAAAAACCTGAACCTTCGGTTTGTTTGGTAAGAGTCTAGAAACCTCTTTAGCTAAAGTTATACCACTCCCCACAGTTACAATATCAATATCCTTTACAGATCCCCTTTGTAATAAATGATCTCTAACAAATCCCCCTATGACATAACTATCAACCTTTAGTTTTGAAGCCGCTAAAGCAATCGTTTCAAAAATAGAGTTTTGTAATGCTTCTTTATAATTCTTTTTTTCAGACATGTATCAACTTACTTTCTGATAATTTTCACCGTACTATCTCCACCTATTTTTATGATTGAAGATGGCTTTGCTTTTTTGTTTTGCAAGGGCAAATTTACAATATAGTCTACACCTTCCAAAATCACCTTAGGTATTTCTTCATAGCTTAGCGGAGTAGGTTTACCGCTGAGGTTAGCAGAAGTAGAAATAATAGGTTTTTTCAGTTTGCGTATTAATTTAGAACAAAACGGATCCCTTACAACACGAACAGCCAATGAATTATCTTCTGCTATAATATTCTCAGCAACATGCAAAGGTCTATCATATACAATTGTAGTCGGTTTTTTAGCATATTTCAGAATATCATAAGCAACCTCAGGAATTTCCTCTAGATATTGTTGTAGCATTTTAAAATCACTAACCAAGCATATCATGGATTTAGAATCCTCTCGTTTTTTAAGAGCATATATTTTATCGATCGCATCAGCATTGGTAGCATCACACCCTATACCCCATACTGTATCAGTTGGGTAGAGGATGGTTCCGCCTCTTTTTAGTGTAAGAATAGCTTTTTCTAATTCTATATCTTGATCAAGCATTAGTTATATTTAGGAATTATACATTACAACCGCCAAAAATACAAAAGACTAACTAAACTAGAATTTTTTTATTTTAAAAAGGTTTTTCGCAAGAATCAAACCAAGAATAAAATAAAAAAAGGTTAATTTTACGACTTCTTTTTAGGGTTTTAAAATGGTGGAGAGTGTATTTGTTTTAACGTTTAATTGGAGTATGTTTTTTGGAAGAGGGTTTAAGAGACTTGTTAATTATGTCGCTATTTTCAAATGAATTAATAAACGGCTGTTCTGCTATGAAAATTTGAATTGATTAATAATCTTTAAGAACAACTAAAATATTTATGTTAACATTCTGTTAAAGGGTTTAAAATAAATTAAAAAATAAACGAAGCTTTTCTCAATGAAACTATTAATTCTGATTATTATGTAGTTAGTAAGAGAGAGAGAGAGAGAGAGAGAGAGAGAGAGAGAGAGAGAGAGAGAGAGAGAGAGAGAGAGAGAGAGAGAGAGAGAGAGAGAGAGAGAGAGAGAGAGAGAGAGAGGATTTATAAACTATAAGATATTATGAATGTATTACATATTTCTGGAGCTAGAGGTTGGGGGGGGAATGAACAACAACTTTTATTTTTAGTTGAGGAATTAAAATATTTAGGTGTTAATCAGTATTTATTTTGTTATCAAAATACTCCTTTATATGAAAATATTAAAACACAAAATATACAAGTATTTTCAATTCCTTACACAAAACCTACAAAAAGAAATTATAGAAAATATTTAAAAGAACTAGTTGAATATTATGATTTTGATTTATTACACCTTCATACAAGTGATTCTGTTACGGGATATGTTATAACAGATTTTTTTACTAGTTTGAAAACAAAAACTGTATTTTCTAAGAAAGGAATTAGTAGAAAAGTAAGTGTTCTAAGTAAATTTAAGTATAATTATAAGAATATTCATAAAATACTATGTGTTTCTAATATTGTTTTAGAACATTTCAAAGATGTGTTATTTCCCAAAAATCATTTTAAACTATGTGTTGTAAGTGATGGGGCTAAAATTAGGAATGAATCATTAGCTGATAATTTTGACTTGAGAAAAGATTTTAATATTACCGAAGAAACTACTATCATAGGTAATATAGCAAATCATACTGATGCAAAAGATTTGAAAACATTAATAAATGTTCTTGATTATTTAGTCAATAAAAAAAATAGAAAAGAAATACATTTAGTACAGATAGGAGAATTTTCTAAGCGTACTAAAGAACTTAAAAATATGGTTAAAAACCTTAATCTTGAAAAATATATTTCATTTTTAGGTTTTAAAACTGATGCTTCTAATATTATGACACAATTAGATATTTATCTTATGACCTCTCAACGTGAAGGAGGTCCCACTACTGTACTTGAAGCTTTTTCTAATAAAATTCCCGTAGTATCTACTAGGGTTGGTATTGTTTACGAAGCAATTGAAGATTCAAAAAATGGATTTGTAACAGATGTGGGGGATTATAAATCTCTTGCAAGTAAAATAGAAATATTAATTGATGATGATCGAATGAAAAATTCTTTTGCTGAATTGTCATATAATATATTTCTCAACTCTTATACATCTAAAGCATTAGGTAAAAACACGTATTCTGTATACAATGAAATTTTGGAATAGTTTTTTAATGACTGAATAAAGGTCACAACCATCCGAAAGTTTTTCAAAAATGGTTGCATTTTAGTAGTTAGCCCTTTTAAATAGGCGAATATTATACAATTTTCAAGAAAATAAGTCTTCATTAAAGTTGATTATTTCTTGTGGTTTTCCCAGAACTCGTTTAACCCCTTCTCCTACCTGATTGCAGACATAGTCTAGAGTAAGGTGAAAAATTAAGGCAAACTCTTATTTTTTCCACAAAATTGGAAAAGGCGTGTTTTTTCTTAGCTATTGTTCTTACAATAAGCTGAAGTAGTAAGTAGGTTATTAGTGCCACGTATATCTGCGACTTTACTGCATTTTCACTTGTTCCGACAAAGGTTTTAATTTGTAAATTCTGTTTAATTGCTTTGAAAAACAATTCTATATCCCAACGTTTGGCTCACATAAATATTCTGGGGATTAGGCAAAAAGTTTTTCCATTCTAAAGAGAAAAAATTTCACATCAACTACCCCTCTTAGGATTGCTCTAAACAACTTTATCTTGGAGTCTTGAGTTCAGCAACAGTTCGATTTGAGCATTGTGTATAATTTTTTCAAAACAGAAAAGTTTAAATTATGAAATTAATAGAATTCACAAAGCACTTTCCTGATGAGCAAAGCTGTAGAGAAGCATTTAAATCATACAGGCTAAAGGAAGGTATTACCTGCAATAAATGTGGAAATACTTCACATTATTGGAAAAAGAATCGTGAGCAATGGGAATGTAAAAAATGTCAGCACCGAACTACTCTTAAAAGTGGAACGGTAATGCATGGCAGTAAGCTATCGTTCCAGTATTGGTTCATAGCTATGCATCTTATTACAAGCACTAAGAAATCTTTTTCAGCTAAGGAGATTCAACGTCAATTAGGTCATAAGCGATACGAACCCATTTGGGCAATGGTACATAAGCTACGAAGTGTAATGGGACTTAGGGACGAGGCGTATCAACTTAATGAAGAGATAGAGCTTGACGAAGGTTTTTTTGAGACAGTTTCCATCACAAGGGATAAATCCGAACCTTTAAAACGGGGACGTGGTAGTCAACGTCAAACAACGGTTTTGGTAAGTATTGAATCACGAGATGCTAAAGAAAATCACAATCCCAAAAAGCATGGCAAGAAAAAACAAGTAGGGTATTTAAAAATGAAAGTTATAGAATCCCTAAAAAAGGAAGAAGTGACCAATGCAATAAAAGAGTCCGTAGAGAAAGGTACAAAGATTGTATCGAATAAATCTACGAGCTATGTGGATTTGGATCAAGATTTTGAAATCGATTCCAAAGTAATACCAAAAAAGGATGTTATAAAGGTTCTTCCGTGGGTTCATACTGCCATAAGTAACGCAAAACGATTACTGTTAGATGTACACCATAGAATAGACGATGATTTTTTACAGAATTACCTGAACGAATTCTGTTATAAGTTCAACAGACGTCACTTTGACAACCTATTCGATAGATTGTTAGTGGCTGCTGTATCACATAGATGGAATTATCTTGGGGAACCTTACGGATAAGCATAATTTTTTATATTAAATATCTGATAACTAAATAGTTGTTGTTTTGATAAGAATTCTGTAAATACCTGATTATTAATTCATTAAAAAACAAACAAGTTCATGATTTCAAAATGAGGTTATAATCAATATTTGAATTTAGGTATATTGATTCATTCCTTTTTCAATAAAAGTTAATTTTTTTTCGGTTGTTTCCTTTTCAATAATTTGATTCAGATGAATATGATTTTTATCTTGCTCTTTATGATAGATATGGTATACGATACCTTTAAATTTTAATTTTTTACCTTTGATACCAATATTTACAAGTCTCTGAACCATCTCGCTATCATCTATTCCCCATCCTGTAAGGGATTCATTAAAACCATTTATTTTTATAAAATCTTTTTTCCAAAATGACATATTACAACCTCTTAGCTTAGGTGAACGTTCATCTTCAGGTTTATAAAAGTTAGAAAGAAAAGGAATTCTTAATGTGCGTCCCCTTTTTTTAATTCCTTTAGAAAAAAAATGGAAATGCGTTTGTTTGGTTTTAAAAAGTGTTTCTAAATAATCTTTTTGGATGTTAACTCTACTGCCATATAAATAAACACCTTTTTCTGAAGCAGATAAATGGTCTTTTATAAAATCTTTATGCATAATTATATCACCATCTATTTCTAATATATAATCGTATTTAGCGATAGCGATAGCTTTATTCATTATTGCCGGTTTCTGATTCTTATTATCTTCATGCCAGATATGATGTAATGGTACAGGAAAATCACTTTTTATTTTTTTTATAAGATCAGCCGTTTCTTTTCTAGAACCATCATCAGCAATGATCACCTCATTAGGGAGCCAAGATTGCTTTTTTACACTTAGAAGCAAGAGTTCCAAAGCTTCAGGCCAATTATATGTAGGGGTAACTAGTGAACATTTTGGGTAAGAAATCATTCTTTTTAAATTTAGGAGACCAATGTAACTATTTTTGAATCTGTTGCAAATTTAATTTAAAATTAAATTTTTTATCAGCGCTCTCTACTGAAGTGGTTTAAACTTTTTTGATTCTGGCGAAAAATAATTGTTTTTTACTCAATTAAGGTGTTTTTTTGAACTTCATAGCAGCGCTATGAGGTAATAAAAATACGAAAATGGTATAAAAAAACATTTTTATAGCGAATTGAAAAAAAGTATAAACTACTTCATTAATATACATTTCTTAAACCCTACTATAGTATAACTATTTTCTGGACAAAAAGATTTTACCCTACAATCCTTTTGATTTACTA